>JALYVK010000072.1 GCA_030853265.1 Actinomycetota bacterium
GCCCGGCGGATCGGCTCGGTCCCGGCCAGCGGGCCGGCCAGCTCGACCGCGCGCTCGAAGGCGGCCCGGCCGTCCGGTAGCTCGAGCTCTGGCAGCATTCGATCAGTCTGGCGCACCGGCGAGATCCACCACACCGGCCACGGATGCAACAGAATTGATGCACACCGTGTCACACGCAGTGGAGGTCTGACATGGACGAGATCACGGAGTTCTCTGCGTTCGTGCGCGTGCACAGCACGGCGCTGCTCAGATCTGCATTCCTGCTGACCGGCGATCGCAATGCCGCCGAGGAACTGCTGCAAGACACCTTCGTCCGGTTGTATCCGCAGTGGTCCCGGGTCGGCGCGGCCGACGTGCCGATCGCCTACGTCCGCAGGTCGCTGACCAACAACTTTCTCAATGGCCGACGCCGGCGCAGCGCCTCGGACCTGCTGTTCGCCGATCCGCCGGATCGGGGCTACGAACCGGACTTTGCCGGCCGGCTCAGCGACCGTGATCTGGTGCGCGAACTGTTGCACGGGCTGCCACCGAAACAGCGAGCGGTGCTGGTGCTGCGGTTCTTCGATGACCTCACCGATGCCGAGATAGCCGCCGACGTGGGCTGCCGGCAGGCCACCGTACGCAGCATCGTCAGCCGCAGCCTGCAGGCGCTGCGAACCGAAACCGAGCGGCGGTCGCGAGAAACGCAGACCCCGCAGACGAATGGACACCCGCGATGACCGACGACCGAGAACTGAGCGCGATGCTGCGCGATGGGCTGGCTGCCGAGGCCCGGCAGGTCTCGGCGAGCGCCGCGCTGACCGAGCGGATGATCGCGGCATCGACGGCCAGCGGGCCGAATCGCGACGAGTACCGGCCCCGCGCCTGGCAGGCCTGGGTCTTGCCGGCGGCTGCCGCGGTGCTGGTCGCGCTGCTGGCCTCGTCGGTACTGATCGGTGGCAAGCTGCTGCATTCGGCCGGCAACCACCCGGCCAGCTCGGTCGGGCCACTGCCGTTGCCGACCACCTCGGCCCCGACCGGTGCACCGTCCAGCACGCCGAAGCCGAGCACGTCCGGCAGCGTGACCAGCTCGCCCACCCAGGTGCCGGTAGGCCCGGTCGGTGGCCCGGTGCCGGCCGGGTTCCGGGCGGTCGACCTGACCTGGATCAGCCCGGACGACGGTTGGGCGCTGGGCACCGCGCCCTGCGCCACCGCCCCGTGCACCTCGATCGTGCGTACCACCGACGGCGGCAAGAGCTGGGTCGGTATCCCCGCCCCGGCCGCCGAGCTGTTCGGGCTGAACAACTGCCAGGGCAACTGCATCAGCCAGCTGCGCTTCGCCAACTCGATGGTTGGCTACGCCTACGGCCTGAGCGGCGTGTACCTGACCACCGACGGGGGCGACAGCTGGGTCCGGCAGGCCGGCCAGGCCGCGGCACTCGAGATCGGCGACGGGACGGTGCTGCGCGTGACCAGCCAGGACGGTTGCCCGCCCGGCTGCAGCTACCGGTTGCAACGCTCGACGGTCGGTTCGAGCAACTGGCAGAACGTGCAGCTGCCGGCCGGCGGCCAGGGCACCCGGGTGCAGCTGGTCCGCAGCGGCCACCTCGCGGTGCTGGCCAGCTACGCCAACTTCGCCGGCGGAGCCGACAATGCCGCGACCCCACTGTTCGTCTCCACCAATGACGGCGTGAGCTGGACCAGCCGCGGCGAGGTATGCCCGCAGGTCGGCGGAACCGAGGTCGACACCCGGGCGGTCGCGCTGGCTCCGGACGGTTCGATCAGCGTGCTGTGCACCACCCGCGGCGGCACCGACGCCCAGTTCACCATGACCTCGACCGATGGCGGCGCGCACTTCAGCAAGGCACCGAGCAGCCTAGGGGCGGCGCCCGGTGACCTATTGGGCGCGGCCTCGGCAAGCCAGCTGTTCGTCAGCCTCGACGAGCTGTACCGCAGCACCGACGGCGGCCAGCACTGGCAGCGCACCCGAAGCCAGGGACCGGACACCGCCTCCTACATCGGCTTCGAAACGCCCACGGTTGGCCGGGTGCTGGGCCTGCCGGCCAACGGGGTGATCGGTACCCCGACGGTCTGGACGACCACCGACGCCGGTCAGCACTGGACGGCGTACACCTTCCACTAACCCACGGCTCGCGCCGCGACACCGGGCGGGCAGCAAGCTAGCACCGCCCCGGTGTTGAGGGTTGGCACTCTCGGAGCTAGAGTGCTAGTCAAGGCCCGGTTGACCCCCGCGACGGCAACCGTTAGCCGGAACAACTCGACATCACATTTCCTGTAAGACACAGATTGACCCCAAGGAGGGGAGCTGCTCGTGACCGCAACGAAGGTCAACATCAAGCCGCTTGAAGACCGGATCGTCGTTCAGGCCCTAGAGGCCGAAACCACCACCGCGTCCGGCATCGTCATTCCTGACACCGCCAAGGAGAAGCCCCAGGAGGGCACCGTCCTCGCAGTCGGCCCCGGCCGTATCGACGACAAGGGCAACCGCGTCCCGGTCGATGTCAGCGAAGGCGACATCGTGCTGTACTCCAAGTACGGCGGCACCGAGGTCAAGTACGCCGGCCAGGAATACCTGGTGCTCTCGGCGCGCGACGTCCTCGCCGTCATCGTCAAGTAAGTCATTCGCTGAATGCCCCGGAGCGCTCTGCGCCCCGGGGCGTTCTCGATTTACGCGAACCCGGCTCGGTCGGGTTCTGCCTGCGCTACCTGCGAATTCGCTACCAGTGGATTCGCTACCAGTGAATTTCGGAGAGGAACCAAGTAATGGCGAAGATCCTCAGCTTCAACGAGGACGCGCGGCGCGCTCTGGAGCGCGGCGTGGACAAGCTGGCCAACACGGTCAAGGTCACCCTGGGCCCGAAAGGCCGCAACGTAGTCCTGGACAAGTCCTACGGTGCGCCCCTGATCACCAACGACGGTGTCACCATCGCTCGTGAGATCGAGCTGAGCGACCCGTTCGAGAACCTCGGCGCGCAGCTGGTGAAGTCGGTTGCCACCAAGACCAACGACGTCGCCGGTGACGGCACCACCACCGCGACGGTGCTGGCCCAGGCACTGGTTTCCGAAGGCCTGCGCAACATCGCCGCCGGCGCCAGCCCGGGTGGGCTCAAGACCGGCATCGACGCCGCGGTCCAGGCGATCTGTGACGCCCTGGACAAGGCTGCCACCCCGGTCGAGGGCGAGCAGAGCATCGCGCACGTCGGCACCATCTCGGCGCAGGACGCCCAGATCGGCGCGCTGATCGGGCAGGCGATGACCAAGGTCGGCAAGGACGGTGTGATCACCGTCGAGGAGTCCAACACGCTGGCCACCGAGCTCGAGTTCACCGAGGGCATGCAGTTCGACAAGGGCTTCATCTCGCCCTACTTCGTCACCGACCCCGAGGGTCAGATCGCTTCCTTCGACGACCCGTACCTGCTGATCACCACCCAGAAGATCAGCTCGATCGCCGACCTGCTGCCGATCCTGGAGAAGGTCATCCAGGCGTCCAAGCCGCTGGTCATCCTGGCCGAGGACGTCGACGGCGAGGCGCTGTCCACCCTGGTGGTCAACGCGCTGCGCAAGACCTTCTCGGTCGCCGCGGTCAAGGCCCCGTTCTTCGGCGACCGCCGCAAGGCGTTCCTGCAGGATCTGGCCATCGTCACCGGTGCCCAGGTCATCTCGCCCGAGGTCGGCCTCAAGCTCGACCAGATCGGTCTGGAAGATCTCGGTAGCGCCGGGCGCATCGTCATCACCAAGGACCTGACCACCGTCACCCACGGTGCCGGCAAGCAGGACGACATCGACGGTCGGATCAGCCAGATCAAGGCCGAGATCGAGTCCACCGACTCGGACTGGGACCGCGAGAAGCTGCAGGAGCGGCTGGCCAAGCTGGCCGGCGGGGTGGGCGTGATCAAGGTCGGCGCATCCACCGAGGTCGAACTCAAGGAGAAGAAGCACCGGATCGAGGACGCGATCGCCGCGACCCGGGCCGCTGTCGAGCAGGGCATCATCGCCGGTGGCGGTGCCGCTCTGGTGCATGCGATCTCGGCGCTGGACGAGCTGCGGCTCGAGGGCGACGAGGCGACCGGGGCGAACATCGTCCGCAAGTCGGTCGTCGAGCCGCTGCGCTGGATCGCCAACAACGCCGGCCTCGAGGGCTACGTGGTGGTCAGCAAGGTATCCCAGCTCGCACTGAACGAGGGTCTGAACGCGGCCACCGGCGAGTACCAGAACCTGCTGGAAGCCGGCATCGTGGACCCGGTCAAGGTCACCAAGGCCGCACTGGCCAACGCCGCCTCGGTGGCGGCGCTGATCCTGTCGACCGAGTCGGCGATCGTGGAGAAGCCGGCCGACCAGGAAGCCGACCACGGACATGGTCACGGCGGGCACGGGCACTCGCACTAGCTTGTTCGGGCGCACGCGAGCGGTCGTCCAGGCCGCTCGCTGCGCTCGGGCCATCCGAGCCGCTCGCACCTCGCTACGCTCGGACCGCGTGGCGGGCGCCTGCTCTTCGCGCGAGCGCTCATCGCGTGGTGGTCCAGTTTTGGGCTAGTTCGCGTCAGACCCGGCGCCCGACGTGGCCGGAGCAACTAGACAGCAATAAAGGAACTCCCCGCTCGCATCGTCCGCAATGCGAGCGGGGAGTTCCGTCACCGGCTACTCAAGGTAGCCGGAGCTTCTCCGCCGTCAGCTGGCCTGCAACCTGATCAGCTGGGCCCGTTCCTCGGTGGACTTGCCACCCCAGACGCCGTACGGCTCGCGGGTGCGCAGCGCCCAGTTCAGGCACGCCTGGGCTACCGGGCAGCTTGCGCAGACCTGCTTGGCGGCCCGCTCTCGGCGGACCCTGGACGGCCCGCGCTCATTCTCCGGGTGAAAGAACGTCGAGGAATCAAAGCCGCGGCATGCGCCGTCGAGCTGCCACTCCCAGTCCGCCGCACGCGGCGCGGGTAGGCGAGAAACATCCGCCATCGCTACCTCCGGAAAAGCTCTAAACCCCGTACTGGCCAGGAATGCACCTTTGCATCGAGTCAACGAGCTGGCACGGAAGAGGTAACGCTGAGTTACCTTGATCGCCGCTAAAGTCACGGATCACCACTACCGGCCAAGTTCGGGACGCCCTGAAGCGTGATTCGGACCTGCTGCGGTAACGGATGGGAACTACCTGTTTACCACTAATTCGGTCAACGTTTCAGCTTTGGTGCAACGCTTTCCGGCGCGGTTGGCTCACAAAGCCAGTTGCTGGCGGGCTCAGTTGCTGCGGTGCGCCAGCGCGTCGGTGAAGCCGCGAGCGTAATCCCAGGTGACGTAGGCATCGGGCATCGGCTCGGCGGCCGGCTCGTGTACGCCGGTCCGGCCGTTGCCCAGCAAGCTGCGCAGGTTGGCAGCCATCAACGCCCAGGAGAAGTAGTGCTGCTCGCCGCAGTCACCGCAGTCGACCACGATGCCGTAGATACCGTGCGGGGTGAGTGCGACCTCGAACTCGATGAGTTCGGCCAGATCGGCAGCGATCTCGCGGCGGTCCTGCTCGGTTAGTGGCTCCACCGGGTCCAGATCGTCCAGCAGGCTGGACGGATCATTGGGATCGCCGGCGAACGGATCGAGTGGTCCACCGAGCGGATCCGAGAACGAGTCGTGGGACGTCACCTGTTAAAGGTAACGCCCCACGTGCTCCCGATTCCAACTTCCGGCCATGAAAAATGTTCGCTATGCGCTCGATCGGCGGTGTTGCGGCGCCGACCCGGCCGGCTCAGAGGTCCGCGATCGCCTCCAGCGGCTTGGTCCGGGCCGCCCGTACCGCCGGCCATAACGCGGCCAGCACGCCGACCACCGCGGCCAGCACCAGCATCAGCACCGACTGGCCGAACGGCACCGAGATGTGGTTCAGGCCGCCATCGCGCAGGGTGTGCACGAACAGTGCGCCGAAGGTCAGCCCCATGGCCACTCCGACGATCGCTCCGAACACCGCGATCAGCAGCGACTCCAGGTAGATGGTGCGCCGGACCTGCGGGCGCACCATGCCCACCGCGCGCAGCATCCCGATCTCACGGCGGCGCTCGACCACCGACAACGCCAGGGTGTTGATGATGCCCAGGATCGCGATCACGATGGCCAGTCCCAACAAGCCGTACAGCACCCCGAGCAGGCCGTTGATCTGGCTGGCCTGGCTGCCCTTGAACTGCTCTCGGTCCTGCACGGTGACCACCAGGTACGGGTCGGTCGCTGTCTCCAGCCGGCTGCGCAGGGTGCCCAGGTCGGTTCCGGACGCAGCCCGCACCAGCACTACCTCGTCGAGCAGGTCTTGCTTCGGGGTCACCTTCCGGTAGAAGTCGCCGGAGGTCAGCCACGGCCCGAGCAGGCTGTTCTGCTGATAGATCCCGGTGACCGTCAGCGTGGTGGCCGCCCCGTCGAAGGTGGTGACAGCTACCTTGCTGCCGACGGTCCAGTGGTATTTCTGTGCGGTCGATTCGGCAGCCAGCAGGTTGTTGCCGGTCAGGTCCCGCGAACCGGCGACGAGGGTGTATCGAGCCATCGCGTCGAGTGAACCGTCCACTCCGGTGCCCTGGTGGTCGGCGCCGCCGAACTTGACGTCCACCGGATGCAGCGCGACCGCTTCCTGCACGCCGGGCACCTTCGCCACTGCCGGCCCGACCCCGACCGGCACACCGATCGCATTGGGCCCGGTCAGGATGTAGTCAGCGGTGACGGTGTTGTCCACCAGCGCGTTGATGCTGCGCTTGGCCGACGAACCGAAGACCGCGATCGCGGTGACCAGCATCAGGCCCAGGGTGAGCGCGAACGCGGTTGCCGCGGTCCGGCGAGGATTGCGCACGGCATTGGTGCGGGCCAGCCGACCGACCGAGCCGAACGGCCGGGCCACCAGCGCGCCCACCGTCCCCACGATCGGACGCGCTAGCGCCGGCGCGCCGAGCAGTACGCCGATGATCACCAGCAGCGAGCCGATGCCGACCAGGCCGGCCGCGCCGCCGCCGCCCTTCGCGACTCCGCCCGCGACCAGCGCCACCGCACCGAACAGCGTGAACACAATGGCCAGAATCGTGCGTCGCCGCAAGGACGAACCGACCGATGCGAACTCCTGCTGCATCGCCGCGACCGGCGAGGTCCTGGCGGCCCGGCGGGCCGGGCTGTACGCACTGAACATGGTCACGCCGACGCCGACGACCAGCGCCACCACGATCGTGCGAGTCTGCAACTGCAACGGTCCGGACGGAAGCCCCACGTTGAAGCTGTTCAGCAGCGCGCGCAGCCCGTAGGCCAAGCCGACACCGCCGCCGATCCCCAGCACGCTGCCGACCAGGCCGACCAGTCCGGCCTCCAGCAGCACCGATCGGTTGACCTGCCGTCGGCTGGCCCCGACCGCGCGCAGCAGTGCCAGTTCGCGCAATCGCTGGGCCAGGATCATCGAGAAGGTGTTGTAGATGATGAACGTCCCGACCAGTAGTGCGATCGCACCGAAGGCAAGCAGGAAGTAGTTGATGAACTTCAGCGCGTTGGTGACGCTGTCCTGGGTGTCCTTGGTGACCTGCTTGCCGGTCTTGTAGGTCAGCCCCGGTACCGCCTGACTGATCCGGTCCAGCAGCGTCTGCTGGGACAGCCCGGTGCCGGCGACATTGACTGACTGGACGTGCTCGCCGTCGGTGAACAGTTGCATCGCCTGGTCTCTGGCGAACAGCGCGCCGACGTAGCCGCCGGTGTCGGACTTGGTGCCGTAGACCCCGGTCACGGTCACCTCGACGGTGTCGTGGCTTGGTACCAGCACCTTGGTGTGATCACCGAGCTTGAGTTTGGACAGCTTCATCGCGCCCTTGTTCAGTGCGATCTCACCGGAGTGTTGCGGCGGCGAGCCGGCCACGAACTTGTACGGGTCACCGCCGAGGAACTGATCCGGCGGCGAGTAGGACAGGCCCAGCGTCGGCGCCCCGCCGCTCTTGACCGGCTTGCCATTGGCGGCCAGCAACACGATCTGGGCATTGACCTGCGGGTCCACCGCCCGCACACCCGGCACCGCCTTGATCCGGTCCAGGTCGGCGACCGGGACGCCGCTGCCGTTGGAGTTGGCGCCGGTCACCTGCACGTCCACGCCCTTGGCGACATTGGCGAACAGGCCATGGAAGGTGTGGCCGAGGGTGTCGGTGAAGACGAACGAGCCGGTGACGAAGGCGGTGCCGAGCACCACCGACAGCACGGTGAGTACCAACCGCACCTTGTGCGCGGCCAGGTTGCGCAGCGAGACCTTGCGCATCACGTTGTTGCCGGAATGCATCGATTTCTCGGCGCCGGTCGGGCGTGGTCGGGTAAGTGTCGTCGTGGTCATCTCAGCTGCCCTCGAGGTCCTTCATCCGGTCCAGCACCTTGTCGGCGGTGGGGGCGCGCAGCTCGTCGACGATCCGGCCGTCGGCCAGGAAGATCACCCGGTCGGCGTAACCGGCCGCACGCGGATCGTGGGTCACGATCACCACGGTCTGGCCGAGGTGTGTGACGGAGTTGCGCAGAATGCCCAATACCTCGCCCGAGGAACGGGAATCGAGGTTGCCGGTCGGCTCGTCGCCGAAGATGATCTCCGGCTGGCTGGCCAACGCCCGGGCGCAGGCGACCCGCTGCTGCTGGCCGCCGGACAGCTCCGAGGGCCGGTGGCTGAGCCGGTCCCGCAGGCCGAGGGTGTCGATCACCGAATCCAGCCACTGCTGATCGGGCTTGCGGCCGGCGATGTCCATCGGCAGCGTGATGTTCTCGGCTGCGGTCAGGGTCGGCACCAGGTTGAAGGCCTGGAACACGAAGCCGACCCGGTCCCGGCGAAGCTGGGTCATCTTCTTGTCCGACAGGCCGGTCAGCTCGGTGTCACCGATCCGGACGGAGCCCGCGGTGGCGGTGTCCAGTCCGGCCAGGCAGTGCATCAGGGTGGACTTGCCGGAGCCGGATGGGCCCATGATGGCGGTGAATTCTCCGCGCCGGAAATCCACCGACACGTCGTTCAGGGCGTACACCTGGGTGTCGCCGAGGCCGTAGATCTTGGTGAGACCGGTGGCGGCCGCGGCGACCGTGTCAGCCGGCACGCTGGGCACCTGGTAGCCGGTCGAGGTGGTGACTGGCGAGTTCATGAGTTGCCTTTCCTGGTATTCGGCAGCGATCTCGTAGTCGAGGACGTCGACTTCGTATTGGTCGATTTCGCGGCCGGGCGATCCAACTACTGAAGAATCCCGGCTCGGGAGCACCGGCGGCAGTGGGGACAACCCTGAATCGCCCCTGATGTTTGTCATAGGCCCGTCTCAGGGCATTCACGGGTTTGGCTGGCTCGCCGGACTGGTCGGCTCGCGGGACTGGTCGGCTCGCCGGACTGGTCGGCTCGCGGGACTGGTCGGCTCGCGGGACTGGTCGGCCGGCGGCTGGTCTGCGGGCGGCGCTGGTCTGCGGGCGGCGGCTGGTCGCCTAGAATGAGTCATCGGCACCGAGGAGTTCGCGTGAGTAGCCAGACGCCTGAGAACACGCCACCTGAGAGCGTGGGCATTCCCGCCAAATTTGCCAGCCTGGGGCTGACTTTCGACGATGTGTTGCTGCTGCCCGGCGCGACCGATGTCATCCCGAGCGAGGTCGACACCGCGTCCCGGCTCTCGCGCAACATCACCTTGCGGCTGCCGCTGGTCTCCGCGGCGATGGACACCGTGACCGAGGCCAGGCTGGCGATCGCGATGGCCCGCCAGGGCGGCATCGGAATCCTGCATCGCAACCTGTCCATCGAGGAACAGGCCCAGCAGGTCGACCTGGTCAAGCGGTCCGAGGCAGGCATGGTCACCCACCCGGTCACCACCACCCCGAACGCGTCGCTGGCCGAGGTGGACGCGCTGTGCGCCCGGTACCGGATCTCCGGGCTGCCGGTGGTCGACGCCGAGGGACTGCTGGTCGGCATCATCACCAACCGCGACCTGCGTTTCGAGACCGACTTCGGCCGGCCGGTGTCCGAAGTGATGACCGCCATGCCGCTGATCACCGCGCAGGTCGGCGTGCACAAGGACGTCGCGCTCGGCCTGCTGGCCAAGCACAAGATCGAGAAGTTGCCGCTGATCGATGCGGCCGGCCGGCTGCAAGGCCTGATCACGGTGAAGGATTTCACCAAGAGCGAGCTCTATCCGCTGGCCACCAAAGACCCGTCCGGACGGCTTCGGGTGGGCGCCGCGGTGGGCTTCTTCGATGACGCCTGGAAGCGCGCGATGGCGCTGGTCGAGGCCGGTGTCGACGTGCTGATCGTGGATACCGCGAACGGGCACGCCTCCGGGGTCACCGAGATGATCAGGCGACTCAAGGCCGAACCGGCCGCCGAACAGGTCGACATCGTCGGTGGCAACGTGGCGACCCGGGCCGGTGCGCAGGCGCTGGTCGATGCCGGCGCGGACGGTGTGAAGGTCGGCGTCGGGCCCGGTTCGATCTGCACCACCCGGGTAGTGGCCGGGGTAGGCGTTCCGCAGGTCACCGCTATCTACGAGGCATCGCTGGCCTGCCAACCGGCCGGCGTACCGGTGATCGGCGATGGCGGGCTGCAGTATTCCGGTGACATTGCCAAGGCGCTGGTCGCCGGTGCCGACACGGTGATGCTCGGCTCGCTGCTGGCCGGTTGCGAGGAGTCGCCCGGCGAGCTGGTCTTCATCAACGGCAAGCAGTTCAAGTCCTATCGCGGGATGGGGTCGCTCGCTGCGATGCAGACCCGCGGCCGGGCCAAGTCCTACTCCAAGGACCGGTACTTCCAGGGCGATGTGACCGACAACGACAAGCTGATCCCGGAAGGTATCGAGGGCCAGGTGCCCTACCGCGGCCCGCTCGAGGCGGTGGCGTACCAACTGATCGGCGGGTTGCGGCAGTCGATGTTCTACGTCGGAGCGCACGACATCGCGGAGTTGCAGCGCAACGGCCGTTTCGTCCGGATCACCGCGGCGGGGTTGAAGGAATCGCACCCGCACGATATCCGGATGACAGTGGAGGCCCCCAACTACCCGGGACGCTGACCCGCTGGCCAACCGGCTCGGGTGCGGGAAAAGCCGTGGATGGCTAGCGTGCGGCGACCAGTTCGGTGTGCGGCTCGGGGCTGGCGCGGTGTCTCGGCGGGTCGGTCCGGACTCGTCGCCGGGAACCCATGGCCGGACGCTCTACCAGGAACCAGGAGGCAGCAGCGAGCGGCAACGTGCACAGCACGGCCAGCACGATGTAGGTCAGCTGCCCATGCCGGTGCTGACCGTAGAGAGCTAGCAACTGCTGCACCGGAAAGCCGTAGATGTACACCCCGTAGGACACGTCGTTGCGGCGGCCGACCCGCTGTAGTGGCAGCCTCGCCCCGAGCCACATGCACAGGTAGGCCATCGGGAGGGCGCAGAACACCACGAGCCTCGGAGTGCCGAGCAGTGGAATAGCCACCAGCAGGACGAGGGATAGGCCAGCCAGCCCGACCCGCATCGGCACCTTGTCCCGCAGTTGGTAGAGCAACGATCCGGCAAGGAAGAACGGTGCCAGGTGCAAGACCCAGGACAGGTCCGAGTTCTGGGCGTACTTGCCTACCTGAACAGCTTCGAAACGAGCGATCGTGCAGATGAGCAGCAGTATCGCTATCGGTAGCGCGCTGCTCCGGAATCTCGTCCAGCAGCAGCAGAGTCCGATGATCAGGTAACACGCGAACTCGTAGTACAGGGTCCAGAGCGCCCCGTCCCAGGCGCGCGGGTAGGGCAGGCCGGTAGGCCCGCCGGCCACGTTGTAGTTGTTCATCCGCAGCGTGATGTTCGACAACACGTAGTTGATCGGCGAGATCGGCGTGGTGGCGAAGCCGTGTAGATGGTGGTGGGCTCTCCAGTATCCGATCGGCGCGAACACGAACGCGGTGAGGATCAGGCAGACGATGAAGGCAGGAAAGATGCGCCGCAGCCGGCGTTGCAGATACTCGGCGAAGCCGTTGGATACCCGGCTGCCCATGATGAGGTACCCGCTGATCGCGAAGAAGCCGAAGACCGCCCAGCCGCCGGGCGTCTCACCACCGAAGAGCGGTTCCTTGCCGAAGCCGCCGAGCGGCCAGGAGTGCGAGACGATAACCGTGAGAGCCAAGGCCAGCCGCAGGGCGTTGAGGCTGTTGTTGGCCGGCCGCAGGCACTGTCTCAGGCTGGAGGCCACGGTCTCCTACTTTCTGGGCTAGTCGAACCGTGACATCGTACCGGGCGGCCGGCTGCCCACCAGCTGTTACGGCCCTGCGCCACCCGGGACGCTGACACTAGGGTGGCGGGATGACTTCTGCTCCGCTGACCGATCGAGCTGCCGAGTTGCGCCGCCTGCACACCGACCCCGAGCTGCTGGTGATGGTCAACGTCTGGGACGTGGCAAGCGCGGCGGTCGTTGCCGGACTGCCCGGTTGCCGGGCGCTGGCAACCGCGAGCTATTCGATGGCCGCGGCCTACGGCTACCCGGACGGCGAGCAGTTGCCGTTGGAGATGATGCTTTCCGCTACTGGTCGAATCGTGTCGGCGGTGTCGGTACCGGTCAGCGCCGACCTCGAGGGTGGTTATCGCAATGTCGACTCCACCGTCCGGCAGGCCATCGGGGTGGGCGTGGTCGGCGGCAACATCGAGGACGGGATGTGCCCGTTCGCCGAGGCGGTCGGCCGGATCGAAGCAGCCGTCCGGGCGGCCGAGGCGGAACGGGTGCCGTTCGTGCTCAATGCGCGGACGGATGCCTTCCTGCTGGCCGGTGATCGCGATCCGGCGGCGGTGCTGGCCGACGCCATTGCCCGAGGACGCGCCTTCCTGGCCGCCGGGGCCGACTGCGTTTTCGTGCCGGGGTTGCTGTCCGCCTCGACCGTGACCGAGCTGGTTGCCGGCCTCGGATTCGGCAAGCTCAGCGTGCTCGCGGTGCCGGATTCCCTTTCACTGGCTGAGCTAACCTCGCTCGGCGTGGCCCGGGTGTCCTACGGCCCGTGGACCCAGCGGGTGGCGCTCACCGCGCTGGCCGATGCCGGTGCCGCGCTGCTGGCCGGCGGTTCGCTGCCCGGCTGGGCACGTCCGGTCACCTGAGCTGTTGGCTTTGTGCTGGGCGGGTCAGTCGGCCGGGCGCCAGAGTTCCAACCGTGGGATGCCGGGTGGTTCGAAGCCCAGTACCTGGCCGTAGAAGGACAGCTCCGCCTCCCGGGAGTGGATCTGCGATTCGGCACGACGGAAGCCGTGCGACTCACCCTCGTAGGCCAGGTAGGCATGCGGAATACTGTTTGCTACCAGGGCATCGCGGAACATCTCGGATTGGAACGGCGGCACGATCGGGTCATCCAGGCCTTGTAGCAACAACACCGGGCAGGACAGTCCGTCGATGTTGTTCAGCGGCGCCCGTTCGTGCCACAACGCCAGCGCTTCGGGCAACGGCCCGACCAGGCCGTCCAGGTACCGGGATTCGAAGTCGTGGGTGTGCTTGCTGAATTCGACCAGTTCGGCAACGCCGAAGTACGAGGCACCGCAGGCGAAGACCGACGTGCCGGTCAGCGCGGCGAGCACCGTCCAGCCACCCGAGGAACCGCCTTCGATGGCCAGCCGGTCGCCATCGGCCAGGCCGGCCCGGACCAGTCCCTGGACGGCGGCAACGGTGTCCTCGACGTCGACGACGCCCCACTGGCCGCGCAGCCGCTCGCGATAGGCCCGGCCGTAGCCGGTCGAACCGCCGTAGTTGACGTCCACCACGCCGATCCCGCGGCTGGTCAGGTAGCCGACCGCGAGGTCCACCGTGGGCGAGACGTGGACGGTCGGACCACCGTGTACGAACGCTACGTAGGGTGGCAATTCCCCAGCTGGCGCAGCGAAATCCGGGTTGCGCGGCCGGTAGACCAGGGTGTGCACCTCGCGACCGCCGGGGCCGGGCAGCGTCATCAACTCGGCCTCGGGCAGGTAGGCCGGATCCGGCAGCGAGTCGACGCTCAGCCGGACATCGGTGAGCTCGCCGCTGGTCAGGTCGAGCAGCCGGATGCCGGCCGCCGTCCGCGACCCGGCGCTGCCGAGCAGGACCCGGCCGTCGGCGACCCCGCCCAGGGCGAGAGTGCCGAGGTCCCCAAGGTCGAAGTCGGTCAGCTCGCCGGTGGCCGGATCGAGGATGGCCAGCCGGGACTCACCCAGCGTCCGAACGGTGAGCAGCCGGCCGTCGGCGAGAATCGCGTACCACCGCATGCCCAGCAGCCACATCGGACCGGCGAAGTCGGCTTCGAACGGGCAGATGTTGTCAGCTCGCTCCGCTCCTGCCTCGTTCCTCGGTCGATGCTCAGACGGATCCCCACCGGTGGGCCTCTCGGCCAGGCTGATCCGGTAGAGGTTCCACCAGCCGGTACGGTCGCTGATCGCGTACAGGCTTTCGTTGTCGAGCCATTCCGGCTGCATCACCGATTCGGTGCTCGAGCCGAGTACGGTGCGCCAGCTACCGCAACGGCCCTCGGCGTCGAGGTCGGCGATCCGTAGCTCGGTGCCGTCCCAGGGCATCTGCGGGTGATTCCAGGCGATCCAGGCCAGCCGCCGGCCGTCCGGCGACACCCGGGCGTGCGCCAGAAAGTTCGAGCCGCCGACGATCGAACGGATCGCCGTTGGGTTCTCGGCAGCACTGCCTTCCAGCGGGACCGCACACAGATCGCGGGTGATTACGCCGTCCGCGTCGTGGGATTCTCTGATGCACCAGATCTCGTCGCCGGCCTTGGACAGCGTCGGGTCGGCATAGCGCAACGAGCTCGGGTTCTCGGCGGCCGGGCTGATCGGCACCGGCTCGGCGCCCGGATCGAGCCGGTACAGCCGCTGGTCGGTGAACTCGGCGAAGACCACCACGCCCTCGCCGGTGGCCAGCCACGAGCTGCCGCCGTACTCGTGTACCCGGGTCCGGGCGTTCCACGGTGCCGCCAGCACGTCCTCGACCGGCCCGCCAGGAAGCTGCCGGCGGATGGCCGTCCGGCCGGCTTCGGAGGGGCGCAGCTCGCTCCACCACACCTGGTCGCCCGCGACGAACCTGCCACCTGACACCGGATGGCCACTGGCCGCCAGGTCGGCGGCGCTGATCGGCGAGGTCCAACTTCCGTAGGGCGCGGTCTGCATAGCAGCAGATCATTCACCGTCCCGGATCGGCGGCGTTCACCGGCTGCCGGTGAATCCCTGCTGGCGCCAGGCCTCGTAGGCGGCGACCGCGGCCGCATTGGACAGGTTCATCGAACGTCGGCCGGCCAGCATCGGGATCCGGACCGGTGCGGTCACCCGCGGGTCGGCCAGCACCTCGGCGGGTAGCCCGGTCGGTTCGGTGCCGAACAGCAGCACGTCGCCGGGACGGTAGTCGATGTCGGTGTAGCGGATTTCGGCCTGTGCGGTGAAAGCAAAAACCCGCGCGGGCAGCAGCGCCGACCAGGCCGCGGGCAGATCGTCGTGGACGGTGACCGAGGCCAGATCGTGGTAGTCCAGGCCGGCCCGGCGCAGCTTGGCGTCCGAGAGGTCGAAGCCGAGCGGGCCGATCAGGTGCAGCTCGCAGCCGGTGCAGGCCACCATCCGGATGGCGTTGCCGGCATTGGGTGCGATCTTCGGCTCCAGGAACGCGATGCGAAACATCAGCCGATGATCGCAGGCCGGCCGGTTGGTCAGCGCGGCCGCTCACCGGGGGCCGGCGCGTCCGGTAACTCAGGCGCCCAGGCCGGCTTGGGGATCAGGCAGAACGGGTGGCCGGCCGGATCGGCATATACCGGGTCGGTGGCCGACAGTCGCCGCGCACCGAGCCCGCGTACCCAGGCGTCGGCGGCGAGGACATCGGTGACCATCAGGTCAAGGTGGAACTGCTGCGGTCGTCGTGGGTCTGGCCAGGCCGGCGGCTGGTGGTCCGGGGCCAGTTGAAAGGCCAGCCCGGACGAGCTGTCGTTCTCGGCGACCACCACCCAGTCCGGCGATCGGTACACCACCGGCATGCCGAGAAGTGCTGAGTAGAACCCGGCAAGCAGCTCCGGATCCGGGCAGTCCAGCACCACGTGATGCAGCCGCGCGATCATCGGGTCATTGTCCGCTGGGCCGGCCGGTCGGCCAAGGCCGCGGCCACCGAAATTCTGGGCCGAACCGGCGATAGGGCAGACTTTGAGCCATGCCGGAAACCGTGGAGATCGGACTGGGCCGCGAAGCGCGACGTGGCTACCACCTGGACGAGGTCGCCCTCGTCCCGACCCGGCGCACCCGGGGCTCGTCGGTGGTGTCGACCAGTTGGCAGATCGACGCGCACACCTTCGAGCTGCCGCTGGTGGCCGCGCCCTCGGACGCGGTGGTCTCACCGGCCACCGCGGTCGAGATCGAGCGGCTCGGTGGCCTGGCCGTGCTGAACGGCGAGGGGCTGTGGGCCCGCTACGAGGATCCGGCCGAGGCGCTGGCCAGCATCGCCGATCCGGCCGGCTGCACCACCCAGTCCTTGCAGCGGCTCTACGCCCAACCGGTGTCGCCCGAACTGCTCGAGCGGCGCACCGCCGAGTTGCAGGCGGCCGGCATCCGGGTCGCGGTCCGGCTGTCGCCGCAGCACACCGTCGCACTCTCGCCGTCGGTGCTCAAGGCGGTCGACGTGCTGGTCATCCAGGGCACCGTGATCTCGGCCGAGCACGTTGCCTCCGACGACGCCGGGGACGAGGCGCTGAACCTGAAGACCTTCATCGCCAACCTCGACATCCCGGTGATCGTCGGCGGGGTGTCGAATTACCAGACCGCCCTGCACCTGATGCGGACCGGCGCGGCTGGCGTGATCGTCGGCTACGGCGCGCACTCGGGCTCCACCACGCACAGCGCGCTCGGCATCGACGTCCCGATGGCGACCGCGATCGCGGATGCGGCGGCCGCCCGCCGCGCGTACCTGGACGAGACCGGCGGCCGGTACGTCCACCTGATCGCCTACGGCGACATCACCACCGGCGGCGATATCGCCAAGGCGCTGGTCTGCGGCGCCGACGCGGTGATGCTCGGCGAGCCGCTGGCGGTCGCGGCCGAGGCGCCGGGCGGCGGCCGGTACTGGGATCCGACCGCGTCGCATCCAAGAGTGCCCCGCTCGGCGCTGGTGGATCTGGCCATCGACGATGACGATCGGCCGTCGCTGGAAGAGGTCCTCAACGGCCCGACCGCGGACCCGAGCGGTGAGCGCAACCTGTTCGGTTCGGTACGCCGGGTGATGGCCAAGTGCGGCTATTCCTCGGTGAAGGAGTTCCAGAAGGCCGAGCTGATCGTCACCGGCCGCTGACCGGCCAGCACTAGGCAGCCTGCGGCACCGGTTTCGCCCCTGCTGGTCCCGAGGTCCGGCCTGAGTGGCCCGGTGTTTCGGAGTATCTGGCTCTGGTGTCGGCGTGAGTGCACTGTGGGAGTGCCTGGTATTCCGGCTTGAGTGGCACCGGATCGGCGCGCACACTGGACTGGTGCTGCTTGCCGCCGTCCTGCTGCTGATCCTGGCGCTGCCGCTGATCGTGCGGCTGGCCAGTGGTCTGGTCAGGCGCGAGTGGGAGCAGATCGTCGAGCAGCGGCACCCGGCCGGCCCTGGCACGGTGCCGATCGAGCGGGTGACGGCTGACCTGCGCCGGTTACGAGCCCAGCTCGAGGCATGTGAGAACCGCCCGGGCCTGGCCGGCAAGGGGCTGAAGATGGGCGCGCTGCGGGCGGCCTACGTCGAGGTGCTCAAAACCGCCTGCGGCCAGCTGGATATCGAGCCGCCCCGCAATCGAGGACAGCTGCCGGCCCCGCTGGCCGAGATCTATCGGGTCGAGATCGAGCTGCGCGGGCAAGGCTTGGACGTCCGGCCTGCAGTGCCCGGCCAGCGGCACGCCGCCTAATTCTGGTCGCTGGCGCGGGTTTCCGGCGGGTGCTGTGGGGTTTCCGGCCGGCGCCGCGGGTTCTCGGCGGTGCTGCAGGGAAATGCCTCGGGTGCAATGATCTGCCCGTTCCGTCGCATCAACTCATCAGATCGGCT
This sequence comes from Actinomycetota bacterium, assembly GCA_030853265.1. GTDB lineage: Bacteria > Actinomycetota > Actinomycetes > Mycobacteriales > Jatrophihabitantaceae > Jatrophihabitans_A. Next base: position 17,950 of record JALYVK010000072.1, read on the forward strand.
GTTAAGACGGGGCAGTGAGAGGGGATTGTTGAAATGATGCGTAAATCCGCTGTGGCGGTTGTTGTCCTTGCCGGCCTGACGGTGGCCGGTTGTGCGTCCACCAACTCGGCCGGCTCGGGACCGGCTGCCGGTCCGACCAGCCCGGCCGGCCCGGCCGGTGGCTTGAACGGCACCAGTACCGGCCCGGGAATGGGCGGCACCGCGAGTGTCGCCCCGTCGAGTTCGACCGGCTCGTCAGCCTCCGTGCAGGCGATCGCGGCGACCTGCCCGAGCCAGCAGAGTTTCGCGATGCTGAACGGCCCGACCGCCAAGCCGATCCCGGTCGACATCCAGGTCGCCTGGGTGCTGCGCTGCACGATCGTGACCAAGACTGGTGACCGGACGTTGGTCGCCGAGCGTTCCGGCGGCGATCCGAAGGCGCTGGTTGCCGCGCTGAAGGTGCCCTCCGCGCAGCGTGCCAATGGGCTCTGCCCGATGTACGTGATCAACACGCCGTACTTCGCACTGGTGGAGACCGACGGAAAGGTCTTCGTGCCGAAGGTGCCGGTGACCAACTGCAACAAGCCGCAGGTAGCGGTGATCCAGGCGTTGAACTCGCTGAGATTCAGCGTGCTGAGCAGCAAGGCGCTCAGCTAGCCGATGCCAGGCCGGCGCGCCTACAGCCAACCCTTGCGCTTGAAAATGGTGTAGAGCGCGCCGGCCAGCACCGCGATGATCACCAGGCTTGACAGGTACCCGTCATGCCGGCCGAAGCCGGGGTAGGGCACGTTCTGGCCGTAATACCCAGTCACCGCAGTGGGAATCGCGATCAGTGCGGTGTAGGAGGTCAGCTTCTTCATGATGGTGTTGAGCCTGGCGTCCTGCAGCGACAGGTTGGTTTCGAAGACCGAGCTGACCAGGTCGCGCAGTGATTCGGTCCACTCGGCGGCGCGCAGCACGTGATCGAAGAGATCCTCGTAGTAGGGCCGCAGGTGCTCGTCGATGTCGATGTCGCGACGCATCAGGGCATTGACCACCTCACGCATCGGCAGCACCGCGCGTCGGGCGTGCACCAGCGATTTGCGCAGCGCGAACGTCCGCCGCTGAAGCTGGTGGACCTGGTTGGACTGGTCGAACAGGATGTCCTCGAGGCCCTCGATCTCGTCGTCGAGTGCCTGCACCACGTCGAAGTGCCCGTCCACCAGCACGTCGAGCATTCCCCAGGCCAGCGCCTTGACCCCGTACTTGATCAGGTCGGCGTTCTCGTCCCAGCGCTGGACGATGGTGTCGATGTCGAACCACTCGCCCTTGTGCACGGTTACGAAAGCATGTTTGAGCACGAAGGCCGAGACCTGGACGTCACACAGCTCGCCGGATTCGCGATCCAGTTCCAGAGCGTAGGCAGTGAGAAAGGTATGGGTGGCGTAGCGACTGGCCTTCGGCCGCTCGTGGTGGGCCACCGCGTCCTCGATGGCCAGCTTGTCCAGGGAGAGTTCTTGGCTGAGGGCGGCCAGCGTGGCAGCGTCCGGAGACTGCAGGTCTGCCCAGACCAGGCAATCGTCCTGGCAGATGTAGTCGGAGATGTCCTCGAAGGGAAAGTCCTCCTTCTCCAGCACCCCGTTACGCCAGAGTCGGGTTCGGACGGCCTGTTCGGTCATCTGCCTATAGTGCCTGGCGCGGTCCGGCTAGGTGGGCAGGACCGTACAGTTGCCGGCATGTCCTGGGATGCGTCGTAGTTGCCGACACTGCACGGTAGGTCCGCGCTGGTGACCGGAGCCAACTCCGGCATCGGGTTTCCGACCGCGCTGGAACTGGCCCGCCACGGTGCCGCCGTCCGGCTGGCGTGCCGTAACGCCGAGGCCGGCCAGCGGGCCGCCGATCGGATTCGGGCGCAGCTACCCGACGCGCAGGTCAGCGTGCTGCCGCTGGACCTTGCCTCGCTGGACTCGATAGCGGCGCTGGCCGATGGCTGGGACGGCCCGTTGGATTTGCTGATCAACAACGCCGGCGTGATGGCACCGCCGTCCTGGCGCTCGACCGCGGACGGGTTCGAGCTGCAGTTCGGCACCAACCACCTGGGCCACTTCGCCCTGACCGGACGGCTGCTTCCCGCGCTGCTCGCCGCCGAGCATGCGCGGGTGGTCACGGTGTCGTCGCTGGCGCACCGCGGCGGTGGCGCGGATCTGCTGTTCGGCAATCCGCAGGGCAGCTACCGGGCGTCGCGGGCGTACTCGAATTCCAAGCTGGCCAACCTGCTGTTCGGCCTGGAATTGCAACGGCGAGCGGCCGCGGCCGGCACCCGACTGACCTCGGCGGTTGCCCATCCGGGGTTGACGGCCACCAACCTGTTCCTGAGCAAGGAGGGCCTGGGCGCCAACCCGGCGATCCGGATCCTGGGCAGGGCCTTCGGCCAGGTGGTCTTCCAATCCGCCGCGGCCGGCGCTCGGCCGAGCCTGCATGCGGCGTTGGCGGCCGAGCCCGGCAGCTACAGCGGCCCGCGC
>JALYVK010000073.1 GCA_030853265.1 Actinomycetota bacterium
GCTGCGAGGTGCGGCTGCGCCGGCTGCCGTCGCTTGCCGGAGCCGGGGCCCGGGCCGGAGCCGGAGCCGGAGTCCGGACCGAGACCGGGACCGAGCTGCCGGTCGCCACCGCGGCCGACCTGACCTGGGCCGATGGGCTGGCCTGGGGAATGTCATCGGCGCACGGTTCGCTACCGGCATCGGTGGCCTACTTCATCGAGCGCAGCCAGACCATCCTGCCTGCCGCCGACTACCTGAACAAGGTCGTCACGGCGTTCGGCGCCACCGCCAACGCCCACTGCGGCGGCGAGTCGATGCTGCTGTCGCTCTACACCGCGATGCATCACTGGGATGCGCTGATCGCCGCTCCCGGCTACACCGACCCGGCGGTCTTCGCGGCCGGCGGCAACCCGTACGGCACCTTGCACCTGGACCGCAACGGCCCGACCCTGGACCAGGCGCTGGCTTCGGCCCGATTCCAAGGTGGCCGGCTGGCCGGCCTGACCCGGTGGATCGGCGGGTTGGATCCCGGTGCCTGACCGATCAGCCGGCGACCTGGACGTCCTGCAACCCACCGACTGGGACGAGGCATTGCGGCTGCGGGCGGCCCGTCCGGACGCGGTGCCGATCGCCGGTGGGACCGACGTGATGGTGGCGATGAAGCTGGCCGGATTCCGCCCGGCCGCGCTGCTCGATCTCAGCCGGATCAGCGGCCTCGCCGGCTGCCGGCAATCCAGTACCGCGGTCGAACTCGGCGCGGCCACCAGCTACACCAGCATCCACGAGCAGCACGGCGAGCGGCTGCCTGGCTTGGCGCTGGTCGCGCGCGGCGTCGGATCCCGCCAGGTACGCAATCGCGGCACCATCGGCGGCTGCCTGGCGGTGGCCAGGCCGGCCGGTGACCTGCATCCGATGCTGCTCGCGCTGGCCGCCGAAATCGAGTTGTGCTCGGTACGCGGCAGCCGGTGGTTGCCGGTATCCCGGTTCTACCTCGGCAATGGCCGCACCGCGCTGGCCGCCGATGAGCTGATCGGCCGGATCCGGCTGCCGGCAGCCGCCGGACCGCAACGCTTCGTCCGGATCGGCCGGCGGCAGGCAATGGTGAAATCGATGTGCTCGGTAGCGATCGTGCTGGACATCGCGAACTCCACGCTTCGGGTCGGGATCGGCGCATTCGGCGGCACGCCGTGCCGGGCAACGGCCGCCGAGGCTTTCCTGGCCGAGCGGATGCACTGGCCCGCAGCAGCCCCACTCGACGCGGAATGGGTCGATGAATTCGGCAGCTTGGTTGCCGGCGCCGCTGCCACCGAAACCGATCTGCTGGCCAGCGCCGACTATCGCAGCCACGCGCTGGCGGTGCTCGCGCGCCGGCTACTGCGCGAGGCTCAACAGGAGTGCCAGTGAAAATCGAACTGATCGTCAACGACACCCTCTATGACTGCGACGGCTGCTGGCCGGGTGAGAGCCTGCTGTACCTGCTCCGCGAGCGGTGCGGGCTGACCGGTACCAAGAACGCCTGCGAGCAGGGCGAATGTGGCTCGTGCACGGTCCGGCTGGACGGCGTGCTGGTCAATGCCTGCCTGGTGCTCGCCGCCCAGGCTGCCGGCGGCCAGGTGCGGACGGTCGAAGGGCTGGCCGGCCCGACCGGTGAGTTACACCCGGTGCAGCAAGCCTTTCTGGATGCAGGCGCGGTGCAGTGCGGTTTCTGCACGCCGGGCATGGTGATGGCGGCAGATGACCTGCTGCGCCGGATCGCACGGCCGACCGAGGCCGAGGTCCGAAGCGAACTCGGCGGCAACCTGTGCCGGTGCACCGGCTACCAGGCGATCGTCGAGGCGGTCCTGCTGGCGGCCGAGCGTAGTCACCAGCCGGTGGAGGTTTCGTCGTGACCGGCAGTTTTGGCTTGACCGGCGGTTTCGCGGCGACCGACAATTTGGGCCTGACCGGCGGTTTCGGCTTGAACCAAAATGGCAAACCCGCGGTGATCGGTAGCAGCCCGCCCCGTGCGGACGGGCCGGCCAAGGTGTCGGGCAGCTTCGAGTATTCCTCGGACCTGAGCCGGCCCGGGATGGTCTGGGCGGTCACCGTCCGCAGTCCGCATCCGCACGCGCGGATCGTCTCGATCGACACCAGCCGGGCCCGGCGGCTACCCGGCGTGCTGGACGTGATCACCCATGCCGACGTCCCGGGTCGCAAGCTCTTCGGCCAGATGAAGGTGGACCAGCCGGTACTGGCGATTGACACCGTCCGCTATCACGGTGAGGCGGTCGCGGTGGTGGCGGCCGATCATCCAGAAACCGCCCGGCTGGCGGCCGAACAGGTCATGGTCGAGTACCGGCCGCTGCCGGTGGTGAGTGACCCGGTAGCGGCTATCCGAGCCGGCTCGCCGCTGGTGCATCCGGACGGCAACCTGCTGTGTCACAAGCGGATCCGACGCGGTGCGGCGCAGCGCGATGAGTGCGTGGACGCTCCCGTGGTGGTGCGTGGCGAATACCGGTTGGGTATGCAGGACCAGGCATTTCTCGGCACCGAGTCCGGGCTGGCGGTGCCCGAGGACGGCGGCCGGATCCGGCTGTACGTGGCGACCCAGTCGGTGCACATCGATCACGAGCAGCTGGCGGTCTCGCTGGGCCTGGCCGCCGATCGAGTGGTGGTCTGCCCGGCCGGCGTCGGCGGTGCCTTCGGCGCCCGCGAGGATCTGTCGATGCATGTGCATGCCTGCCTGCTCGCGCTGCGGCTGAATCGGCCGGTGAAGATGTGCTATTCCCGATCGGAGTCGTTCTTCGGGCACGTGCACCGGCACCCTGCCGTGCTGCGCTACGAGCACGGCAGCGATCGGGATGGCCGGCTGATCTATGTGAAGGCCGAGATCGTGCTGGACGGCGGCGCCTACGCGGCCAGCTCCCCGGCCATCGCCGGCAACGCGGCGACTCATGCGGTCGGGCCGTACCAGGTGCCCCACGTCTGGTCGGACGCCTGGGTGGCCTACACCAACAATCCGCCGTGCGGGGCGATGCGTGGTTTCGGCACCGTCCAGCCATGTTTTGCCTACGAATCCCAGATGGATCGGCTTGCTGCGGCGGTCGGCATCGACCCGGTCGAGATCAGGATCCGCAACGCGCTGTCCGAAGGTGGCAGCCTGCCGACCGGCCAGGTGCTGGACAGTCCCGCCCCGGTGGCCGACCTGCTGCGGCGGCTGCGCGACCTGCCGGTGCCGCCGCTCAACTCGCCGGACTCGACCCTGGTCCGAGGGGTCGGCTATGCGGCCTGCCTGAAGAACAGCATGTTTTCCGAAGGATTCGACGACTGCTCCACCGCCGGGGTTCGGCTGTGGGTGCAGGCTGGCCGGCCGGTCGCGGTGGTCACCAGCGCGGCGGCCGAGGTCGGCCAGGGCGTGCTGGGCGTGCAGTGCCAGATCGTCCGGACCGAGCTGGGGATCGCCGAGGTCCAGACCGAGCAGGCCGACAGCAGCTATCCGAGCGCTGGCCCGACGTCAGCGTCCCGACAGACCTACGTGACCGGCGGTGCGGTGCAGGCAGCTTGCCTCGAAGTGCGCGAGCAGGTGCTGGAGCTGGCACGGGCGCGGCTGCGGACCCCAGCCGCCGAACCGTTGAGCCTGGCCGGAGAAATGGTCCTGGATGCAACGGGAAAGCCGATCCTGGCGCTGGCCGAGGCGCTGGGCGAGCAGGTCGTGCAGCGGACCGCTGAGTTCCATCACCGCCCGACCGAGCCGCTGGATCCGGTGCACGGCCAGGGTGACTCGGCGGTCCAGTTCGGCTTCGCGGCACATCGGGCCGTAGTCGAGGTGGACATCGAACTGGGCCTGGTCCGAGTGCTCGACCTGGCGATCGCCCAGGATGTCGGACGGGCCGTCAATCCCCAGGTCATCGTGGGCCAACTGCAGGGGGGCACCGTGCAGGGGCTGGGCCTCGCCTTGCTGGAGGAGATCCAGCTCGCCGAGGGTAAGGTCCTCAATCCTTCGTTCGCCAGCTACCAGATCCCCACAATGATGGACGTGCCTGCCATCAGTGTGCAGATCCTCGAGCTGGCCGATCCGAAAGCGCCCTACGGGATCAGGGGAATCGGCGAGCTGCCGGCCATCTCCTCGACCGCGGCGGTGGCGGCTGCGGTTCGAGCGGCAACCGGCCGGCCGATCCACCGAGTGCCGATCAATCCGGCGGACCTGATCGCCCTCCAACCGCACGTGGTTGGATCAGAACTCCCATCGCAGGCAGCTGGATCAGCAGAAGACTTTCCAGAGTTCGTCGGGCAGCGCGGCAGCGACCACCGGTGAGCTGTCCGCCAGCTCGCCGAGGAATCCGCTGTTGTGCCGGCGGATCTCGGCATCCCGGCCAGCCAGCACACTGTCCTCGCTGAGATCCATCAGCCATAGCGGGCGCAGGGTGGCGCCGCGCAGTGCCTTGCCCTCCGGCGTGGAGATTCCGGCATGCAGCCAGCGCACGCCCGGCAGCCTGGCCGGCAGGTAGTAGGTCAGGTTGAAGTACTCGGTTGCCGAATGCAGCTTCTGGTAGTCGAAACCGATCGCCCGCAAGAAGATGGTGTCGTCCGAGCGGTAGAACAGGCAGAAACCCACCGGCGGCTGGCCGGCCTCGGAGCACAGCAATACCTGGGCCCGGTCGCCGGCAAGTTCGCCCTGGTTGCCGAAGGACCGGGTCAGCCCGTCGAGGTCGACCGAGCGTCCGTAGCGCTCTTCGGTGCGGGCCAGCAGCCGGGCGACGTCCCGGTAGGACTCGCGCAGCGTCCGGTACTCCAGCTGGTAGCCGACCTGGTCGAATTTGCGGGCCTCGCTGCGGATTCGCCTGGCCCGGTGCGACCCGAGCGAGTCCAGCCAGGCATCCCAACCGCCGTCCGGGATCTCGATCCACGCGTCGGTCTTCAGCGCGACCGGAACGGCACGCACGCCGGCAGCGCGCAGCGCCAGCGCGTCCGGTGTAGTGAGGTACATCGCGACGCACGGGGTCGGGCCAGGGTCGGGCAATCGGACTGACCGCAATGCGGCCAGCAGTTCGGTGGCCGCCTGCTGGCGATCCGCGCCGGGCGAGTACATCAACTCGGTGAGGTAGCCACGGCGCTGGCCGACCAGCAGGCCGCGCTCGGCCGGGCTCGGCAGCCCGCGCTGGGTCAACTGATCCCCCCAGCGGGAGTTGGCATTGGGTTCGTGCCGCACGGCGGCTACCGGTACCGCAGCCCGACCGCCGCCGGGCAATTCGACGTGCACGCCGCCGGAGGTGCTGCCCGGTGCCAGCGCGCAGAGTCGCAGCCAGAGCGCTGAGCAGTAGAACTTCTCGCCGGCCAGTTCGTCCCAGGCCTGGTCGCTGAGGCCGCCGAGCGGATTGTCGAAGTAGCTGTCCAGGCCGGTGGCGGCGCTCATCTCAGGAACCTTCAGGCACCGCTGGCTGACGCCGGATCGCCGACTCGGGCAAGTGACTTTCCAGTTTCAGCAGAACTGGAATCACCAGCGCGGTCAGTATTGCGACGGCCAGCCAGGGCAGTGCCCGGCCAGCCGCGAACAGCTGGGTGAACATGACCGGCGCGATGATCTTGGCGCCCTGATAGCCGTACTGGTAGATGGCCATGTACCGCCCACGCAATTCATCGACGCTGGCCGCCGCGGCCAGCGCGGTCGAGGTGGGCGATTGCATCATCTCGGCAACGGTGAACAGCAACATGCCGACCACCAGGTACGGGATCAGCCCGGCGTGCGGGATCTGGGTCGCGCCGGCGGTGGCCAGCGCCCAAACCACCCAGATCACGCCGGCCACGGCCAGCACCCGGGTCCGCCGGTAGGTCGACACCGCCTGGGTGACCCTGGCCTGGGACACGATGATCAGGCCGGTATTCAGAGCGAAGAGCACACCGACCAGCCAGCCCGGACCGGCCAACCCCTTCACCACATATACCGACAACGCAACGGTAATCATGGTCAGGCACAACGAGTAGACCAGGTTGGTGGCGGTGAAGGCCAGGAACGGCCGGTCCCGCATGATGGCTCGATAACCGCCCTTGGAGATCCGCTTGCGGCCACTGGCGGCGCGTTTCTCGTGTACGAAAAAGGCCAACAGCACCGCCGCGGCCACGAAGCTCACGGCGTTGCCGATGATCGCGACCTGGTAGAGCGTCCGGTTGCCGACCCCGAGTACCACGCCGGCCAGTAGCGCCCCGGCGCCGACCCCGATGCTGCGGATGACCGAGACTCGGGCGTACCAGGTATCCAACTCGCCCTCGTCGGCGCTTTGCGCAACGAAGGTGAAGACCGTGGTCCAGAACGATCTTTCCCCGACACCCACCAGCAGCGCGGTGACGACCAGCTCGGCGATGTTGTGCACGAACAGGTAGCCGAGAAAGCCGAGTCCCTGCAGCAGTTGCGCAGCCACCACGACCCGGCGCGCACCGATCCGGTCGGCAAGGCTGCCGGCCACCAGCGGCACCGCCAGGGTGCCGGCGGTAGCCGCGCTCAGCGCGTAACCGACATCGCCCAGCGGCAACTTGGCCACCAGCGTGAAGTACAGCAGCGACAGTGGCAGGTACACCCCACTGCCCAGCGCATCGATACCGAGTGCGGTCAGCATCGCTTGCTTGGACGAACGGCTCCGGTTGGCCTCGGTGGTCGCCGCGGCGGTCTGCTCGGTAGTCATGGGCTGCTAGGTACCGTCACCTTTCGCCGTTCGAGAATTGCCACTTTCGCTAACGTACCCAGCTGAATTGGGGCATATACCTGCTCGGCTGGGCCAGCTCACTCCGGACGGACGATCAGCCAGCCCTCGTCCGGGGTGATGAAGCTGTCGAAGCGCAGGCCGCAGGCCTCGAGATCGTGGTGCATCACCTCGGCGTCCCACCGGTCGTGGGTGTAGGTGTGACTCCACTGGTCATCGCCGCTGGTGTACTGCATGGTCGCGGTGAGCAGCCCGTCGGCCGGCCGCTCGATGCCGCTCAGCCGCATGCTGATCGTGCCCTCGGCCCGCTCGTAGGGGGTCGCGGTGTCGAACCAGCGCGGGCTGTGTCGCTGCAGCAGCACCAGGCCATCGGCTCGGACGTGCCGGCGGCAGGTCGACAGCCAGGCCCGGCGCTGCACCGGATCGGCGGTGGCCACCAGGTAGGACATCATCAGGACGGCGTCGAAGGTCCGGTTCAGTTCGAGATTCTCGATACTTTCCAGGACTGTTTCGGCACCGTGGATACGGTCCAGCATCTCCTGCGACTCGTCCACCGCGGTCACTCGATAGCCGAGTTCGAGCAGCGGCCGGGTGATCCGGCCGGTACCCGCACCGAGCTCCAGGATCGTGCAGCCAGCCGGTACCGCGCCGCCGACGATGGCGGGCTCGCCGTGTGCTGGCAGCCGCGAGTACAGCTCGACCGCGCAACCGTCCGGGGTGATCGGGCCGGGGCCGCTGCCGCGCGGGCGACGATCCTCGATCGTCACGAGACGTGATCCGAAAAACCAGCTAATCCGATAAAGCGGTACATACTGGAACTCTAACGCAGAATTCCGGTAGCTGGCCGGCGCGCTTGCCGGAATTCCGGTCAGTGGTCAGTCGGCTAGAACTGGCCCACCACGTCGGCGATCAAGACCTGTGGCGGGGTCGCCGGCTGTGCCGCCGCGCTCGCGGTGGCAGGGGTGGCCGCGATCGCCGGCACCAGCACCAGCGCCCGGCTGCCGATGTTCTTGCCGGTCAGCACGGTGGCGATGCTGAGCACGTTCTTGCCGGCGACCACCTGGGGCGCCTTACCCCAGGAGGACTGGGCGTTCTTTCCGGTGGTCAGGTCGGCCTGGACGATCTGCAGGACCAGCGTCTTGGCGGGGTCGATCTTCGCGCCGCTGCCGGTCACCAGCAGGGTCGCGACCGGCTTCTTCGGGACCTTGACACCCTTGGTGCTCAGGATGCTGGGGGCCTTACCTGCCGGATTGCTGATCTTGGGGAACCCGGTGGTCGGCAGTGCGGTCACCGGCGTGCCCGGTGCGGAGGCGTTCGGCTTGTAGGTGGCGATCACGTCGATGACGAAGACCAGCGTGTCGGTACCCGAGATGTTGGCCTGCGACTGGCCGGTGGTGCCGTAGCCGTCTGCCGGCGGGATCGACAGCAGCAACCGGGTGCCGATCTTCTGGCCGACCAGCGTCTTGTCCCAGCCCGGGATCACGCTGCCTACGCCGATCACGAAGGCAGCGGGCATGCCCCGGTCGAAGGACGAGTCGAAGACATTGGGCTTTCCGCTCTTGGGTGCCCAGGTCTGTCCGACGTAGTTGGCCACCAGGGTGTCGCCCTTGGCCACTGCGGCACCCGTCCCAGCGGTGAGGACCTGCTGGCTGAGCGTGCTGGGGGCGGCCCGATCGGCGATGTTCACCGTCGGCTTGCTGCCGAAAGCGCCTTGGACGGTGACGCCGGCGCCGGTGACCGAGCCGGCCGCCCCGGACGGCGAGCCCGAGCTTGGAGAGGATGCGGCGTGCGAGCTGCAGGCGCTCAGGCAGGCAACGGTCAGAACAAACGCTGCGGCCAGTAGCCGCGAGTGGAGTCGCACAAAGTCCCCGTCCGGGTGTTTTCGAAATATCCGTTCCAGGCCAGCCTAGCCCGGCACGACGTCGGTGACCGTTTCGTGCCGGACCGGGAAGTTCACCGACCGGGCGATGAAGCACAGCGGATTGACCTGCTCGTGCAGCGCTTGGGCACGCTCGATCATGCCGGGTTCGGCGACGGTGACCCTCGGACGCAACAGGACGTCGATGAACTGCCCGCTGCCATCGGGGTTCTCTGCCATCCGGCCGATCGGCTGATCGAGGTAGCCGGTAACCACGATGCCGGCCAGCGCGGCCAGGTGCAGGTACCAGAGCAGGTGGCACTGGGACAGCGAGGCGAGCAGCAGCTCTTCAGGATTCCAGCGCTCGGCGTCGCCGCGAAAGGCCGGGTCAGAGGATCCGGCGATGGTTGCCTTGCCTGCCGCGCTCACCTCATGCGCGCGGTCGTAGGAGCGGTAACCGCTGGTACCCGCACCGCGATTTCCGGTCCAGCGCACGGCTACTTCATAGGAGTGTTCCGGCACTGTCGGTCCTCCTCATAGGAATTTTCGGGGCACTCTGGGGCTCCTTCCGGGCTAGCTCATGGGTGGTTCACGGTAGCCGGGCGGCCGGAAGGTGGCAGTTTTCAACCTTACGTTTGATTTACATGGGATGGTTCATTATCAACTCACCCAAAAGCTGTAAGCCACGCTATAAGCGTGCTTATGGCGCAGGGCATTTCCCTTTCCCCCAGGAGGTCCAATGAAGCTCTCCATCACGCTTGCGGCGGCTGGCGCCGCCGTGGCGTTGGCGGCGCTAGCCACCACCGGCGTCGCGTCGGCCACGACGGCAAGTGCCGCACCGTTCGCGGTCGGCAAGCACGCCGTCAAGACCTGCGCGGCACCGACCAAGACCACGGCCGCCTGCATGGCGCAGGCCCTGGCCAGCAGCGGAACCAGCAAGCCCGCGGTGACCGGCTCCCCCTCCGGTTTGAACCCTGCTGACATTCAGAGTGCCTACAAGCTGTCCGGAAGCGCAGCCGGCCGTACGGTGGCAATCGTCGACGCCTACAACGACCCGACCGCTGAATCCGACCTTGCCGTGTACCGCTCCACCTTCGGACTGCCGGCCTGTACCACCGCAAACGGCTGCTTCCACAAGATCGGTTCGCCTCCGACCGACGCCGGCTGGGCGACCGAGATCAGCCTCGACCTGGACATGGTCTCGGCTGCCTGCCCGAGCTGCAAGATCGACCTGGTCGAGGCCAGCTCGGCGTCGTTCGCCGCACTAGCTTCGGCGGAGAACACTGCGGCCAGCCAGCCCGGCGTGGTCGCGATCAGCAACAGCTACGGCGGTGGTGACAGCTCCAACAGCTCGGCCTACAACCACCAGGGCATCGCGATCACCGCCTCCAGCGGTGACGGTGGCTACGGCATCGAATCGCCCGCCTCCTACACCGACGTCATCGGTGTCGGCGGAACGAGCCTGACTAAGGCCAGCAACAGCCGTGGTTGGACCGAGTCGGCGTGGAGCGGTGCCGGCAGCGGCTGCTCGACCATCAACGCCAAGCCGACCTGGCAGACCTCGGTCACCCAGTGCTCGAAGGACGCCGTCGCGGATGTCTCCGCGGTTGCCGACCCGAACACCGGTGTCTCGGTCTACGACACGACCCCGTACCAGGGGTCGTCGGGCTGGCAGGTCTACGGCGGCACCAGTGCCGCGTCGCCGATCATCGCCAGTGTGTACGCGCTGTCGGGTAACACCGCCGGCTACCCGGGTTCCTACACCTGGGCGCACAGCTCGGGCCTGTTCGACGTCACCACTGGCTCGAACGGTTCGTGCAGCCCGAGCATCTGGTGCCACGCGGGCACCGGCTGGGACGGCCCGACCGGGCTGGGCACTCCGAACGGCACCTCGGCCTTCTAAACGAGGGCTGAGGAACCGCTCAACTCAGTACGACAATCGTGCACCTTTCCCCGGGCCGGTGGTCCGGGGAAAGGTGCACGGCTATGCGGATAGGCTTGTGCGTGTGACTGATCCGATCGCCGATCACCCGAAGCTGCTTGCAGTCAGCGACCTGCATACCGGCTATACCGACAACCGTGAACTGGTCGAGAAGCTACAGCCCGACAACGACCAGGACTGGCTGATCGTGGCCGGTGACGTCGGCGAGAAGGTGGCCGATATCCAGCGCACGCTGGCTGATCTGCGTCAGCGGTTTCACACCGTGGTCTGGGTGCCGGGCAACCATGAGCTGTGGACGCACCCGGCCGATCCGGTCAAGCTGCGGGGCGAGGAGCGCTACCGGCACCTGGTCGAGATCTGCCGCGAGCTGGGGGTGTTCACCCCGGAGGATCCGTATCAGGTCTGGACCGGCCCGGCCGGACCGGTGACGGTGGCGCCGCTGTTCGTGCTCTACGACTACACCTTCCTGCCACCCGGAGTGCTCACCCAGGAGGCAGCGCTGGAGCTGGCCTACGAGACCGGCATCGTCTGCACGGACGAGCAGTTGCTGCACCCGGACCCGTACCCGAGCCGGGCCGAGTGGTGCCATGCTCGGATCGAGTATTCCCTGCAACGGCTGGACTCTCGCGATCCGAAGCTGCCAACCGTGCTGATCAATCACTTTCCGCTGACCCGGTTGCCGACGCTGGTGCTGCGCTACCCGCAGTTTGCCCAGTGGTGCGGCACCGAACTCACCCACGACTGGCACGTGCGCTATGACGCGGCCGCGGTGGTCTACGGCCACCTGCATATTCCGCGGACCACCTACGAGGACGGCGTACGTTTCGAAGAGGTGTCGCTGGGCTACCCGCGCGAGTGGCGCCCGCGTGGTCGGACGCTGCCCTGGCCGCGCCAGATCCTGCCGGCGCCGGCATGATCGAGGCGATCCTGCCCGACTGGGTGGCAACGGCTGAAAGCCGGCTGGACGGGCCGGAGGATCACCTTTTCGACGTCGAACGCGAGGTGATCGTCAACGCGGTCAGCAAGCGGCGAGCCGAGTTCAGCACGGTACGAGCCTGTGCCCGGATCGCGCTGGCCGAGCTCGGTATCGCACCGGCGCCGATCCTGCCGGGTGAGCGGGGTGCTCCGCAGTGGCCGGCCGGCGTGGTCGGCAGCATGACGCACTGCCAGGACTACCGGGGTGCCGCGGTGGCACCGGACCGGCTGGCGATCAGCATCGGCCTGGACGCCGAGCCGCATGCTCCGCTACCGGACGGGGTGTTCGAGCTGGTCGCGCGGCCCGAGGAGCAGCAACAGCTTGCCGTGCTGGCAACCGGACACCCACACGTGCACTGGGAACGGCTGCTGTTCACCATGAAGGAGTCGGTCTACAAGGCCTGGTTCCCGATCACCCATCGCTGGCTGGACTTTCAGGAAGCGTCGATCCGGATAGATCCGGACGCCGAGTGTTTCGTGGCCGAGTTGCTGGTGCCGGGACCGGAACTCGAAGGCGTCGAATTGACCGCGTTCCACGGCCGATTCCTGGTGCAGGGCGACCTTGCGATGAGTGCCATCGTGCTCACCTCGGCGGACCTGCACCCGGCTGGCTGAGCGTCCGGCCGGTTCGGTGCGCTAGTCGTCCAAGTTTTGGGCTTGTCGCAGCAGCACGATCAGCTCCTGCTGGGACTTCACTCCCAGCTTGGAGAACACTGCCGACAAGTGGTTGCGGACGGTGCTCTGGGCAAGAAAGAGCTGCCGGGCAATGGCTGGCACCCGGTCGCCGGCCAGCAGTCGGTTGACGATCTGGGTTTCGCGGGCGGTCAGTTCAGCGAGCGATCGGTTACGCGGCTGGCGCCCCTCGGTGAGATCGCGAGCCGTCCCGGCCGCCTGGATGCCCTGGGTGAACCTGCGTAGCAACAGCCGGAACTCATCGACCGACCGGTAGGACTCGGAGAATTCCCGTGCCGGCTGTAGGGCAAACGCGCAGCTCGGTTCGGGCTCCAGTGGCAGCAGCACCAGCTGGCAACGGAGCTGGCGTGAGTTGGGCCGCAGCATCCGGATGGTCAGGCTGACCCCCTGCTGGCTGCTGGTCGCCTGCGCCAAGGCGAAGAGCACGCCGGCAATGTCCGGCGCGGCGACCAGGTGCAGCAGCGACTGGCCCAGCACGTCGCCCGGCGGGTAGCCCAGCAGCGATTCGATGTTGTCGCTGACCCGGTCCAGCATCAGCTGCTCGTCGGCCGCGCCGATCACCGCGGGGGAGCTGGACTCGGCAGGATCGATCTCCCACTCGTCCATTCCCGGCTTGGACAGCGCCGCGAGCGCGACCGGCGCCTCCGATCGGTCCTCGGTGCTGCGCAGCCAGACATCGATCTGCTGCCCGTTCTCGGTGCCGACCAGGGTGCGTCGCGATTCGTAGCCGTTGAGCCAGCCACTGGCCAGCAGGGCCGAGGCTTCCGAGGGCGGGGACGTCGCGAGATCCGACAACCGACGGCCTACCAACGACCCGGCCTCGGCCAGCAGCAGCGACGCTGCGGCCGGGCTGGCTGCCAGGATTCGCTCAGAAGGCATATGCAAAATCAGCGCCGCCCGGGTCGAATCCAGGACAACCGCGTACAGCGGACGGCCGAGATCGCCGTGCCTGTCGTCAGGCAGGCCGGCTTGCGAAACTTCACGGCGCACGCCAGCCACCCCCCGAGTATCGAAGAAGACCTCTGAATGAGCTATGGCCCTTCGAATGACCAAGTCCAGTTTTTCATGGTGACTCCCCGAATTAGAACGCGGGCCTTTAACTCGGGACGAAGCGTCGAATGAGCCGTGACAGACCGTCTATGGATGGATGGCCCCTCACCGCCGACACTAATGTTAATGCTAGGTGAACGAGTTCCAAAGAGTTTGGGAGAACCTACCGATGCGGCCTGAGATGCACTTCGCTGGCGCGGTTCGATCAGCGACCCATTCGATCATGAACGCGTCCGGCGATCTGGACCGGGCGACCCTGGATGACACGTCTAGCGATGATCTGGTTGCCGTTATAGGCAGCACGTTTGCTGGCGCCGTGACGTTGTGGTCGCGCGGGGCTCAAAGCATGTTCGGTTGGACTTCGGCCGAGGCGGTGGGCCGGCGGGTCGGCGAGCTGGCCGACTGGGGCCTAACGCAGGAAGACTTGGCGGAATTCATATTTGTTGGTTCGAGCGGGGCCTGGATACGCGAGCACGAGGTGACGACCCGCGACGGCATTCGGCTAAAACTCAAAACCACAGCCTCGCTGGTGGTCGGTCAGGACGGTCAGGACGAGGTCATCGCCTCGCTGGTGCCGCTGGACGCCGGCATGGACGGCTCCCCTGCGGTGGTCCGTGATCGCCCGTTTCGCGCGATCACCGAACGTGGCAGCGACCTGGTGCTGATCTGCGACCGCAACATGATCGTCAGTTACGCCGGGCCGTCGTTGCAGGAGATGTTCGGCTACCAGCCGCGGCAGGTGGTCGGCGTGCCCGGCTGGAAGTTCGTTCACCCGGACGAGGCACCACGGCTGCGGCGGGAGTGGCTGGCCGCGATCAGCAGTCCCGGTGAGCACCGCGAGGTCGAACTGCGGCTGCGGGATGCCTCCGGCAGGTGGCGCTGGATCGAGATGCGGATCAGCAACATGGTCGCCGACCTCGCCCTGTCCGCGATGGTCCTCAACCTGCGCGACGTGACCGCCAACCGTGAGATGGCCGACCGGCTGGCCATCAGCGAGCGGTTGCTGCAGTCGGTGATGGACGCCGCGCTGGAGGGTATCTGGGTGCTGGACGCCAGCGGTGCGACGGTGTTCGCCAACGCCCGGATGGCTGACCTGCTCGCGGTCGACCAGGCACGGCTGGCCAACGGCTCCGTCCTGGAATTCTTCGACCCGGCTGCCGGTGAGCTGATCAGACAGCGGATGAACCACCGCGCGGCCGGCGTCCGGGAGCTGTATGAGTTCTCCTTCATCCGGCTGGACGGCCAGCGTCGCTGGTTCCGCAGCTCCGGTGTCCCGCTGCACGACGAGGCAGGCGGCTATGTCGGCAGCGTAGGTCTGGTCAGCGACATCACCGACTTCAAGCTGATCGAGCACGAGCTGGAGAAGCGCGGCGGCGCCGACGGCCCACATTCCTCCGTCCGCGAGGCCAAGAACCGGCCACCAGAGGATGAGTCCTACGTGGCGGCGCTGGTGGCCGACTACCTGCGTGCGGCCAAGCCGGAGCATCCAACCGCCGCACCGAGTTTCGAGGAGTCGGTGCCCGGGTTGGACCGGCTGTCCCGCCGGGAGCTGGAAGTGGTGCGGATGCTGCTGCTCGGTGATCGGGTCCCGGTGATCGCCCGGCACCTGTTCGTCAGCCAGAGCACGGTGCGCAATCACCTGTCCTCGGTCTTCCGCAAGCTGCGGGTGCGTTCCCAGCAAGAACTGATCGTGCTGCTGCGGGAGCGCAATCTCGGATCCTGAGCACACCGCTCGCCCGACCCCGGCACTCTGGCCTAAAAACGCCTGCTAAATCAGCCAGATCGTTGCCACCGGCAGGATACTTCGGCTCTTCCACGGACTGCTGGCCACACACAGGATTAACGACAACGTTGTTTCTCCCGTGCGAGTCGCACCCTCCCCCCGAGGAATGTCATGTTCGAAGAGATCCGGTCAGTCCCTCCGCGCGTGCCGAGATTTTCCCTAGCGGGAAAGGTCGTCGTCCTGCTCACGGCGGTGGCGATGGCTCTGGGCGTAACGCTGATCGGGGTGGCTCCGGTCTCTGCGGTCGGTCCGGTCTCGCAGAGCGAGGGGCGATTCCTCAGCGGCTCGGCACTGGGGCTGTCGCTGCAGAACCTGGTTTCGGTGAACCCGGCGACCGCCACCAACGCCGGTGGAGCGGAGGCGTTGCAGACCAATCCGCTCAGCGTCTCGGCCCTCAACGCGGTCGACATCAACCTCGGTGGCGGAGTCAATCTGCTGGGAAACAACGGCATCCTGGCCCTGGGGGTGGTCAACCAGTACGCCGAGGCGGCCAGTGACGGCAGCTCGAAGTCAGCCTCCGGTGCGGTGAGTGACTCCGGCGCGGTCGCGGTCGGCGGCTCGGCGAGCTTTCCCTCGAACGCCACCTTCAACCTGCAGAACCTGATCGGTGCCGGCCTGGCCAGCACCCTCGGCAATCTGACGCTGAGCGCCGGGGCGCTGACCGGCACCGCGAACCAGACCGCGGCCGGCGTGCAGACCGGCGGCTATCAGATCGCTGGCCTCGACGTCTCGCTGACCAGCCCGCTGGTGGCGGGGATCGCCACCAACCTCCGGACCGCGCTGATTTCCCTGCAACCAGTGGTGAATGGCCTGCCCGCCTTGATCCGCGCGCTGCCCGGTGTCGGTCCGCTGGCGACGATCACCGGTGTTCCGAACCTGGCCACCATCACCGACGCGCTGACCTCGGTGACCACGGCGGACGGTTCGATCACCGCGAACCTGCAGACCGGCGCGGTAAGCATCGACGTCGCCACGGTGCTGGCCACTGCCGGCCTGGATCTGAACAACCTGCCGCCCAATACCCAACTGCTGCCCTATGTCACCGCAGCGTTGACCAGCCAGTTGCTGCCGGCCCTGACCACCGCCGTCACCGGTCTGGTGTCCCAGGTGAGCGCGGCGCTCAACGGCATCAGCGTCAGCGTGCTGGGAATCCCGGTCCCGCTGGTGATTCTCGCGCCGGTGCTCAATCCCGTTATCGCGCAGGTTGTCGCGCCGATCAACACCGCCGTTGCCGGGCTCGGCACCACTGTGCTCACTCCGCTGGCCACCGCGCTGTCCACCCTGCTCAGCCTGCTGGGCAACGTCCAGGGCGTGGCGGGTGGCACCTTCACCGAACGCGCTTTACAGGTCGGGCTATTGCCCACCGCGCCGATCCCGGCGGCGGTGGTCAACCTCGGTTCGGCCTCGGTCGGTCCCAACGCCGGACCGGCGGCTCCGGTGCCGACTGCTGGTTCGTTGGCGCCGGATACCGGGCCGGCTGCTGGTGGTCAGACGGTGACCGTCAGCGGTAGCGGGTTTGTGGCTGGTTCGACGTCGGTGACCATCGGGGGCAATACCGTTCCGGCCGCTGGGGTAACGGTGTTGTCGCCGCTGTCGCTGAGTTTCAGTACGCCGGCGCATGCGGCTGGCCCGGTGGGGGTGACGGTGACGACGCCGGGTGGGACGAGCAACCCGGCGTTGGATTACACCTATGTCGCGGCGGCTGCGGTGCCGACTGCTGCGTCGCTGGCGCCGGATACCGGGCCGGCTGCTGGTGGTCAGACGGTGACCGTCAGCGGTAGCGGGTTTGTGGCTGGTTCGACGTCGGTGACCATCGGGGGTAATACCGTTTCGGCTGCTGGGGTAACGGTGTTGTCGCCGCTGTCGTTGACCTTCAGTACGCCGGCGCATGCTGTTGGCTCGGTGGGCGTCACGGTGACGACGCCAGCCGGGACGAGTGCCCCGGCGTTGGATTACACCTACCTGGCCGGCCCGCTCGGCGGGGTGCAACCGGTCGGGACGAGCCTGGCGCCCAGCAGCGGGCCGGCGGCCGGTGGTCAGACGGTGACCGTCACCGGCACCGGATTCCTGGCCGGTGCCACCTCGGTGACGATTGGCGGCACCATCGTCCCGGTCTCCAAGGTCACGGTGACCTCGACGAGCACGCTGGCCTTCCTCACCCCACCGCATGTCGCGGCTGCGGTGGGGGTGACGGTCACGACGCCGGGCGGTACCAGTACCCCAGCCCTGACCTACGACTACCTGGCGGCGGCCGCCGCACCGGCGGCCCCGGTGATCACCACCCCGAGCGACGGCTCAACGGTGACCGACCCGACCCCGGTGATCTCCGGGACCGGCGTCCCGGGTGACACCGTGACGGTGACCGAAGGCAGTAGCACGCTGTGCACCGCGACGGTCGCGGCCAGCGCTAACTGGCAGTGCAGCCCGGCGAGTGGGCTGTCCACGGGCCAGCACACCATCACCGCGTCCCAGCAGGGTGCGGGGGTCAGTTCGGCGGCCTCGGATCCGGTCACCTTCACCGTCGCCGAGGCGGCCGCGACCGTGACTGCGACCGCACCGAGTGGTGGCCTTGCCGTCACTGGCGCCGCCGCGCTCACCCTGCTGGTGCTGGGGCTGGTCCTGATCGGGGTTGGTGCCCTGGTGTTGGCGGCCGGCCGACGGCCGGGTGGCCACCAGAGCTCGCCGGTGTAGAGGCCTCCTCCGCCGGTTGAGTAGAAGGCGGGACTCGGGGGACTGACCACTCCCGAGCCCCGCCTTCGCCCCGCTGAGTGAGCATCGCAGCGAGGCACGAGCAAGGAGCGGAGCGAAGTGACTGACACCGCCGTACTGGCCGGACCGTAGCGGTAAACGAACGCAAGTAGGCTCGCAGGCGTGGCGAACTCTGACGACAACCGCGACTTCGACCTCGCGATAATCGGGACCGGCTCCGGCAATTCGCTGGTGACGCCGGACTTCGACGACAAGCGGGTCGCGATCATCGAATCGGGCACCTTCGGCGGCACCTGCCTGAACGTCGGCTGCATCCCGACCAAGATGTACGTCTACGCCGCCGAGGTGGCCAACACCATCCGGCATGCCGGCCGGTACGGGGTGGACGCCCACCTCGACGGGGTCCGCTGGACCGACATCAGGGACCGGATCTTCGGCCGGATCGACCCGATCGCGGCGGGTGGGCAGGACTACCGGACCAACGGCCCTAACACCACCACCTTTCTCGGGCACGGTGAGTTCACCGGTCCCAAGTCCATCCGGATCAGCACCGGCGATGAGATCACCGCCGAGCAGATCGTGATAGCCACCGGTGGCCGGCCGGTGATTCCGGACGTGGTGACCGAGTCCGGAGTGCCGTTCCACACCTCAGACACCATCATGCGGATCGAGAAATTGCCCGAGCGGTTGCTGATCCTCGGCGGTGGCTACATCAGCGCCGAGTTCGCGCACGTCTTCTCGGCCCTAGGCACCGCGGTCACCGTCATCGCCCGTAGCACCAAGCTGGTGCGGCACCTGGATGCCGAGATCGCCGACCGGTTCACCAGCGTGGTGGCCGACAAGTGGGATCTGCGGCTCGGCGTCGACGTCAGCAAGGTGAGCGGTGGCCCGGGTGAGATCAGGCTTGATTTCTCGGACGGAACCTCCGCGGTCGGCGATCTGCTGCTGGTCGCCACCGGCCGCACGCCGAACACCGACCGGCTCGGCCTGGCCGCGGCCGGGGTAGCGACGCTGGCCGATGGCCGGGTGCGGGTGGACAACTACGGCCGGACGAACGTGGCCGGCATCTTCTCCCTCGGCGACGTGTCCTCGGACTACCAGCTCAAGCATGTGGCTAACCACGAGGCCAGGGTGGTCGCCCACAACCTGAGCCACCCGGCGGATCTGCGGGAATTCGACCACCGCTTCGTCCCGTCCGCGATCTTCACCGACCCGCAGATTGCCAGCGTCGGGTGCACCGAGGAAGAACTACGGGCCGAGGGCCGAAGCTACCGGGCGGCGACCCAGGACTACGGCGACACTGCCTACGGCTGGGCGATGGAGGATCACACCGGTATCTGCAAGGTAATCGCCGATCCGGTCACCGGCCGGCTGCTCGGGGCTCACCTGATGGGCTACCAGGCATCGAACCTGATCCAGCCACTGGTGCAGGCGATGTCCTTCGACCAGACGGTGACCGACCTGGCGCGCGGCCAGTACTGGATTCACCCGGCGTTGATGGAGGTCGTCGAGAACGCCCTGCTCAAGCTCGGTGTGAACTAGGCCGCCGGGTGAACGGTCCGCACGATTTGGTCCCGGTGCTCGAGGTCGGTGGGACGCACGTCACGGCCGCCTGGGTTGATCCGGACGGCTGGCAGGTCGGCGAGGCGTCGCGTTCACAACTGCGTGGTGATGCCAGTGGCGATGAGTTGTTGGCTGGCCTGGCCGCAGCGGCTGCCGGCTTGGCAGCCGGTGCTGGGGCATCGTGGGGGATCGCGATGCCCGGGCCGTTCGACTACCAGCGCGGGGTGGCGCGCTACGCCGGGGTCGGCAAGTTCGAGGGCCTGGCGGGTGTGGACGTCCGGTCGGCGCTCTATGAGATATTGCCGGAGCGACCAGGCTCGATCACTTTTATCAATGATGCCAGCGCTTTCTTGATCGGTGAGTGGTTGATCGGAGCGGCGGTCGGTTCGACCCGGTGTACCGCGATCACGCTCGGGACCGGGATCGGTTCGGCCTTTCTGGACCGGGGCACCGTGGTGGACAGCGGGCCGTCGGTGCCGCCGGAGGCCGAGCTGCACCTGCTCTCACATGCCGGTTTGCCTTTGGAAGACTGGGTATCTCGTCGGGCACTGCGGCGTGCCTATGCCACGGCGACCGGCCGATCCGACGGGCCGGACGTGAAGGAGCTGGCCGAGCGGGCCCGGGCCGGCGATGCTGCCGCCCACGGTTGTTTCGAGTCCGCGTACACCGTGCTGGGTGAGGTGCTCGGGCCGTGGCTGGAGCGGTTCGGCACCGACCAGCTGGTGGTGGGTGGCTCGATCAGCAATGCCTGGGATCTTATCGAACGGCCGCTGCGCTCCGGGCTTTCCCGTTATTCTGAATGTAGATACGCCGTTGGGCTGGCTACCCAGCCGGAGCGCTCGCCACTGGCCGGCGCGGCCTACTCCGCTGCCTGAGGATGCTGCCTGCGGGTTAGGTCACGGCAGCGACGGTGGCCTGAACGAGCGGACGTCCAGGGCGTCCACCGGACCGTCGCCGGCACCCAAGTCGGCCAGCCCGCGCTCGACCGCGGCGCCGGCAACCAGGGCCGCCCGCCGGGCCGCGTCCGGC
>JALYVK010000129.1 GCA_030853265.1 Actinomycetota bacterium
CCGTTGGTGATGAGCGAGGTGGACGAGAAGCCGGGGTGGGCGGCCACGCTCGTCACGTCGATGCCCCGCCGGCGGATGATGCGGTCGAGCTCGAGGGCGAACATCAGGTTGGCCAGCTTGGCCTGGCCGTACGCCCCCCACGGGTGGTAGCCGTGCTCACCCTGGAGGTCGTCGAAGCGCATCCGGCCGGTGGCCGCCATCCCGCTGCTGAGGGTGACCACCCGGGCCCCGGGCCGGGCGATCAGCAGGGGCCACAGGCGCAGGGTGAGGGCGAAGTGGCCGAGGTGGTTGGTCCCCAGCTGCATCTCGAAGCCGTCGGCGGTGAGCATCCGGGGGATGGCCATGACGCCGGCGTTGTTGACCAGGGTGTCCACCCGGTCGACCCGGGCGGCCAGGTCCTTGGCGAAGGTCTCGACCGACGTCAGGTCGGCCAGGTCGAGAGGCACGACCACGGGGGCGGTCGTGGCCACCGCGGCCACCTTCTCGGCCGCCACGGAGGCCCGCTCGGGGTTGCGGCAGGCCAGGATGACCTGGGCGCCGTGGGCCGCGAGGGCCAGGGAGGTGTGCAGACCGAGTCCGCTGTTGGCCCCGGTGACGACCGCGACCGTCCCGGTTCGGTCGCCGATGTGGGCAGCTGTCCATCGAGGCATGGCTCAGCGTAGGCGGATGCGCGATCATGGGTGGTCGGAACTGGTGTTGTGGGTAAAGAATGCAGAGAGGCCGAAGCGGCCCATGGATCCCGGCGGCGACGCCGGACGAGTAGGGAACAGGGGATCTGGCCATGAGCACTCGTGATGATGCGACGCTCTCAGCAGAAGAGAGGGCTGCGTTCGCCCGGATCGAAGCGCAGGCGATAGCGGACGACCCGTCTCTGGGCGCGTCGCTGTTGTTCCGCTTCGAGCACAAGCTGAGGCGGGTCATCACCGCCCTCGACCATCGGGCGCACCGGGCGTGGGTGGGAGCGCTCCTCATCGTGGTCGGCGTCGGCTTGGTGGTGGCGGGCCTGGCCACGACCATGGCCCTGTCGGTCCTCGGTCTTGTCGCGGTGGTGGCCGGGACTTTGCCCGTGGCCGACCTGATCCACCAGCGGGTGGAGCGGGCGGCGGACCGGGTGGCAGCAGCCCGTAAGGCGGGGACCGCCCCGCCCGACGCCGCCGCCTAAGGGCACATGTCGGCCATGCCTTGCGGCTAACCTATCCTCACTGGCTCGCGCCTAGGACCCGC
The DNA here is from genome assembly GCA_030853265.1 of Actinomycetota bacterium. Classification (GTDB taxonomy): domain Bacteria; phylum Actinomycetota; class Actinomycetes; order Mycobacteriales; family Jatrophihabitantaceae; genus Jatrophihabitans_A. The sequence goes on from JALYVK010000129.1 coordinate 1,225, forward strand.
GACGGGAGGAACTGGGGCGATGCGCCGGCTTCGAGGGGCGGTGTGGGGGCAGGCCGGAGCGCTCATGACGACGTTGGCCATGGTGATCGGCCTTCTTGTTGCGTTGGCTGCGGGGGGGACCCGCGCAGGCCGCCGCCGTTTCGCCTTGACAGGCGGTCTCCGGCGGAAGCACCCAGGTGACATTGGCCCTGGGTCGGGGGACTTTCGTGGGGCCGGCGGTAGATCGGGCAGGGAACGTCTATGTCCTCGACGGCTCCGCCGGCGACGTGTTGGAGTTCCCAAAGATCGATGGTGGTTATGGCCCGATGATTGCTCTGGCATTTGCGGGCCCAAAAATCCAAGACGGTTACAGCTCGATGACCGTCGACGGGTCCGGCGATCTGTTCCTTGGGGTCAACCTCTCGGCCGTGCCTACGGGCGTCGGAGAAGTGATAGAGCTGTCCCAGCGAGGTATATGGGATCGACTCCACTCAGATGGTGTCCAGCTCCGTGTGGGCAGGTCTGGCACCGTGAACGAAGAGTTGTAGCCTGCAAAGAAAAGGGGGCAAGCACGGGTGAACAAGCAAAGGCACCGGGGGGGCCGGAGGATGCGAGCGTTGCTCGCCGGGTTCGCCACCTCCGGCCTGTTGTCGCTGTTGGGCGTCAGTACCACCCCGCCAGCCTCGGCTGCCATCCCGGCGGCGACACTGACCCAAGGTCAGTCTCTCGCTTCCGGCCAGAGCCTGGTGTCGCCGGACGGGCGCCTCAGCTTCATCATGCAGGGCGATGGGAACCTTGTCCTCTACGGCCCGAGCGGGCCGCTTTGGTCGAGCCGTAGCCAGGGGCCCGGGGCATCCGCCGTTCTTCAGGGCGACGGCAACCTGGTCGTTTACGCAGGCGGGGTCCCCAGGTTTGCGAGCCGTACCCGGGGCAGTGACCAACTGACCGTCCAGTCCGATGGGAACGTGGTGATCTACGGGCCATCGGGGCCATTGTGGGCCACCAACACCGTCCTTGCTCCCCCTGTCACCCACGCCACTTCTGGGTCCGACCATCTCGACGCCAACCAGATCCTCTCCTCAGGCCAAAACCTGCGTAGTGCCGGCGGACAGTTCGCCCTCGTGGTCCAAAGCGATGGCAACGTCGTCCTCTACGACGGAGGGGTGTCCCTCTTTGCTAGCGGCACGAGTGTTCCTGGCGACTTCCTCATCATGCAGTACGACGGCAACCTTGTCGTCTACGGCCCGAACGGACCGTTGTGGGCGACCAGAACATCAGGCGTCGGGGCCCATGCCGTGTTGCAGGATGACGGCAATTTCGTGGTCTACCACGGCACCACCGCGACCTTCGCAACCGGCACTGGTCAACGATTGCCCGGCTGCCCGGGGATCAGCACCGTCGTGTACGGGGTGAACCCGAACAACATGGTGGATGACGGCGGGGGAGGACAGCTCATCACCATTGTCGACCCCGGTCCTAAGAGCTTGGCCGGGACCCTCACGGCCTGGACGAAGTCGTCCGGGTGCTGGATCCCGACATCATTCGCGGGCCAACCTGCTCAGCCGTACCGAGTCGAGACCGGTTACGGCGGATTGATCCCCATCGCCCAACGGCAAAGCGGCGACGGGGCCACTCCGATCGGAGTCTTCGGTTTCGGCCCGACCATGTACGGGTTGTCGCCGACTTCACCGACGTCGTCATACGAGTACCACCAGTTGGTATGTGGTGACTGGTGGGATGAGCAACCGGGAAGCCCGACCTACGACTCGTTCCAGCATGTGCCCTGCGGCGTGCAGCCCGCATTCGGGAACGACTCCGAAGCGTTGTGGACCGAAACTGTGGCCTACCAGCATTTCGCGGTCCTCCTGATGCCCCCAGGCCCACAGGTGGCTTCGGGAATCTTCTTGCACGACGACACCACATCCGGGGTCACAGCCGGCTGTGTGGCGCTTCCGCCGGCAGAACTCGACGCCGTGCTCGGCTGGATGAACAAGGCCAGCAATCCGCACATTGTGATCGGGACCGCTTCGGGAATCTCGGGTCTATAACAACGCGTGTCCACCACACCGCCAGCACGACCGTGCACGACCGTCTCTTCGATGGCGAAGCACTGACCGCAAACGAGGGAATCGCATCATCGGACAGCACATACCGGCTGCTGATGCAAGGCGACGGGAACCTGGTCGAGTACGGACCCAGAGGGCCCTTGTGGGCCAGCAACACCGGCGGGCACCCTAATGCCGTTGCCATATTGCAAGGTGACGGCAACCTGGTCGTCTACGGAGGAGGTCGACCGTTGTTCGCCAGTCACACCGCCGGGCAACCCGGCGACGTCCTCCTGATGCAAAGAGATAGCAACATCGTCATCTACTCCGGCGGTCGTGCCGTGTTCGCAACCGGCTCCTGACACCCAGTGCGCCGAGGCGCCTCCGGGTGGGGACGGCGCCCCGTTCCGGGTAAGTACCGTTGTCCGACGAGTACAAGGAGCTGCCCATGCCCAGACCCAAGCCCGACGTCACCATCCCCGAGTCCGATCCCCCTGCCGAACTGGTCATCGAGGACCTCGAGGTCGGTGACGGTCCGGAGGCGACCACCGGTAAGAACGTGTCGGTCCACTACGTGGGGGTGTCGTGGTCGACGGGGCGGCAGTTCGACGCCTCGTGGGACCGCAACGAACCGTTCGGGTTCGGGCTCGGCTCCCGCCAGGTCATCACCGGCTGGGACGAGGGCGTGGTCGGCATGAAGGTGGGCGGCCGCCGGCGGCTGACCATTCCCCCACACCTCGGTTACGGCGACCGGGGCGCCGGCGGGGTCATCAAGGGCGGCGAGACCCTCGTGTTCGTCGTGGACCTGCTCGGGGTGGCATAACTCTCCTCCCCATGATCGACGTTCGCCTCCTCCTCGACGATTTCGACGACACCGCCCGCCGGTTGGCCCGCAAGCGGGTCGACCCGGTGCTGATCACCTCCGCCCGTGACCTCGCCGTCAGCCGACGGTCCCGGGTGAAGGCGGTCGACGACGCCCGCCGGGACGCCAACGCGGGGGCGAGCGCGATCGGCAAGCTGATGCGGGGGGGCCGGACCCGGGAGGCCGACGAGGCCAAGGCCGCGATGGCCGCGGCCCGGACCACCCTCGACGCCCTCGAAGTCGAGTTGCGGATCACCGAGGCCGAGCTCGACGACGTGGTCTCCCGCCTGCCCAACCTGCCCGCCGACATCGCCCCCGACGGCGCCGGTGAGGCCGACAACGTGGTGGTCCGCACCGAGGGCTACGACTCGGCCGATTACGAAGGGCGGACCTGGGAGACCCACTGGGACGTGGCCGAGCGCCTCGGCATCTTCGACCCGGCCCGGGCCGCCAAGCTGAGCGGCACGATGTTCTCGTTGCTTCGAGGCGACGGGGCCCGCCTGCTGCGAGCCCTCGTCGATTTCGCCCTCGACCTCCACCGCGACCGCTATGTCGAGGTGGCCCCGCCCCACGTGGTGCGCGAGGAGATCATCACCAGGACCGGGCACCTGACCAAGTTCGAGTCGCAGGCCTACCGTCTCCGTGACGACGACCTGTGGCTGGTCCCCACCGCCGAGGTGGCCCTCATGGGCATGTACCAGGGGGAGATCCTCGCCGAGGCGGACCTGCCGGCGCGCACCATGGCCTACACCGTGTGCTGGCGCCGAGAGGCGGGGGCGGCCGGCAAGGACACCCGGGGGATGCAGCGCCTCCACGAGTTCCACAAGGTGGAGCTGGTCGAGCTGTGCGCACCCGAGGACTCCGAGGCGGAGCTGGCGGCGCTGCTGGCCGACGCCGAGAAGTCCATCATCGCCCTGGGGTTGCCGTACCGGGTGGTCGAGCTGTGCACCGCCGACCTCACGTTCTCCGCAGCACGGGTCTACGACCTGGAGGTCTACGCCCCGGGTGTGGACCGGTGGCTGGAGGTCAGCTCCGTCAGCCTGGTCACCGATTTCCAGGCCCGCCGGGGCGGGATCCGGCTGCGCCGCACCGGGGGCAACAAGGTGGCGCTGGTCCATTCCCTCAACGCCTCGGGCCTGGCCACCCCCCGGGTGTGGGCCGCCATCGTCGAGCACGGGCAGCGCCCCGACGGCACCGTGGCCGTCCCCGACGTCCTCATCCCGTACCTCGGTTCCGACACCCTCCGCCCGGCGCGGCCATGAGGTTTGGGCAATGTCGCTTGCCCGACCATCTCGTCGACCCCCACCCCCACCGCCTCGACCGGGGCCGTCCCGACTGCGCCTCGGTCCTCGCCACTCACCGCCGGGCGGTGGCCGCGGGGCGGACCAACTATGTCGATCCGTCGACGGGCTGGACCGTGCTCACAGCCCGGTTCCTCTGGGAGCGGGGTACGTGCTGCGATTCCGGTTGCCGGCACTGCCCCTATTACGAAGATCCGCCCCGATGTTCCTTTCACCATCCGGCTCCGCCGCTACCCTGAACAGTCGTGGCGCACACGGAGCTCACCATCGACGAGCTCGCCGCTCACTTGCGCATGACGACGCGCAACATCCGTGCCTATCAGGCCAAGGGCCTCCTCCAGTCCCCCGAGCTGCGGGGCCGGACAGGCTACTACGGGCTGTCGCACATCGAGCGCCTGGAACTGGTCCGCCGGCTCCAGGAGCAGGGGATGAATCTCGCCACCATCTCCCGGGTCATCGCCTCCGAGGGATCGTTCTCGGCCATGGTGCTCCAACAGTTCAGTCCCGAGGAGCCCTACGAGGTGTCGCTCGGCGAGCTCGACGGCCGGTTCAAGGCCGAGGATCGTGACGCCGTCACCAAGCGGGCCGAGGAGCTCGAGCTGATCGAGGTCCTCGATCCCGACACCATCGTGGTCCTCAGCCCGACCGTGCTACGCCGGGCCGAGGAGCTGGTGTCCAT
>JALYVK010000130.1 GCA_030853265.1 Actinomycetota bacterium
CCGGCGACCGTCCACCACGAACCAGAAGTCGATGGTGCCGAGCGTGCCGATGATGGCGCCCTGGATGCCGGTCTCTTCGGCCACCTCGCGGACGGCGGCCTGTTCGAGCGTTTCGCCGGCCTCGAGATGCCCCTTCGGCAGGGACCACAGCAGCCGACCGCGGCGATTCGTCCGTCCGATGAGGGCGCCCTGCGGTACCGGTCCGGACAGGTCGAGCACGAGTCCGCCCGCGCTGGTCTCATCGACTCGGGGAAGCCGCGGGCGTCTGGTGGACGACGCGCGGGACATGCTCCGATGCTACTTGGCGGTTCAGTAGGGTCTGGCACAGCTGAGTGAGCATCGAGCGAGTGGTGTGAGTGAGGATCGAGCGAGGCACGAGCGAGGCCCGGAGCGATTGGCAGCACCCGAGCGAGGCGCGCAGCGAAGTGACCAGCACAGCTGAGCGAGCCGGAGACCTACGGCTGAGCGAGTTAAACGGAACGGAGCGAGATCCCACCCATGACGGGGAACCCCGGCACCCTGGTACCCATCCCGCCGGTCGCGACCCGGCTCGGTGAGGTGTTCGCCGCGGCCGGCCACCAGCTGTACCTGGTCGGCGGCCCGGTTCGCGATGCGCTGATGGGTCGGCCGGTCAACGACCTGGACTTCACCACCGACGCCCACCCACAGCGGGTGCTCGAACTGCTCACCGGCCTGGCCTCGGCGACCTGGACGACCGGCATCGACTACGGCACCATCGGCGCCCAGATCGGCGGCGAACCGTGCGAGATCACCACCTTCCGGGCCGATCAGTACGACCGGGTCAGCCGCAACCCGATCGTGGCCTTCGGCGACAACATCGACGATGACCTGCTGCGGCGGGACTTCTCGATGAACGCGATGGCGGTCTCGGTGCTGGACCGGGCCTTCGTCGACCCGTACGGAGGTTTGGCCGACCTGGCGCGGGGCGTGCTGCGTACCCCGGGGACGCCGGCGCAATCCTTCGGCGACGATCCGCTGCGGATGCTGCGGGCGGCCCGGTTCGTCGCCCAGTTGGGCGTCACGCTTTCGCCGGAGGTGTCCGCCGCGATGACCGAGCTGGCCCCCGAACTCGGCCGGATCACCGCCGAACGGGTGCAGGCCGAGCTCAACAAGCTGCTGGCCGGGCAGTACCCGCGACGTGGGCTGGAGGCGCTGGTCGACACCGGCCTGGCCGACGTGGTGCTGCCCGAGTTGCCGGCGCTGCGGATGGCCGCCGACGAGCACGGCCAGCACAAGGACGTCTACGCGCACACCCTGCAGGTACTGGACCAGGCAATCGAGCTGGAAGATCCGGCGGCCGGCCCGGACCTGGTGCTGCGCTGGGCGGCGCTGCTGCACGATATCGGCAAGCCGGACACCCGCCGGTTCGTGGAGGCTGAGGGCGCTCGGCAGGTGACCTTCCACCACCACGAGGTGGTCGGCGCCCGGCTCGCCAAGGCCCGGCTCAAGGCGCTGAAGTTTCCGAAGGACCTCACCGAGGACATTGCCCGGCTGGTCTTTCTGCACCTGCGCTTCTACGGCTACGGCCGCGGCGAGTGGACCGATTCGGCGGTGCGCCGCTACGTCACCGACGCCGGGCCGCTGCTGGCACGGCTGCACAAGCTGGTCCGGTCCGACACCACCACCCGCAACCAGCGCAAGGCGGCCACCCTGGCGGCCACCTACGACGCGCTCGAGGAGCGGATCGCGCGCTTGCGCGAGCAGGAGGAGCTGGACGCGATCCGGCCCGACCTGGACGGCACCGAGATCATGGCGATCCTGGGGCTCGCGCCGGGGCCGCTGGTCGGCAAGGCCTACCAGCACCTGCTCGGGCTGCGGATGGACAACGGCCCGATGTCGCATGACGAGGCCGTCGCCGCCCTGCGACGCTGGTACGCCGAGCTGGCCTGAGCCGAGTACGCCGAAGGCCCGAGCTGGCCTGAGTCGAGTACGCCGAAGGCCCGAGTACGCCGAACGCCCGTCGTCAGGGGGAGCGGTTCAGCTCCAGGTCACAGGCCGGCACGGCGAGGTCATCGTCCGGGGCGAAGTAGTACACCGCGCCGGTCAGCAGGTAGGCGAGCGCGATCACCACCACCGCGATCACCGACTTGCCGTTCTCCGGCAGCACCAGCGCGGTCAGCACGCCGGCCGCGACGAAGACCACGTTGAACAGGGTGTCGTAGATCGAGAACACCCGTCCCCGGTAGTCATCGGCCACCCGCTGCGCGGTCAGCGTGTCCACGCAGATCTTCACACCCTGGGCGGCCAGCCCGAGCAGTGCGGCGGCCGGCAGGAAGGTGGCCATCCGGAACGGCAGGCCGAGCACCAGCTCCACCACGCCGGCGCCGATCAGCAGCACCGCCGGCCAGCGGGTGTAGCCGATCCGGCGCGCCGCGTACGGGGTGATCAGCGCGGCAACCCCGCCGCCGAGCGCGATGGCGGCCACGATCTGGCCGAGGCCGGCCAGCCCGGCCCGCAGCACCCCGTCGTCGGTGAAGTAGTTGCGGTAGAGCAGCAGGGTGCAGATCGCCGTTATCCCGTAGGCAAAACGGTGAATGCCGATCACTGTGAAGGCGCGCAGCACGGACGGGTGCGAGCGGATGTGCCGGACCCCGTCGGCCATCCCGGTCAGCACGTTGCGTACCGACTCGGAATGGTTGCGGGTCTCGTCGTCCGGACCGAGCTGGCGGGTGGCGAACCGTATCGAGCAGCCGCCGGCCAGCGTGTAGAACAGCGCGGCACCCAGCGCCACGATCGCGTAGCTGCTGTTGTGGTCACCGAACAGCACCCGGATCCCGATCGCCGAGCCACCGCCGAAGGCCGCGATCACCGCACCTGCGGTCACCGAGATGGCGTTGGCGTTGATCAGCTGTTCGGGCTCGACGACATGGGGCAGTGAGGCCGACAGCGCGGACAGGATGAACCGGTTGACCGAGATCACCACCAGCGCGCTGAGGTAGAAGGGCTGGCCGTGCACGCCGGCGCCGATCTCGGCCGCGACCCCGCACACCAGCAGCGCCCGGAGCAGGTTGGCGCCCAGCAGTACCCGCTGCCGGGACCAGCGATCCAGCAGCACCCCGGCGAACGGTCCGAGCACCGAGTACGGCAGCAGCAGCACCGCGAAGCCGGCCGCGATATCGCCGGCATGGGCCTGCCGCTCGGGATTGAACAGGATGGTGCCGGCCAGCGACGCCTGGAAGACCCCGTCGGCGAACTGCCCGAACATCCGGACCGACAGCAGTCGCCGAAAGTCCCCTCGCCCGACCAGCCGGCGGAGGGGGCTCTGCTCGATCGGGTGCGTCAGCACGATTTCTCCGGTCAACGCGAGGGCCTCCGCCGGGATCGGCGGGTTCCCGGCAGCCTGCAACTCGACAAGGGTCATACACACTAGTTCGGGTTCTTAGCCACCGACGTTAGCTCCTAGCCGCCCGCTCTGGTGCAGGATGTAGCTGAGATGAGCGAAGGGGAGGCCCGGCGGTGAGCGCTGATCAGAGCTGGCAGTTGCAGCCCGCGGCCCATCGACTGCTGATCGCGGCCCCGACCCTGTCCGATCCGGAGTTCTTCCGCACCGTGGTCTTCCTGATCGAGCACGACGACACCGGGACGGTCGGCGTGATCATCAACCGGCCCTCGCACACCCCGGTCGGCTACATCCTGCCCGACTGGCAGGACGTGATGAGCGAGCCGTCGGTGGTGTTCAACGGCGGCCCGGTGCAGCGCGACGGGGCCCTCGGCCTGGGCCGGCTGGCCGGTTCGACCGACGCCGGTACGGGCCTGCGAGCGGTCAGCGGCGGGTTGGCCCTGGTGGACCTGGACGCCGATGCCGCCGAGGTGTCGGTGAGTGCCCAGAGCCTGCGGGTGTTCGCCGGGCATGCCGGCTGGGAGGTCGGCCAGCTCTCCGACGAGATCGCCGCCGGCGGCTGGTTCGTGGTCGGTGGCGGCTTGGACGACGTGTTCTCACCGCACCCCGGCACGCTCTGGCGGGCGGTGTTGCGCCGCCAGCCGGCCCCGCTGTCGTTGCTGTCCACCTATCCGGTGGACGTCGGCCTGAACTGAGTCCAGCGTCGGCCCGAACTGAGTCCAGCGTGGGCCCGAACTGAGTCCAGCGTGGGCCCGACGGGGGGCCAGCGTTCAATCGGTGTTGGCCCGGTGAAGCTCAGGGTGGCCTCAGTCAGGGTTGCGGTGCTAGGAAGGACCGTCGGCCAAACAACGCGTCGGCGCTAGCGCAGAGGGTGTGGAGTGACCGCCGCCGCGAACGTCGAGAATGACACCAAGCCCGTCCGTAGTCTGGTACCTGCCCGGTTGGACCGATTGCCGTGGGCAAAATTCCACTGGTTGATCGTGGTCGGGCTCGGGGTTTCCTGGATCCTGGACGGCCTGGAGATCCAGATCGTCTCCCAGGCCGGCTTCAAAGCAGACCTCGGTCTGTCCAATGGCGATGTCGGCGCGCTCGGCTCGGTATACCTGGTCGGCCAGGTGGTCGGAGCGCTGTTCTTCGGCCGGATCACCGACCGGATCGGCCGGCGCAAGATCTTCATCCTCACGCTGGCCATCTACCTGATCGGCAGCGGGCTGGCCGGCCTGTCCTGGAACCTGGCCATCCTGGCCGCCTTCCGGTTTGTCGCCGGGGTCGGCATCGGCGGCGAGTACTCGGCCATCAACTCCGCGATCGATGAGCTGATCCCGTCGCACTACCGCGGCCGGGTCGACATCGCGATCAACGGGACGTACTGGGCAGGTGCCGCTCTCGGTGCGTCGGCCAACCTGTACCTGCTCTCGGACGCGGTCCCGAAGGGCCTCGGCTGGCGGCTCGGCTTCTTCATCGGCCCGGTGATCGGGCTGGCCGTGATCGGCCTGCGCCGGCACATTCCGGAGAGTCCCCGATGGCAGATGACCCATGGTTATCAGGACGAAGCCAACAAGACGGTGGACGAGATCGAGGAGCGGGTACGGGCCGATGGCCACACCCTGCCCGAGGTGGATGAGAAGAAGGCGCTCGAGATCGTCCCGCAGAAGTGGATTCCCTATCCCGAGCTGGCCCGGACGTTCCTGCGCAAGTACCCGCGCCGGACGGTGCTCGGGTTCTCGCTGATGGCGACCCAGGCCTTTCTCTACAACGCGATCTTCTTCTCCTACGCGCTGGTGCTGCAGCACTTCTTCCACATCTCCGATGCGCACACCAGCTACTACTTCCTGCCGTTCGCGATCGGCAACCTGGCCGGTCCGTTGCTGCTCGGCCCGCTGTTCGACTCGGTCGGTCGGCGCAAGATGATCTCCGGGACGTACCTGTTCTCCGGGGCGTTGCTGGCAGTGTCGGCCTGGTTCTTCGGTGCCGGGCATCTCAACGCAACCACCCAGACGATCTTCTGGTGCGTGATCTTCTTCTTCGCCAGCGCCGGGGCGTCCTCGGCCTACCTGACGGTGAGCGAGATCTTCCCGCTGGAGCTGCGTGGCCAGGCGATCTCGTTCTTCTTCTCGATCGCGCAGATCTTCGGGGCTATCGCCACCTCGCTGTACGGCCACCTGATCGGCGGGGCGAACAATGCCAACCCCGACCGCGGGCCGCTGACGATCGGCTACTACCTCGGTGCGGGCGTGATGATCCTGGGCGGCATCGTGGCCGCATTCCTTGCCATCGATGCCGAGCGAAAGTCGCTGGAGGACATCGCCGATCCGATGTCCAAGGCGCCGTCGGCGCGAGCGGAGTGAGCCCGGCTCGCGGCCCGCGTGAGCCGGCCAAGGCCCGACCAAGCCCTGCGAAGGAGAAGCGATGGATCTGACCAGCCCGATCGTGGTCGGCGTCAGCCGCCGGACCGGTTCGCCGGATGCGGTGCGCTGGGCGGCCGCCGAGGCGCAACTGCGCGACACCCGGGTCATCGCGGTCACCGCCTGGCGCGGCCCGCGACCGCCGGCAATGTCCGGTGGCCGGCCGCCGGCCCTCTCACCTGCTCCGATAGAAGAGGCGTTTGCCTTGGAACAGCAGCGGATCTTCGATCGACTGAGCGAACTGCTCGGCGGTGACCCGGCCTCGATGCGGGTGGAGTTCGCGTTGCGACGGGG
>JALYVK010000016.1 GCA_030853265.1 Actinomycetota bacterium
GGCCAGCGGATGCTCGCTGGGCCGTTCGGCGGCCGCGGCCAGCGCGAGCAGGTCGTCGGCACCGACACCAGGCACCGGGTGGACGGCCACCACCCGGGGAGTGCCCTGGGTGAGCGTGCCGGTCTTGTCGAAGGCAACCAGGTCGATGCGGCCGAGCTGCTCCATCACCACCGCGGACTTGACCAGCACCCCGTGGCGGCCGGCGGTGGCGATCGCGGAGAGCAGCGGCGGCATGGTGGCCAGCACGACCGCGCAGGGTGAGGCGACGATCATGAACGTCATCGCCCGCAGCAGCGTCGGCTGCAACTGCGCGCCGAAGCCGAGCGGGATGAAGAACAGTGCGAGAGTCGCTGCCACCACGCCGATCGAGTAGCGCTGCTCGATCTTCTCGATGAACAGTTGAGTGCGTGCCTTGGTTGCGGATGCCTCCTCTACCAGGGCCACGATCCGGGCGATCACCGACTCGGTCGGTGGCCGGTTGACCGTCACCCGCAATGCGCCGGTGCCGTTCAGGGTGCCGGCGAAGACCTCGTCACCGGGCTGTTTGAAGACCGGTAGCGGTTCGCCGGTGATCGAGGCCTGGTCGACCTCGCTGGCCCCGTCCGCGACCACCGCGTCGGCGCCGATCAGCTCACCGGGGCGTACCAGCAGCAGATCTCCAACCGACAGGTCCGCAGTGTTCAACAGTTCCTCGCCGCCGTCCACGGTGAGCCGGGTGGCCTGTTGCGGCGCCAGCTCCAGCAGCGCCCGGACCGAGTCCGCGGTCCGCTTGGTCGCCACCGACTCCAGTGCCCCGGAGGTGGCGAAGATGACGATCAGCAAGGCGCCGTCGAACACCTGACCGATGGCGGCGGCCACCACGGCGGCGACGATCATCAGCAGGTCGACGTCCAGTGATTTCGCGCGAAGCGCCCGCAGCCCCGCCAGGCCTGGTTCCCAGCCGCCGGCGGCGTAGCAGGCCAGATAGCAGGCCCACCACAGCGCGGTCGGCGCCCCGGCCAACTGCAAGCCGCCAGCCACCCCGAACAACACGGTTGCCACGATCGCCCATCGGACTTCGGATAGCTTCAGCACCTGGCCACCGTACAGGACCATATGAACACGTCTTCATGCATGCACTCGGCTAAGGTGAGGCCATGGGTCACGGAGTTGAGGGGCGCGATACCCCGCCGGCACGGTTGGACGCGGACAGCGCCGCCGCGGTCGCCGCCACCCTGCAGGCGCTTACCGCGCCCAGTCGGTTGTTGATCCTGGCTCAGTTGCGGCAGGCGCCCTGCACGGTCACCCAGCTGACCGATGCGGTCGGCATGGAGCAGTCGGCGGTCTCGCATCAGTTGCGGCTGTTGCGCACGATGGGTCTGGTGGCCACCCAGCGCAACGGACGCAACGTCACCTACTCGCTGTATGACAGCCACGTCGCCAGCCTGCTCGATGAAGCCGTCTACCACGCCAAGCATCTGCGCCTGGCCAGCCCTGACAAGCCAGCCGGTCCGGACCGGCCGGCCGCAGCCGGCTAGCGAGTCGCACACCTTTTTGTACCCAATGGGTTGACATCCAGTTCTCTCCGGACCAATATCTGAGACCTGAATCGTCTCTCATGTTTGGAGCTCCGCCGGTGAAGAAGCTGTCCGCTGTCGCCCTGGCAATCCTGGTCGCGGCCACTCTGCCGGCCTGCGCGGCCAAGGCGAAGAAGGAGCAAAGCTCCGGCGGTACGTCGGCCGTCAAGGTCGCGGTGATCTATAGCAAGACAGGGCTGCTGTCGGCCTACGGGCAGGAGTACCTGCAAGGATTCAACGCCGGCCTGGCCTACGCCACCAAGGGAACCGGTTCGGTAGCCGGTCACAAGATCGACGTGACCTTCGCCGACGACGCGGGTACCCCGTCCACCGCGATCGCGTCGGCCAAGCAGTACATCGGCCAGGGTTACAAGATCATTGCTGGCACCACCGATTCGGGAATCGCCAGGCAGCTCGCGCCGCTGGCCGAGCAGAACAAGGTGCTCTACATCGACGGGCCGGCGGCGGCCGACGCCCTCACCGGGATCAACAAGTACACCTTCCGGTCTGGTCGCCAGAGCTACCAGGACGTCGCGACGGCCGGCTCGTTCGTCGGTGACCTCAAGGGCAAGAAGGTGCTGGTCTTCGCCCAGGACACCACGTTCGGACAAGGCAATGCGGCCGCGGTCAAGGCCGTGCTGGGCGCCAAGGGTGCGACGGTCGACAGCCTGCTCGTGCCAGCCTCGACCACCGACTTCACGCCGTTCGCCAAGCAGGCGGCCCAGGCAAAGCCGCAGTTGGTCTTCGTCGCGTGGGCCGGCGCCACCACCGCGCCGATGTGGCAGGCACTCGATCAGCAGAAGGTGCTGAGCTCGACGACCGTGGTGACCGGCCTGGCCAACGTCGCCTCCTACGGGGCCTACGGTCCGGCCACCGCGAATATCAACTTCCTGAGCTACTACTTCCCGACCGCGGCTGACAATCCGGTGAACGCCGCGATGAAGGACGCGATCACCAAGGCCGGTGGCACCCCCGACCTGTTCTCGCCGGACGGTTTCGTCGCGGCGCAGATGATCGTGCACGCGATCGAGAAGGCCAACGGTGACGAGGTTCCGGCGATGATCAGCGCGCTGGAGGGCTGGACCTTCGACGCGCCGAAGGGATCGGAGACCATCCGGGCCAGCGATCACGCGATGTTACAGCCGATGTTCCGCGCCAAGCTGATCGGCGCCGGTTCGTCCTGGACGCCGCAGCTGGTCGCGACGGTGCCGGCCACCGACACCGCTCCGGCCGCCGCGGCCGGATGAACGGCGCGATCGCACTGACCGCCAAGGGGATCGCGCTGACCATCGGAGGTGCCACGATCCTGGACGAGGTCAGCCTGGACGTGAGCGCCGGCGAGCTGATCGGCGTGATCGGCCCGAATGGCGCTGGCAAGACAACACTGTTCAACGTCCTGAGCGGGATCGTGATGCCGACCGCGGGGCAGGTCCTGCTCGGCGGTCAGGACGTCACCGCACGCTCGATCGTCGACCGGGCCAGGGCCGGGCTCGGTCGCTCGTTTCAGACCTCGAACCTGTTCGCGCAACTGACCGTGCTCGAGAACGTCCGGATCGCGGCGCAGGCAGCTCGCGGTCACAGCCTGAGTCTGCGGTTCCGGCCACGGCGCGACGATGAGGCAACCAGAACAGCCTTACTTCGATTGGCTGAAGTTGGCCTGGCCGATCGGGCGGACACCGTTGCCCACGAGCTGGCGCACGGTGAGCAGCGCAAGGTCGAGATCGCCATGCTGTTGGCCCGCGACCCGTCGGTGATCCTGCTCGATGAGCCGATGGCCGGGGTGGCGACCGGCGACGTGGCCGGCCTGGTCGAGCTGATCCGGTTTGTGCACCGAGAACTAGGCCGGACCGTCCTGATGGTGGAGCACCACCTCGACGTCGTGCTGGGCCTCGCCGATCGGGTGGCGGTGCTGCACCACGGCCGGCTGTTGGCGTGTGCGACGCCGGCCGAGGTGATGGCCGACCCGGCCGTCCAGACTGCCTACCTCGGACGGGCCGCATGACACTCGCGGCCCAGCAGGCGCTACCCGAGGTGGCCGCGGTGCTGTCGGTTCGCTCCATGCGGGCGTGGATCGGTACCCAGCAGATCCTGCATGAGGTGAGTTTCGACGTTCCCAACCGCGGTGTGACAGCGCTGCTGGGACGCAACGGGGTGGGCAAGACGACCACCCTGCGCGCCATCCTCGGGCTCGTCCGGCGGGCCGGCGCCATCGAGCTGGCCGGCGAGCGGGTCGACAGCGAGCCGACCCACCGGATCGTGCGCCGAGGGATCGGTTACGTCCCGGAGAACCGTGAGGTCTTCGGCAGCCTGACGGTGGCCGAGAATCTGCAACTGGCCCAGCGGGAAACCGGATCCGGCGATGACCGGCGAGCTCTGGTGGACACGCTGTTCCCGGATCTGGTCGGCCGCCGCGGTCAGGCCGCCGGCACGTTGTCCGGTGGCCAGCAGCAGATGGTCTCGCTGGCCCGCGCCCTGCTCAACGACAACCTCGCGCTGTTGGTGGACGAACCGACCAAAGGGCTCGCGCCCCAGGTCGTCGACGAGGTCGCCGGCGCGTTGCGGATCGCGGCCGAGCGGGTGCCGATTCTGCTGGTGGAACAAGACCTTTCGGTCGTCTCGCGGCTGGCCGGCCAGGTCGTGGTGCTGGCCGAGGGCCGGGTCGTGCACACCGGACCGGCGGCAGAATTCCTCGCCGATGCCGATCAGGTACGCCGGTACCTCGGGGTGAGCGGGGTGGCCCGGTGAGCACCGTGATCCTGCTCGCGGTGACCGGGCTGGGGCTCGGCGCGCTGTACTTCCTGGTCGCCGCCGGACTCTCGCTCATCTACGGCGTGATGCGGGTGCTGAACTTCGCGCACGGCGCGCTGCTGACCATCGGCGGCTATCTCGGGTACGAGGTCGGGATTCACTGCGGTTCGCTGGCAGATTCCTGGCCGGTCTTCGTCCTGATGCTGCTGGTCGGCACGGCTGCCGGCGCGCTGGCAGCCTTCGTCGTCGAGGTGTTGCTGATCCGCCGGCTCTACCAGCGCGAGATCGAACAGGTACTGGTGACGGTCGGGCTGGGGCTCGCCGCGGTCGCGCTGGTGACCGGCATCTGGGGCGCCGATGCCCGACCGTTCCCGGCGCCGGCCTGGATGGCGCGGACCACCTCGATCCTCGGTGCGGACATACCCAACCTGCGGTTCGTCTGCATCGCCGCGGCGGCCCTGGTGCTGGTCGGCCTGCAACTGCTGCTCGGACGCACCCGGTACGGCCTGATCATCCGGGCCGGCGTGGAGAACCGATCGATGGTGTCCGCACTCGGCATCGATGTGCGCCGGACGTTCACCGCGGTATTCGTACTCGGTGGCGCGCTGGCCGGCTTCGGCGGTGTCCTGACCGCGTTGTACAACAGCACGCTCAGTCCTACCATGGGTGATTCGTTGCTGATCTACGCGTTTATCGTTGTGGTGATTGGTGGTTTGGGTTCGGTGACCGGCTCGGCAATCGCGGCCGCCGGGGTCGCGCTGCTGCAGCAGTTCGCGAACTACTACACCACCAGCGGGGTCGGCGACCTGACAGTGGTGATCGCGCTGGCGGCGGTGCTGTTGATCCGGCCCGGCGGTTTCGTCGGACGACAGGTACGGCTGGCATGAGCACCACCGAGCGGCCGACCCGAGACGTCACGCTGCCCGCCACCGAGTCGGCGCTGCCCGCGCGCGGTCGGCTGCGCCAGGCCAGGTTGCCGCTGCTGGTGGCAGCGATCGCGGTGTTCGTGGCCTTGCTGCCGCAGTTGCAGCTCTCGCTACCCGGGGTGTTGCCGGGGCCGACCTGGACGCCGGGATCCCTGCAACTGTTGGCGGTATGCCTGCTGATCGGCGCGCTGGCGGTTACCTACAACCTGGTCTTCGCGGTGACCGGCATGCTGTCCTTCGGGCACGCGCTGTACTTCGCGCTGGGCTGCTACGTCTTCGCGATGCTGCTCGAGCACGCGCGGCTGGCGATCCTGCCGGCCGCCCTGCTGACCCTGTTGATCGGCTCGGCAACGGCCCTGCTCATCGGGCTGGTGAGCTTGCGGGTCACCGGCATCGCCTTCGCGATGGTGACGCTGGCCTTCGCGCAGGCCGGTTCGGTGCTCGCGCTGCGCAACGTGCACGGCCTCACCGGTGGCGAGGAGGGCCTCGGTCTACCCTCGGCCCGGCTACCGGCTTCGCTGGTCGGGGTGGACAACACCCAGAACCTGTACTGGATCTCCCTCGCGGTGGCGGTGACGGTGCTGGCCGCGGTCGGCTGGATCGTCGCGTCGCGGGCCGGGCACCTGATGCTGGCCGTCCGGGACAACGAACTGCGGGTCCAGGCGCTGGGAATTCGTCCCTACCTGGTCAGGCTGATGTCCTTCACCGCCTCGGGTTGCCTCGCGACCCTGATCGGAATGGCCTACCTGCTCGTACAGGGTGGGGCGAGCCCGCAGATCACCACGTCCAGTTTCACCCTCACGCTGCTGGTCATGGTGGTACTCGGTGGCCTGGGCAGTCGATGGGGGGCCATGCTTGGGGGTGTGATCTACACACTGCTCGATCAACGCCTGGCAGTGCTCGCCTCGTCCAGCCAGGTGGCCGGCCTGGCCAGGCCGCTGCGGGTACCGCTGTCCCAGCCCACCTTCCTGCTGGGTGTCCTGTTCGTCGTCGTGGTGCTCTTCCTGCCGGGCGGACTGACCGGCACTATCGCCCGGTTGCGCGGCCGATTCGACCGCGCACCACTGGCGGAACTCTCTCAGCAGGAGGCGCGATGACCGGGTTGCACACCCTCGGCCGGTGGGTCGAGGACCAGGCCCGGGCCGACGGACAGGCCATCGCCATCGACGATCGCGGCGTTACGGTCAGCTACGCGGAACTGGACGAGCGCTCGACGTTGCTGGCGCGGCGGCTGCTGGCGCACGGGTACCGGCGTGGTGAGCGGATCGCGACGGTGACCGGCAACAGTGCCGATCACGTGGTGCTGTTCTTCGCCTGCGCGCGGGCCGGTCTGGTGCTGGTACCGATGTCCTGGCGGCTGACACCCCCCGAACTGGCCGGCCAGCTCGCCGATGCACGGCCGGTTTTGCTCTGCATCGAGGACGAATTCGGGGTCACCGCCCGCGCCGCGCTCGAACAGCTCAACGAGCCGATAGCCACCACCGCGCTCGGGCCGGTCGGACTCGAACGCGAGATCCCGAACAGCCCGCGGGAACCTGAGCCAGCCGGGCCGATCGCCGACGACGATCCGCTGCTGATGATCTACACCTCGGGCACCATGCGGCGTCCGCGCGGTGCGGTGCTCAGTCACGCCAACTGCTTCTGGACCACGCTGTCACTGTCTCGCACGCTGGAGATCAGCCGGCACGACACGGTGCTGTCGGTGTTGCCGCAGTTCCATGTGGGCGGCTGGACGGTGCAACCGCTGCTGGCCTGGTGGACCGGAGCGTGTGTCGTGCTGGAACGTACCTTCGATCCCGGACGGGTGCTCCGCCTCTTCGGCGAGAAGCGGATCACGACGATGATGGGGGTGCCGGCCAACTACCTGTTCCTCGCTCAGCATCCGGCGTTTGCCGACACCGACCTGTCCCAGCTGCGCTACGCCGTCGTCGGTGGCGCGCCGATGCCCGAGCCGCTGCTGCGTACCTGGCTGGGCCGCGGCGTCCAGCTCGCGCAGGGTTACGGGCTGACCGAGGCGGCGCCGAACGTGCTGTGCCTGAAACCCGAAGACGCCCGGGATCGGATCGGCTCCGCCGGCCGGCCGTACCCGCACGTGGACGTCGCGGTGGCCGAGCCGGCGTCCGGCCAGCTGCTGACCGGGCCCGCCGAGGGCGAGCTGCTGGTCCGTGGTCCCAATGTCTTCAGCGGCTACTGGGGCGACCAGGCCGCCACCGACTTCGCGCTGCGCGGCGGTTGGCTGCATACCGGCGACCTGGTTCGACGTGACGCCGACGGGTACTTCCGGATCCTGGACCGGGTCGATGACGTGTACATCGCCGGCGGCGAGAACATCTCACCGGCCGAGGTGGAAAGCGTGCTGTTCGAGCATCGCGCTGTGGCCGACGTCGCCGTCGTCGGGTACCCAGACCCGCGCTGGGGCGAGGTGGGTATCGGCTACGTCGTCGTCCGACCTGGTAGCCATACCGACAGCCACGAACTGCTCGAACACTGCCGGACCCGGCTGGCGAGCTACAAGGTGCCCAAGACACTGGTGTTCCTCGACGAGCTACCGCGCTCGTCAGTAGGCAAGGTGCTGCGCCGTCAGCTGCGCGAGTACCAGGGCGTGACCCGATGACCGCCGGAACCCGCACCGAGCGCGGCAACCGGACCCGGGCAAAGCTCATCGAAGCGGCCGAGAAGGTCTTCGCCGATCTGGGTTACCACGACGCCTCCATCGTCAAGATCACCGAGGCTGCCGGCGTTGCGCAGGGGACTTTTTACCTGTACTTCAAAGGCAAGAAGGAGATCTTCGACGAGCTGGTTGAGGATCTCAACCGGCGCGTTCGGCACGCCATGAGCGAGGCGTCGGCGCAGGGGACGAACCGGATCGAATCAGAACGCCTCGGTTTCCGGGCGTTCTTCCGCTTCACAGCCGAGCATCCCGCGCTGTACCGGATCATCCGGCAGGCCGAGTTCGTCTCGCCGGACGCACTGCGATTGCACTACACCCGGATCGTGGAGGGCTACGTCGAAGGTCTGGACAAGGCCAAGAGCAACGGGGAGATCATCGACCTCGATACCACGGTGGCCGCGTGGGCACTGATGGGCATCGGTGAGTTGATCGGAATGCGCTGGGTGTTGTGGGACAAGGAGAACGACGCGCTGCCGGACGCGGTGTTCGACGAGGTGATGGCACTCATCCAGCGCGCGCTGGGCGCCCGGCAGCCGGCCGGTATCAGCGCAGCCGCCAGTGGCACAAAGGCAACCAAGGGAAAGAGGTAACTCCATCATGATCGAAGGTCGACGGGCGTTGGTCACCGGCGCGGCCAGCGGCATCGGTGCGGCGACAGCGCGCGCCCTGGCCGGTGCCGGCGCGAAGGTCACGGTTGCCGACCTGGACCTCGATGCCGCGAACCGGGTCGCTGAAGAGATCGGCGGCTCGGCCTGGGGTATCGATCTCAGCGACACCGCGCTGCTCGAGGAACTCAGCCTCGATCACGACATCCTGGTCAACAATGCCGGTATCCAGCACGTGGCACCGATCGAGGACTTTCCGCCCGAGAAATTCAGGCAAATCCTCGCCCTGATGCTCGAAGCGCCGTTCTTGCTGGCCCGCGCGACGTTGCCGCACATGTACGCCGGCGGTTTCGGACGGATCGTGAACATCAGCTCGGTGCACGGCCTGCGAGCCTCGCCGTTCAAAGCTGCCTACGTGGCCGCCAAACACGGACTCGAGGGCCTGTCGAAGGTGATCGCGCTCGAGGGGGGCGGACGGGGGGTCACCAGCACCTGCATCAGCCCGGGCTACGTCCGGACACCATTGGTGGACAACCAGATTTCGGACCAGGCGAAGGCGCACGGCATTACCGAAGAGCAGGTGCTGCAGCAGGTCTTCCTCAGCGAGAGCGCGGTCAAGCGGCTCGCCGAGCCGTCCGAGATCGCCGACCTGGTGCTCTGGCTGTGTGGCGATACGGCAGGGATGGCCAACGGCAGCAGCTTCACCCTCGACGGCGGCTGGAGCGCCCGATGACGGCCTATACCAGCCATGACGTGCCGGTCCGGGGTGGTGCGCTGCGGGTGGGCGCTTGGCGAAGCGCGGATGGTCCGACCGAACCACAGCGGATTGTGCTTGCGGTGCACGGCATCACCTCGACGCACCAGGTCTGGCCGCTGGTCGCCGACACGCTGACCCGCGATCCGGGCGTGCTGGTGCTGGCGGCTGACCTACGTGGCCGGGGACGCAGCGCCGACCTGCCCGGGCCGTGGGGGATGGCGCAGCACGCGCAGGACCTGGCGGCCGTCCTGCAGAGCCTGGCACCGGGCAAGCGCTGCATTCTCACCGGGCATTCGATGGGTGGCTTCGTCGCGGTCATGCTGGCCGCTGCCCGGCCGGACCTGGTGGCGGGACTGGTGCTGGTGGACGGCGGAGTGCCGCTGGTACTGCCGCCGGGTTGGACGCTGGAGGCTGCCGCGGCGGTCGGCCTCGGACCGGCCGCCGACCGGCTGTCGATGACGTTCGCCGATCGCGTTGCCTACCAGGACTTCTGGCGCGCCCACCCGGCGTTCGCCGGTGCCTTCACCGACACCGTTGCCGACTACATCGACTACGACCTTCGCCCGGACGGGCCGCCCTGGCGGAGCAGCTGCGTCTCCGACGCGATGGCCAACGACCTTGCCGAGCAGTTCGTCGGCGGCCCGGTCGATCGGGTCTGGCCCGATCTCGCTGTCCCGGTCACCTTTCTGCGCGCGCCGCGCGGGTTGCAGGACGAGCCGGGCGGCCTGTATCCCGAAGCCGGCCTCGACTCGTTCAGAGTAGATCATCCAGATTTCCACTGGCGAAACGTGGACGACGTCAACCACTACACGATCACCCTCGGCCAGGTCGGTGCCGCGCAGGTCGGCGCGGCCATCGCCGAGCAGTTCGAATCGCTACCAACCGTGATGACGCACACCGGCTGAGGCCGGCTCAACCCCACCCCCGATCGGAAGGACGTAGCACAATGCCTGGATTTGCCATGCCCGAAATAGCTAATCCCGGACCAGCTGCACCCAGCTACAGATTGCGCAAGGGTCGATCGGTTGGTGTGGTGCTGCTCGCCGCGGTGCTTGCCCTGCTTGGCGTATCGGCATTGCACGCTACCGATCGGGCCTCGGCCGCGACCGGATCGCTGGTGCAGGTCTCCTCGTTCGGGTCCAACCCGGGTGCTTTGTCGATGTATACCTACACCCCGGCGAACCTGCCCGCCCACGCGCCGCTGGTGGTCGCGCTGCACGGCTGCACGCAGACCGCGAACGACTACTTCAGCCATTCCGGCTGGGCCGAACTCGCCGACAGGTACGGGTTCTCGGTGGTGTTCCCGCAGCAATCCACGGCCAACAACAGCCTGCAATGCTTCGATTGGTACACCCCGTCCGACGATGGCCGGGGCGTCGGCGAGGCGGCTTCGGTCAAGTCGATGGTCGACTACCAGAAGGCGCACCTGAGCATCGATGCCGCTCGGGTGTTCGTCACCGGGCTGTCCGCCGGCGGCGGGCTGACCGCCGACCTGTTGGCCGACTACCCCGACGTCTTCGCCGGCGGCGCGACCGACTCCGGCCTGCCCGCGCAGTGCGCGACCAGCCAGACCCAGGCGACCAGTTGCCAGCAGAACAGCCAGGGCCTCACACCTGCTCAGTGGGCGGCGCGGGCCACGAGCGCCGACAGCGGCTACACCGGAAGCTACCCGCGGGTCGCGATCTGGCAGGGCACCGCGGACTACGTGGTGTACCCGGTCAACGGCAGCGAACTACGCGATCAGTGGACGGCGGTGCACGGCCTCAGCCAGACCCCGTCCAGCACCCAGACCCTCACCGGTGGCACCACCGAGACGACCTACAACGACGCCTCGGGTACGGCGGCCGTCGCCTACTTCTCGATCGCCGGGATGGGTCATGGGACAGCGGTGCACCCCGGTACGGGTGCCGATCAGTGCGGTTCGACCGGTGCGTACTTCCTCGACTACATCTGCTCGTCCTACTACACCGCGCAGTTCTGGGGCCTCACCAGCACCACCCCGCCGACCTCGACTCCGCCCACCTCGACTCCGACGCCCACGCCCACCCCGACGCCGACCGGGACCTGCGTCACGGCCAGCAACTACGCCCAGACGATCGCCGGCCGCGCGTACCAGGTATTCGGCGAGACCTATGCCGAGGGATCCAACCAGGACATGGGCTTGTGGAATATCTACATCACCCACACCCTGCGCCAGACCGGCCCGAACTACTGGGTCATCGCCGACGGCCAGTGCTGAAGGCCGCCCTTCGCCGAAGCTAGCCGCCCGGGCGGTGTCGCCGCGGGCGCCCGTCCGGGTCATAGATGGTCCGGTACAGCGGCGTTGCCCAAGCCAGGGTTGCCTTCGACAGCGTCAGCGAAGGGTACGGCCGCAGCCGGCCCGCGGGTCGGGGCCCGTGTTGGCCGGAATCATGCCAGCTTTGCAGGGCATTCGCGGCCTCGGCGAAGGCGTGGAAGGCCGTGACCGGGTCGCAGAGATCATCGACCTGGTCGATCGGGCGGTCGAGGTGCTCGGCGGCCAGTTGCAGGCGCAGCGTGCGTGCGAACCGCCGAGCCCCGCTGCCGAGGCCATCGATGGTCGCGGGCTGCCGGTGATCCAGCGCGTCGTCGAGGACCGCGCAGGCCAGTTCGGAGTCGTGCGTCCACGATCGGCGGTTGATGTTGTCCGAGCCGACGCTGGCCCAGACATCGTCGACGATTCCGACCTTGGCGTGCACGTAGACCGGAACCCCCCGGTGGTTCTCGATCCCGTACACGGCCACCCTGGCGCCGCCCGCTTCGCGCATCAGGTCGAGTGCTTCCACCCGTCCCACCAGGTTCGGCGGCTTGGAGAATCGGCCGTCCTGATCTGGGTGCAGCGGCAACACGATGATCAGGTGCAGGGTGGGTTTCGCTTGCAGCGCCTGGGCAAAGCTGCGCACGATCTCGGCGTTCCAGAAGTACTGGTCCTCGACGTAGATCAGGCTGTGCGCGAGACTGACGGCCTTCTCATAGCCGTGGGCGACGCTGCGTTCGCCCTCGGGCGCGAACGGAAACGCCGGATGTTTCTTCGGGTAGGTCCGCAGCAGTTGGACGTGCTGGGAGCCCCGAGGTTGCGGCGCCGCAAGCTGCGTCGGGAGCGGGCTCGGGTCGACCTTGTCTCCGCGCAGCCGGTCAGCGAGGTTGCTCAACGGGTTCCGGTTCAACGGGGTGGGGTCCTCCCACCGTTCGCGGAAGACGTTTTCCACGTCGTTGACGGCCGGTCCGCGCACCGCGACCTGGATGTCGTGCCAGGGTGGGCGCTCTCCGTAGACCTCCGCCATCGGCTGGCGTTGCGGATCGCCACGATGATGCTCGTCATCCAGCCGGCTGTGGCACAGGTCGATGCCGCCGACGAAAGCCACGTCCAGATCGGGTCGGTCGGGATGGCGCAGGACCACGAATTTCTGGTGGTGCGATCCGCCCGACCGCACCCGCATGTCCCGGACTACCTCGCCACCGGCTCGGTTGATCTCCTGCCCGAGATGGCGATTCTCCTGCTCGCTGAACGCGAAACGGTCCAGGTGCGAGCGCCACACCAAGCCCTTCACGGCTACCCCGCGCTCGGCGGCCTGGCACAGCACCCGTCCTACCTGAGTATCGGGCCCGTCCATGAGCTGATCGGGATCGCCACGCCAGTCGGCGAACAGCAGCAGGTCACCGCGGCGCATCAGCCGGATGCAGCGGAGCAGTTCGGGCAGGTAGCTCGCGCCGTGCACCAGTGGACTGACCTCGTTGCCCGAGGTCCAGGCCAGCCGTCCCGGATGATCACGGTCCAGCCGCGTCCACTCGTTTCCCCTTTCGGCAGTGCTGAGAAACCACTGCTCGACCGAGGTCACGTCTTTGCCCAGCGTGCCGCCGCGAAGCCGTACAACCCGAAGGCGATCAGACCCAGTGCCACCAGGGCGAGCAGCCAGCGGCCGTAGGCCTGGTTGGCGAGCGTCCGCAGCGCTCCGTCCAACCCGGTGGACTTGGCCGGCTGAAAGGTGATCGCGGCGTCCAGGACCAACCCGCCCGCTACCGCGAAGACGACGCCTCTGGCGATGGTGCCGATCATGCCCAGGCGCACCACCACCGTCCTGCTCGTGCCGTGCAGATCCTGCATCCGCAGCTGTTTCTCGAACTTCTTGGTGACGCCCTCAGCGATCATCGCCACCCCGACGCCGATGACGATCAAGCCCAGTAGACCAACCAGCCAGCGGCCATAGCCATGTTTCATCAGGGATGCGGTTGCCGTTTCTTGCTGCTGGGCCTGGCCTTGCCGGGATCGCCCCGCGATGAAGGCGAAGGTGGTTACGCAGAGTGCGGCGTAGGCGATGGCCCGAGCGAGGGACTGCAGGCGTGCTCCGGCCTTCTTCCCTTCGGCTGCTGTGCCGAAGGCGGCCTCCGACAACCTCCAGAGCGCGTAGCAAGCGAAGCCGATCCCGAGAACCCAGAGCAGCACGATGCCGGCCGGGTGGCCGGCGATCTCGGCGAGTGCGCCCTTCTGGTTTGCCTGCTGCGTCTGGTGACCGAACGCGATCTGAATGGCCAGCCAGCCGATGACCAGGTACACGAACGCCCGCGCTGCCAGCCCGAGCCGGGCTGCGCCGGCCATCACCGGGCCGTCAGAGGCCTCGCGTGCTGTCGAGATCGCGTTGGTCATCGCGCCGCCCCTGCCGTGTCGAGGTTGCCGTGTTGGATCGCCTGTAGAGCAGTGAACCTACCTGGCGAACTTCTGTCGATCGTTGCAACACCTGTTCAGCGCTCGGCGCGGTGCGGCCGTCACGGTTCAGCCCGACTTCCTGCGGGAATCGGTGGACGGACAGACTGGGGAGTAGCCCGGCCCGGGTTGTCAGACCACGCGGCTACCTTGCCAGAGTGACCGAGCTGACGCATCTGGAAACCACCCGCCGGGACTACGACTCGATGGCGGTGCGCTATGCCGAGTTTGTCGGCGACCCGCTCAACGACGAGCCGTTCGGTCTGGCCCTGATCGGTGTTTTCGCCGACCTCGTTGGCGCGCGGGGCGCCAACGAGCTGATCCTGGACGCCGGCTGTGGCCCCGGGCATCTCACGGAGCTGCTAACTCGGCTCGGCCGGTCGGTTCGTGGGGTGGACCTCTCGCCGGCGACGATCGAGCTCGCCCGAGCCAACCGTCCCGACCTCTCCTTCGAGGTCGGTTCGATCCTCGATCTGCAGCTGGCCGACGGCACCTTCGGCGGGGTGCTGGCGCACTTCTCGATCATTCACACGCCGCCGGCGCAGGTGCCGACCGCCTTCGCCGAATGTGCGCGGGTGCTCGTCCCCGGTGGCTACCTGCTGCTGGGCTTTCAGAGCGGTAACGACGTGCCGCAGGCCTGGGCGGCCTTCGATCACAAGGTTTCACCTGCCTATCGCTGGTCCATCGAGGCGCTGGCAGCGCTCCTGCAAACGGCGGGATTCCTCGAGGTAGCCCGGCTCCGAACGCAGCCCGGGCCGCGCAACAGGTTCCCGGCGGGGTATCTGCTGATGCAGAAAGCCGATACCGGCTAACCGGACCGCGCTGGACCGCGCTGGACCGAGCTGGACCGAGCTGGATCGAGCTGTATCGACGGTGGCCAGGCCCAAGCTGTGGCAGGTGGCGCCGTCCTTGCTGACCCGGTCCCACACGCCTCGTTACCGAGGCCTACTCCGCTGCTGGGCTCGGCCAGGTTTCCTCAGCTGCGGCAGCAAATGCGGCCATCGCGCGGGCGAGGTCGCCTTGTAGATTGCGGGGGACTCGTTCGATGACCGCGCGGACGTCCCGCCGACGGCGCTCGGTCACGGTTGCGACGGTGCGCTGCCCGGCACGAGTGAGAGTCAGGTGCGTCTCGCGCCGATTCTCCTCGGGCACGGTGCGTTCGACCAGGCCGGCAACGATCAACCGGTCGATCATCCGCATGGCTGTTGACGGAGCGACGTCCAGCGCGGCAGCGAGTCCGGTCAGGTTCGATGGTGCCTGGTCAAGCACCACGAGCATCCGGTACTGGGGCAGCGTGACGCCGGTGCTGTCGGCAATGGAGCGGGCCGAGACGGCGATGAGCGCGCGAGAGGAAGCCAGGACGGCATCGATGACCTCGCTGGTCGAGGGATCGGAGTGGCTTTTCCCATCACCCATAGGCTTTTCTGGCATCGACTACCCCTCCTGCTTGAGTGTGCGATTTGATTTGCATCAGCTAACCTTTGTATTATGCAAGAATGATAGTCAGGCGTTGGCTCCCCTCTCCGGCGCCTAACAGTCGAGGTGGTCTGCTGATCCTCTCCGTAGTGATCGGTGTCGGGGCCGGATCCGGCGCGGTCGTTTTTCGCTACCTGATCCAGTACCTCACCCGGTTCTTCACCGGCTACAACGACTACGCCGGTCTAGGGCACGTTCACAATCCGCACCTGCCGGCACTCGGCAGCTGGTTCGTCCTTTTTACCCCGATCGTTGCCGGCCTGGTGTACGGGCCGCTGGTTTATCGATTCGCGCCGGAAGCTCGCGGGCACGGTGTACCTGAGGTGATGGTGGCGGTTGCTCGTAACGGCGGCCGGATCCGCCCCCAGGTGGCGGTGGTGAAAGCCCTCGCGTCGGCGCTGTGTATCGCGGGCGGCGGCTCGGTGGGACGGGAGGGGCCGATCGTGCAGATCGGTTCCGCTCTCGGATCGTCCCTGGCGCAGCTGTTCGGGTTGGACGAGCGCCGGATCAAGCTGCTGGTGGCCTGCGGAGCGGCCGGCGGAATCGCCGCGACCTTCAACGCACCACTGGCCGGCGTCTTCTTTGCGATGGAGATCATCCTGCGCCAGTGGGCGACCGAGTCGTTCGGGATGGTCGTGCTGTCCTCGGTGACCGCCAGCGTGATCGGCCGCTCCATGCTGGGCAATGCCGCGTTCCTCAGCCTGCCGACCTTTCACATCGATCATGTCGTGCAGTACCCGCTGTTCGGGGTGCTCGGCGTTATCGCCGGACTGGTGGGGGTCGGCTTCTCGCGGGTTCTCTACGCCATCGAGGACGCCTGTGACTGGGCGTGGCGCGGGCCCGAATGGTTACGACCGGTGGTGGGTGGCGTGCTGCTCGGCGGGCTACTGCTCGCGCTTCCGGAGATGTACGGCGTGGGCTACCCGGTGCTGGATCGGGCGGTCGCCGGCGGGTACGCGATCGCGTTCCTGATCGCGCTGCTGGTCGGCAAACTGGTGGCGTGCAGCCTCACCATCGGCATCGGCGGCTCCGGGGGCGTGTTCGCACCCAGCCTGTTCTGCGGCGCGATGCTCGGCGCGGCCTTCGGCGATGTCGTGCACGCGGTCTCACCCACCGACGGCGGATCGGTGGGGGCCTACGCGCTGGTCGGGATGGGCGCGGTCTTCGCCGGGGCGGCGCGGGCACCGATCACCGCGATCGTCATCCTCTTCGAGTTGACCGGCGAGTACTCGATCGTCCTGCCGCTGATGCTCGCGATCGTCCTGGCCACTGGGGTGAGCAATCTCGTCTCGCACGACACCGTCTACACCCGCAAGCTGCTGCGCAGAGGCATCGACATCGACGAACCGGCCGATGCCGCGCTGCGGCGCCGGCCGGTGCGAGCGTTCATGGCCACCCCGCCCGAGCCGGTCGAACTTGCCGCCCTGCTCCGCCCGACCGCGCAGCGCTTCGCACTCAGCGGTGACGGTGAGCTACCGGTGCGGGACCCGGACGGACGCTATTTCGGCATTCTGACCGCGCACGCCCTGATGGATGCGCTCGCTGCCGATGAGGCGACCGACATCCGCTCGCTCACCGCGGCTACCGAACCAGTCGGTCCGGACGCGCCGATCGGCGATGCGCTCAAACGCCTCGACCGCGGCGAAGGAGCGGTTCCGGTCACCAATGACGACGGCGTCCTGCTCGGTTGGGTCCGGCACCGCGATATCCTCGCCGCGCTTACCGGAATCGCTGGCTAACGCGCTCGCCTCAGGCGCGAATCGTCAGGCGCACGGTGGGGCTGTCGCCCTCTTTCAACTTCTCGGCGCGACGCACCGCCGCCTTGACCGGCACCAGGTAGCGGCCGTCTTTCGGAAAGAGCGACGTGTCCCACTCGCTGTCACCGATCCGGACGACGACCGGAATCATGCCCCAGCCGTAACTCACGAAGGTCGATTCATCTTGAAGGATAAGGCATTCCTCTTCCGGAACCGTGATGAAGTACCACGGCGCGGGGCCTCGCCAGAACCACAGGTCACCGCCGAATTCAAGTTCCATCGGTTGACCCTTTCCGATCTTGGATAACGGCTGTGGTCGAGAGTACCGATCAGGGATAGTTGCGGGTGTGAACGTGCAGGCCGAACGGTCGGAGTCCATGCTGCCGGCGATCGCCTGGCGCTGGGTCGGCGCCGCGATGGCCGTGCTTGCGGTGGTGCTCACCGCGACGAGCAATGCCTACGGGTTTGAGCGCGACGAGCTGTACTTCCGGATGCTGGCTCCGAGGTGGGGCTATGTGGACCAGCCGCCCTTCACGCCTTTGCTGTCCCGGCTGGCGGCCAGCCTGTCGTCCGCACCCTGGGTCGAACGGGTTCCCGCAACGATCTGCGCGGTGTTGTCGGTGCTGGTGGTCGCGCTCATCACCCGCGAACTCGGTGGCCGGGCCGGCGCGCAGGGACTGTGTGCGTGGGCGTACTCGTCCGCCTCGATCCCGCTGGTGTTCGGACACGTCCTGCTCACCACCACGATCGACCTGCTGGTCTGGCCGCTGAGCTGCCTGTTCACAATCCGAGCGTTGCGTCGAGCGGAGCCGCGCTGGTGGCTGGCCGCCGGGGGAGTGATCGGGCTCAGCACGTACAACAAACTGCTGGTGATCCTGCTGGTAGTCGCGCTGCTGGCGGGGCTGCTGGTGAGCGGTCCTCGGCGTGCGCTGGCCGAGCGCTGGTTGTGGGTCGGCGCGCTGCTCGCGCTGCTGCTCGCGGTGCCGAACCTGGCTTACCAGGCGAGGAACCACTGGCCACAACTCACCATGAGCCACGCACTGAGCGAGCACAACGCCGGCAGCGTCCGGATCCTGATGTGGCCGTATCTGGTCTTGCTGCTCGGGCCGCCGCTGGTGCCGATCTGGGTGGCCGGGCTGGTGGCGTTGCGTCGCCGGCCGCAGTGGCGCGCGGTGCGGTTTCTCGCCACCGCCTTCGCCATCCTGCTGGTGGAGACCTTTCTGGGTGGCGGGCAGTTGTACTACCCGATCGGGTTGCTCGCGGTCGTGTTTGCGGCGGGCTGCGTGCCGGCGGCCGACTTCCTCGCCCGTTCGATGGTGTGGCGGCGGGTGGCGTGGGTCGCGGTTGCCGTCAACGCCACGGTTTCGGCATTGATCGCGTTGCCACTGGTGCCGGCCTCGGTGCTGGCAGACACCCCGATTCCCTCGATCAATCAGACGGTGGGCGACCAGCTTGGCTGGTCCGACTATGTTGCGCAGATCGCCTCGGTCTATCGGTCGGTGCCGGCGTCCGAGCATCCGGTGCTGATCGCGAGCAACTACGGCGAGGCTGGCGCGCTGACCCAGTACGGACCTTCACTCGGGCTGCCTCGTCCGTACAGCGGTCAGAACGAGCTGTACTTCGACGCCCGGCCACCCGAGGGCACCAGCACCGCCGTCATCGTCGGAGGCCAATTGGCTGATATCCACAGCGAATTCGCTTCCTGCATGGTCGTCACCCAGCTGCACAACCGGGTCGGCGTCGACAACGAAGAAGTCGGCGAACCGGTCGCGGTGTGCCACGGTCCGAAGCTGCCCTGGTCCGTCCTGTGGCGGAGTTTCCAGCACTACGACTGACCTACCCGGCCGTCGTTAGTGAGGACGGCGAACCGATCAGGGTTTGGGGCGCGCAGTCCCGCTCAATGAATGCGCAGCGCGTCGACGAGCTGCTTCTTGTTCATGCCAGACCGGCCGGCCACCTCGAGCTCGGCGGCTCGCGACCGCAGCTCGGCCACCGTCCAGTCCTCGTAGGACGCGAGGAGCCACCACGCTTCGCGACCTGCTGCCGGGAGGTATTCGCGGCTGCATTCGCAATCCGAGCTGACTTCTCCTTGCTGTTTCCCTCATCGCGCAGGGCTTCATACAGCTTCGCGTCCTTGACGCTGGGACCAGGAGTTCGCCGCGGCATCGTGATTCCTTCATACCCAAGGGGAGTGCGCGCTGTTCGGCGAAATGAAGCCTACTCGCCGGCCGCGTACCTTGCGGGGCTGCGACTACTCGGCGAGACTGGCGGCATGGCCAAGGATCTCAGCACCAAGGACCGCAAGAAGCTGAGCAAGAAGTCATTCGCCTTGCCGGGCAAACGTAAATACCCGATCCCGGACAAGGCACACGCCCGCAACGCGCTGGCGCGGGTCGCTCAGAACGGCACTCCCGCCGAGCAGAAGAAGGTCAGGAAGGCCGTCACGAAGCGCTTCCCGAGTCTGGCCAAGAAGAAGAAGCAGAAGTCCTAGCCGGTGGGCGATGACGTCGGCGATAGCCCTTACTAGGCCAGCCGTGCGGAGGTTTCGATCATCAGAGCGTGGACGAAGGCCTGCGGCTGATTTCCAACACCAGGTCGTGCTGCTGCCCCGCTTGCAGGTTCAGCACCAGGTGCATTGCCTGCCGGTTCCGCCGAGGGCGGCCGTCCGGTCACCACGATGATGCGCGGCATTCAGATCATCTCCTCATAGCTCAAGCGATGGGTGGACGCACCTGAGGTGTAGGTTGTCCACCCCATCGCCCACAGGTCGGGACCGGATGGCTCGCCGGCGGCGGCGACGAAGGCGTGCAGCAGCGGCACGAAGTCGGCTCGCTGCTGCTTGGTCATCCGCTTGGTCATCCGCGCCAGGATCGGGCCGATCGCCTTACGTCGACTGGCCATTACCGACCGGACCAGTCGCTCACCGCTCGGCGTCAAGGTCAAGGTCAGTTGCCGGCGATTCGCGGGATCGGCGACGCGATTTATCAAACCCTTGAGTACCAGCCGGTCACACAGCCGACTGGCTCTGGTCAGGTGGATCTGCGCCGCGTCGGCCAGCTCGCTCAGGGACATCGATCCACGGCTGGACACCACCACGAGGGCGCGTACCTGCAGCACATCGGCTACGTCCCCCACGGTGGCGATGGACTGCGCGCTGGCCGCCACCAATACCCGACAGGCTGCCAGCAGTGCATCAGCTTCCTCATTGCCAGTATTTGCATACCGTTCCGCGGGATCTGCGTTCGCCATGCGTCCAGTCTCCGCTCAATACTTGCGATCTGCAAATATTGCGGATAGAAAGATTCGTCACACGCAAACGTCACTACCTGAGTGGTTCACGCTGCGGCCTCGACCGGTAGCCTTAAGGAAGAAGCACGGTCGTTGAAACGCCAGCGACTCCGGTAGTAGGAGAAGCTATGTCCACCGATGCCCTGGTGTTGTTGAAAGATGATCACAAAGAGATCAAGGCGCTGTTTCGCCAGTTCGAGCAGGCTGGTGAGAATGCCACGAAGACCAAAGGCAATCTCGTCTCCAAGATGATCGAGCTGCTCACCGTGCACACCTATCTGGAGAACGAGCTGATCTATCCCGAGGTCCGGAAGTTGCTACCCGACCTAGAGGACGACATTCTCGAGTCCTATGAGGAGCACCACGTCGCCGACGTGCTCTGCGTGGAGCTGTTTGGCCTGCAGCCCGACGCCGAGCGTTTCGACGCTAAAACCACCGTTCTGATCGAGAATGTCACGCACCACATTGAGGAAGAAGAAGAGGAGTGGTTCCCGAAGGTCCGCGAGGGACTGAGCCGGACGCAGCTGAGCGAGCTGGGTGAGCGGATGCTGGAAATGAAGAAGACCGCGCCTCGTAGCCCATCCCAGCCCAGCGCGTTGAAGAAGACCATCGACGCCGTCATCAAGTAGCCATCCCGCGGCCCGGGAGAAATCAGCGAGTCAGGTCGTCGCGGCGCCTTTCTCCAGTTCGGTGAGGTCCTCCTCGGACAGGGTCAGGCGGCCGACGGCCATGTTCTCTGCGAGGTGCGCGGTGCTCGAAGTGCCAGGAATCAGCAGCACATTGTCGCGGTGCGCGAGCAGCCACGCCAAGCCGACCTGGGCCGGCGACGCGTCGACCCGTTCGGCGACGGCCCGGACGGCGGCGTTCTCGGTGACCTTCGGCATGCCAGGGAAGGCAGACCCGAGCGGGAAGTACGGCACGTAGGCCACGCCGCGTTCGTGGCACAGGTCAAGCACGTCCGCGTCCTTGCGATCAACCAGGCTGAAGGCGTTCTGCACGCAGACGATGCTCGCCAGTGCGATGGCCTGCTCAACCTGGGCCAGGGTTGCGGTGGAGACGCCGACGCCGGCGATCTTGCCCTCGTCGCGCAGCGCCACCAGCTCGGCCAGCTGGTCTTCCAGCGGGACCTGCTGGTCGGCGGGAACGTCGTGCTCCGCCATCAGCCGAAGGTTCACCGCCCCCAGGCGGTCGATGCCCAGGCTCTTCAGGTTGTCCTCAACGGCCGAGCGAAGCTGCTCGGGCCGCTGGCCAGGTAGCCAGCCACCCTGGTCGTCGCGGAACGCACCGACCTTGGAGACCAGTACGAGGTCATCGGAGTAGGGGTGCAGGGCCTCGCGGATCAGCTCGTTGGCGACGTCGGGTCCATAGAACTGGGCTGTGTCGATATGGTCGACGCCGAGCTCGACCGCGCGCCGCAGCACCGCGATGGCCCCGTCATGGTCGCGCGGCGGCCCCATGACGCCCGGGCCGGGAAGCTGCATCGCGCCGAAGCCGATGCGGTGAACGGTCAGGCTGCCTAGGGAGAACGTATCCATGGCCTCAACGGTAGTCGTCGGAGATCTTGCTCGTCAGCGACAGCCGCCGACAGCGCTTCTAGTCGCCGGTCCAACAGCCGAGGACGTCGGAGGCGATCTCGTTGGCAAGGTCGGTGCGTTTTTGCTGGTCGTGGCCGAACACTGCTGGAACGCCGCGGGCATCGACGACCAGGGTCTCGTCGTCCTTCAGCACGACGGCCACTCCGCTCGGAGCGCCGTAGGCCTTTTCACCAAGCCCTAGAAGGCTTTCCGTCTGCCCGAAGGTGGCCTTGAGGTGATTGAAGTAGGACATCGCCGCAGTCTTGCTCGGCGAGTGCTGGACGGCCAGTACCAGCGGTCCGATCGATAGGTGATAGGTACAGGTGTAGATCTGGTTCGCGAACGTCGAGCTGGCCTGCGGCTGTCCGGATAGTTTCAGGACTTCCTTGACCTTGTCCTTGATGTCGTCGCTGCAGATCATCAATGCGGTCGCGGTCGGTTTGGCTGCTGCCGACGCGGAGGGCATTGACATGCCCGCCATGGATTGCCCCGGCGCCATCGACATTGCCGGAGCTGGCCCCGCGCTACGCGGGGTGCTGGCCTGAGTGCTCGCGCAGCCAGCCAGCAGCACGCCGACGGCGGTCATGCCGAGCGTCCAGGTTCGTGCTCTCATGACGGTCTCTCTTCCTAGTTCAAGACGAGGACATCGGCGCTACCGTGCCGCCTCACGCGGGGTGGCTGGAGATCAGGGACGCGTAGGCGACGATGTTGCTCTCGTAGTTGCGGGTGCTGAGATCGAACTTGCCCCCGCAGGTGATGAGTCGCAGGGCAGCGTGGTCGGTGTTGCCGTACACCTCGATCGTCGGGAAGTGGTCCTTGGGATAGGACACCACCCGGTCGATCCGGAAGACGGCCGCAGTGTGGTCCGCGCGAGTCACCGTGAGCTGGTCACCGGGTCGTAGCGCACCGAGCTTGAAGAACACCCCGGCGCCGTACTCGGCGGAGTCGACATGGCCGAGCAGAACGGCTGGCCCGAGCTGGCCAGGCGCTGGCGAGTACTTGTACCAACCGGCGACTGAATCACGTCCGAGTGGTGGAACCTGCACTGTTCGGTCCGGATTGAGGCCCAGTTGCAGCAGATTCGAGGTTACCCCGATGGCCGGAATATCCAGCCGGGTCGGAGTCGACGCCGCCAGGATCAATCCCTTGGTGGCAGGCGAAGCCTTTGGTTTGGCGACCTGGCCGGTAGCACCGGAGGTTTCTGGCGCGGCCGAGGGGGAGTAGGGGATGGCCGCCGAGGCTGGCGGCTGCGGTGCGTGCTTTTGGGCGCGGATGCCGATGGTCAGGGCAATTGCTCCGGCAAGCACGAGCAGCACGGCCAGCGCGACCGCGGGTAGCCGGACACGTCGACCGTGCTGCTCGTTACTCGTCATGAGTTATCTGCTAGCTGACTACTCGCGCGATCAGCTGTCGGCCGCGGTACGGCGACGCAGCGCAAGCCCACCAGCGACGGCACCAGCGACAACGAATGCACCACCGATGCCGAGCAGGCCCTCATCCTGGATGCCCGCGGTACTACCGCCACCGGTTCCGGCCGATCCGCCCGGAACGGTGGACATCTGCGAGGCGACAAGCGTGCCGCACAGTGCGGGTGAGGTCGCGGCCAACGGCAACGCCGGCACCAGATCGCTCTTCTCGCCCTGGGCCTGCTTGCTCAGGGTGGCCGGGTCCAGACCGTGCACGACGACGACCGCGGTACCGGCGGTCAGTGACGCAAGGGTCTTGGAGTCCAGCGTGATGGTGCGGCTGTAGTCAGCGGAAGCACCGGCGGGGGCGACGGTCAGGGTCGTACCCGCGGCCGGACTGGTGTCACCGGAGGTGGACAGCGTGGCTCCGATGGCCCCGTAGGCCGGACCGCCTTCGGTGGTCGAGATGACCCCGTCCTTGTTGGTGTCGGCCGCAGTGGTCGGGCAGGTGCCCTTGGCGCCGATGTGGATGTGCTGCACGTGCGGGTACGGCTTGCCGCCGAAGGTGGCGGCCAGGCCGGAGAAGTGCTCGGTGATGGTGGCCTGCGAGCCGTTGAGCGAGATCATCACGTTGCCCGACCCGGAGGCGTGGTTCAGAGCACTGAGCTGGGCCTGATAAGAGCTGCTGCCTGCGGCCGACGCGGCGCCGGGAATGCTGAAGGCGGCGATGCCGATCGCGGCGATCGGCGCTGCGAGCAGGAGTGACTTCTTCATTCTGTTCATGCGGTTTTCCTCCGAGAGGCAAGCCGGCAAGCTGCGCCGGCACGGTGGGTGGAACTCAGGGGCTGTTCGGATCACCGGCACGTATCGGATTGCTAACTCCGTGCCAGGTTCGTCACAGTCGGCCGTGCTGCTGGGTCGGCTGGGAAACTGTGTCGGTTACTTGACGACCAGCACTCCGTGCATGTTGGAGTGATAGGTGCAGTGGAAGGGATAGCTGCCGGGAGTCTTCGGTGCAGTGAAGGTCACGATCGCCCCAGCAATGGCCTTGACGTCGAAGGCGTTGCCCGAGTCGGCGGTGACGGTGTGGTTCTCGCCGTCCATGTTCATCACGCTGACCGTCGCGCCGGGAGCGACCGAGGTGGGCACCGAATACTTGAAAGAACTGATGTGGATCATCGTCGCCGACTGCGGCACGGTCGAGGATGCTCCCGCGGCAGTGGACGACGCGCCCGATCCGGTCGCCGTCGAACTCTGTGAGATCGACGCGCCGGCCGCGGGTGGCGCCGTGGTCTTGGTCGAGGAACCGCATGCGGCGAGCACACCGAGCATGAGGGCACCGGTCGCTGCCCCAAGTCCGACTCGACGTAGCCGGGTCCAGTCAGCTGGTCTGGTGTGGTGCGGGCTCGGGCTGGGTGTCACTGCCATCAGAGTGATCTCCTGGACTGCAGATTCGGGTCGACACTCATTGCCAACCGTCAGGAGTAGTTCGTCGCCACTCGCCACGCGGATGGCAATCGGGTGCGGGGTAGCGTCGGATTTATGAATTCCGCGCCCGCAGGTTCTGATCCTTACGACGTGATCGTCATCGGCTCCGGCCCGGGCGGCGGCAGCACAGCCGCGAAGCTCGCCGAGACCGGTAAGCGCGTCTTGCTGCTCGAGCGTGGCGACTATCTTCCCCGGGAGAGGGGAAACTGGGACTCCGAGGTGGTCTTCGGCCAGGGCCGCTATACCGCTGATGAGACCTTTTACGACATCGACGACAACACCTTCCATCCCGAACTGCATTACTTCGTCGGAGGAAACTCGAAGGTTTACGGTGCGGCGCTGTTTCGGTTACAACCTTCGGACTTCGGCGACGTCCGGCATCCGGGCGGGATCGCTCCGGCGTGGCCGATCAGCTACTCCGACCTCGAGCCTTACTACGTGCAGGCCGAGCACCTGTACTGGGTGCATGGCCTACACGGCGAAGACCCGTTCGCCGGCCCCGCCAGCCAGGACTACAAGTACCCGCCGGTGCAACACGCTCCCCGCATCCAAGAGCTGTCCGATGATCTGACCCAGCTAGGGCTGCACCCGTTCCACCTGCCCATCGGCGTTGACCTGACCCAGGATGCCGACGGCAACCCGACCCCGCAGTCACGCTGCATCCGGTGTGACCGGGTGGATGGATTTCCTTGCCTGGTCGGGGCAAAGGCCGACGCCGAGTGGGCCGTCATCCGTCCCGCCCTTGCCGCCCACGACAACCTCACGATGCTCACCCGCGCCACCGTCCAGAAACTGATCACCGGCCCGGACGGTCGGACCGTGACCGGCGTGCTGACCGAGCTGTCCGACGGCAGCCAGCTCACCTTCACCGCCGACATCGTCGTCCTGTCCGCGGGCTCCATCCTGTCTTCTGTCTTGCTGCTGCGCTCAGCCAATGAGCAACATCCGCACGGTCTGGCCAACTCCTCCGATGTGGTCGGGCGGCACTACATGCGCCACAACAACCTGGCCCTGATGGCATTCTCCAAGGACCGGAACCCGACCGTGTTCCAGAAGACGCTGTCACTCAATGACTTCTATGGCCCCAGCAAATACTGGGAATACCCGATGGGCAACATCCAGATGCTCGGAAAGTCCGATGACTGGCAAGTCAAGGGACAGGCACCGAAAGGTCTCGGCTGGGCACCGAACCTGCCCTACGGCATCGTCGCCGCACACTCCCTGGACTTCTGGCTCGCCAGCGAGGACCTGCCGCTGCCCGACAGTCGGGTCACCCTGCGGCCGGACGGTTCCGTCAAGCTCGCCGTGCAGCCGGACAACAACAGCGAGGGGCTGACCCGGCTGCGCCACACCTTCGACTCGATGCTCAATGACCTTGGTATGCAGTCGAAATCGTTCGAACGCAGCCTCTACCTGCACAAGGCCATGGATGTCTCGGCCACCGCCCACCAAGCCGGCACCGTCCGGTTCGGAACCAATCCGCGCACCGCCGCCTTGGACATCAACTGCAAGGCTCATGACCTCGACAACCTCTACGTCATCGACGGCAGCTTCATGCCTTCCATCGGAGCGGTCAATCCGACCCTCACCATCATCGCCAATGCCCTTCGCGTCGCCGAGCACATCACCGCTCGCCTGGCGTAGGCAGCCGGCCAGCGCCGTCCTGGCGCCTCACTTCGTGGACCACGATTGACAAGTGGCCGTCGTGGCTCAATACTTAGCCGCGTGGCTAAGTATGTGGCGCTCGACCGCATCTTCCACTCGCTGGGGGATCCCAGTCGGCGGGCCATGGTCGAGCGGCTGTCCCGCGGACCGGCCTCCGTCAGTGATCTGGCGAGGCCGTTCGAGATGGCACTTCCCACCGTCGTCGCGCACCTGCGAGTGCTGGAGGCGGCCGGGATAGTCAGCTCGACCAAGGTCGGGCGGGTTCGCACGTACCAACTCACGGTCGACGGGCTTGGCGATGCCATCAACTGGATGCTCGAGCATCGCCTTCCCGCCGAACGCCAGCTCGATCGACTCGGTGAATTTCTCAACCAACCTAAGGGCGAAGTACCTAAGAACAAGGAGTAGTCAGATGACCAGCACCACCGAACACAGCCAAGTCCACGGCACCTTCGTGGTGGAGCGCAGCTACCCGCAGCCGGTGGAACGGGTATGGCACGCGCTCTCGGACAACACCGCACGAGACCAATGGTTCGGCGCAGGCGAGGCATTTGCGACTCGCGAGAAGTCGCACGACTTCCAGGTCGGTGGCCACGGGACCGAGGAGGGCCAGTGGCACGGCGGCCCACAGTCGCGGTTCGTGTCGACCTACACCGACATCGTGCACCTCAAGCGGATCGTCTTCACCTATGACATGTGGGTCGAAGGGCAGCACCTGTCGACGTCGCTGACCACGATCGCACTCGAACAGGACGACGAGGGCACCCGGCTGTCGTACACCGAGCAGGGCGTGCACTACGACGGGCTCGACAGCATCGAGGGTCGCGAGGAAGGTTCAGCCGGCCTGCTCGACCAACTCGGCGCGTACCTGGCAGCCGCCGACTCCGCCGCCGGTCGGTAGCGCGATGTCGGTTGCAACGCGAAGTGCTGACCCAGCCCTGCGGCGACCCGGCCGGCTCCGCATCATCGGGATGGCGGCGGTAGTTGCCCTCGGGGCCAACCTGGTGTTCTACGGAATCGGCCGGGCAGATTGAGCGCCGCGAGGCCATCGAGTGCCTAGGCGTCTCGGGTCATCATCCGCCAGGCGCCGAGGATGGTCCATCCGATGAGCCAGGCGAGGATGACGCAGATGGCGGTGGTGGTTGATTCGGTGATCCGAAAGTCTTGCCCACCGCCGCCGAAGGCCAGCGGAAGCTGGCCGGGCTCGAGGTGGGCGGTGGCGACGCCGATGATGCTCCGTTGCAGGTTGCCGAAGTGAGGTATCTGGGTTCGGATGGCGATTGGCGTCAGGATGATCTCCAGCACGATCATCAGGATCACCGCCACGGTTCGCTGCCCGAGTAGCGATCCGAGCCCGAGGCCGACGATGAACCCGACAGTTGCCTCGAGTTCGAGCCACAGCCCGGTCTTGATCATCAGGGAGCCGGGCGGGTAAAGGAATTGCTTCTGGTAATCCGAGTAGTCCTGTCGTGCGATCTCGACGGCCGCGGCCTTGATCTGCGCGTCGGTAGCGGGTACCGCACCACCTGACGGTCCGTTGGTAACGACACCGGGTCCACCAGGGCCGTTGTCACACCCCACGCCCTGAGTTGTCGGGCCGTTGTAGGAGAAGCCGCAGACGACTTTGGTGGCGTTGTCGGCGGCCCAGCTTTCCAGGCCGCTCTGGGACAGGCCGGCTGGCACGGCTACCCCGTCATAGCTGAGCTTGGAGGGAGCGGCGAGAACGCAGACGGCGCAGACGATCGCGAATCCAACGGCTACCAGGGAAACAATGATCGCGAGACCGGCCGGGATCCGGGCAAGGTAGAGCGCCAGCCGGGATCGTCCGGTGATCACCAGGTGCCGAAACATTCCTTCGGACAGGTCCACCGATCCGGCGGTACAACCGAGGGTTGCCGCGACGATAAAGCCGAAGGTGTAGAGCACCCCGGCAGACATCGCGGTGTAGATGTCGTAGCCGCCGGCCGGACCATAGGTCTTCGGCGCGAGGGCGTGCAGCAGCAGTCGCACGGCCAAGAACACGGTGGGAAAACCGACCGTCACCAGCACCAGCGTGATCATCAGCCCGCGGCGCCTGCTCAGCTCCATGAATCGAGAGGCGATCATCGCTCCCGTCGGAATCGGCGACCCGCGGTGATCGCGCCTCAGCTCGTCGGTCACCGGTAATGAAGCGTCCGTGCCGCGCGTGCTACTCAACGGGATCACCCAGCCGGCTCGTGACCTGCAGGAACCACGATTCGAGCGACGCTTGGACCGGCTGCAGGCGATATACCGAAATTCCCTCAGTGACCAGGACCCGGGCGAGCTCGGCAATGACATCGCGGGTCGTGTCGGCCGGCAGCGTGATCTCCAACCCGCTCACGTCTGCGTCGATATGTGCGGCCAGATTGGTACCCGTCAGCAAGGATCTCGCTCGGTCGGGTTCGGAGCAATCCACCTGCAGCGTCAACGATGTACCCGCAAGCAACTCCGAGATTGGTCCTTGCCGGATGATCTTGCCGCGGTCCACGATGGCCACTGCGTCACAGGTTCGCTGCACCTCGTCGAGCAGGTGCGAGGACAGCACTACCGTGCGGCCCTCGTCGACGAGCGATCGGATCATGTCGCGCATGTCGTGCATGCCGCCGGGATCGAGGCCGTTCATCGGCTCATCCAGGATCAACAGCTCGGGATCACCGATCAGACAGGCGGCGACCCCGAGCCGTTGCCGCATGCCCATCGAATACTTCGACACCCGGTCGTCGGCGCGCTGCAGGATGCCCACTCGTTCCAGCGATGAGTTGATGCGATCTCGCGCCGCGGGCTCGCGCGCTGCCGCCAGCACCTGAAGGTTCTGGCGGCCAGTCAGATGGGCGTGGAACCGTGGCTCGTCGACGATCGCGCCGACCCGCGCCAGTGCCGCGTCGCGGTGTTTGGGGACGGAGTAGCCGAGCAGGGACATGGTGCCGCCGTCGGGGCGGGTGAGCCCGAGCAGCACCCGGATCAGTGTGGTCTTGCCGGCGCCATTAGGACCGAGGTATCCGAATGCGCAGCCACGGGGGATCAGCAGGTCGACGCCGCTGACGGCTACGTTGGGTCCGAAGCGTTTGACCAACCCACGGGTCTCTACCGCCCATGAGTCATCACCCGGATGCACGGCAGGTACCGCAACCTCGTCCGTGGCTGTCACGGACACTGCACCCAGCGGGGAGTGTCGAAGCCGTTCGGCGCTTCGCGAGGTTCGATCACGACAG
Source organism: Actinomycetota bacterium (assembly GCA_030853265.1). GTDB lineage: Bacteria > Actinomycetota > Actinomycetes > Mycobacteriales > Jatrophihabitantaceae > Jatrophihabitans_A. The sequence continues at coordinate 29,871 of JALYVK010000016.1, forward strand.
GCACCCTTCTCGATGGACGCAGACGCCGCCGTCCCGCGGACAACGCTAGCGCGATCGGCAGCTCCACGTAATCCTTTGCGCAGAGGTGCCGCGACACATCCGGGACAACCCTGATCTCAGCCCTGAAACCTGTGCCACGATGGTGTCCGAGCGCGTCAGGACGGGGCGGTAGGGCCGGTCTGCGGAAGGACTGAGCTGGTCATGTGGTGGCAGATTCTGATCGGTGTTGCTGGCGGTCTCATCGTGCTTTATGCGGGGATGCTCTTTGTTTTGTGGAGTGTTCAGCGTCGGAGCGCCGGCTCCGTTCAGATGCGTCAAGCTCTGAGGTTGTTGCCTGACGTGCTTCGTCTGGTGCGAAGATTGGCTGCGGATCGCGAGTTACCGATCGTTGTGCGGCTGCGGTTGATCCTGCTGCTGGCCTATCTGGCCTCGCCGATCGATCTGATCCCCGACTTCATCCCGATCCTCGGCTATGCCGATGACGTGCTGGTGGTGGCGATCGTGCTGAGGTCGGTGATTCGACGTGCCGGGCCGGCTGTCATTGAGAGACATTGGCCTGGCACGCCTGAAGGTCTGAACATCGTGTGCCAACTGGCGGGCTTGCAGCAGCGGTAGTGAGCCTCGTGGTTGGGCTTCTCACCGCGCTCGCCCGGGCTCAGGCGAGTTAGGCGAGCCTAACCTTGGTGTGGCATGCTGCCAGAATGAGTCTTTCGGCGACCTTGCTGCTCGGCTTCATCGCCGGTGTCACGATCCTGTTCGGGCTTCCGGTGGGCCGGATGCGCAGGCCCGCGCCGGGGCTGCGGGTGTTCCTCAACGCCACCGCGGTCGGTGTTCTCATGTTCTTGTTTTGGGATGTTCTCTCAGCTGCGTGGGAACCCATCGATTCCGCGCTGGTCGCACTGCATGACGGCAGCGGCGGGGTCGGTCCGGTCTTCGGCTACGGCGGCCTGTTCGCCGTTGGCCTGGCCGTTGGACTGCTCGGCCTGGTCGCCTACGACCGCAACCTTGCCCGCGTCGGGCGCAACCGCAGCCATGTCGGACCGGGTGCCATGTCCGTCACCGAGCGACCTGGGCGCCCACGTGGCGTGGCCACCTGGTCACCGGCTCGCCGGTTGTCGCTGCTGATCGCGGTTGGCATCGGGCTGCACAACTTCGCCGAAGGCCTTGCCATCGGGCAGGCAGCAGCAAGCAACGCCATTGCCCTCGCCACCGTGCTCGTGATCGGGTTTGCCCTGCACAACGCTACAGAAGGTTTCGGTATCGTTGCTCCGCTGGCTGCCGAGAAAGACGCCGACGGCGGCGACAGCAGGCCCAGTTGGGGTTTCTTGCTGGGCATGGCCGCCATCGGTGGCAGCCCGACCTTCATCGGCACCGCGGTGGGCCACAACTTCACCTCAGAGCCGGTCAGCGTGGTCTTCCTGACCCTGGCCGCTGGTTCCATCGTCTACGTCATAGCACAACTGCTAGGTATAGCTAGCCGGGCCAAACGTGCCGACCTCGTCGCCTACGGCCTACTCCTCGGCCTGCTCGCCGGCTTCATCACCGACGCCATCGTGTCCGCCGGCGGCGCCTGACGCAGCCCTCGGACGCCACGGTCCCTGACGGAGACCGGCAGAGAGGCCCATTGCGCGATGAGCCCGCCGCCCCCAAGCAGATGAAAAGGCCCCGCGAACTGCTGTGGAGTCATCTCATCTGAGTGTCTCCGGCAGGAACCCTCGCTATCCGAATTCGTTCCTCGTCCGGACAGCTCCTCCCGAACCCGCAAGGAAAAAATGAACTAGACCCCGCCGAAAAACTTGGCGAGGTCTAGTTCATTGAGTGCTCCCGGCGGGGTTGAACCAGCTATGCAGACGGAGCCCGACCGCTGTGACGTCCTTGGCGTTGCCAATGCGTTTACGTTAAGGCGGATCAACGGACGACCAGGATTCCAGTGTAATTTGCACGCTTTTCGTCACGCAGTGCACTCGACGCTGGTGGCATCGAGCACTAGCTTCGACGCACCCGTTGCTGCAGATGTGGGCGGGACATCTACGCAGGCGTCAATGTCGGAAGGAGGACGGTGGACAGCTCGGCAGAGCTCTTGCTCGAGCGCCACTGGATGCCGGGCGCGCGGACTGAACGCGATCCTGTAGATGATCAGTATTCCGATCAGCACGATGATTGGTCCGGCGGTGGGCGGCAGGTTTGTCACGGCGTGCCTGCCGTCACGGTGATCTCACACCGGCGGTTCGCGGCCCACTCAGTGTCGGTAGTCGAGTGGGGATAGATGGGTGGCTGTCTCCCCAGCCTGGGGTCGGCAGCGCCGGGATGCCGTTGGCGATGAACCACGCCTTGACTGGTTCGGCCCTGTCTGCCGAGAGGTTCACTGCGGCCTTCCGGTCCTCCGCCTGCGGTGGTGAATCCGTCAAAGGCGAGCTGTGAACCGGAGTGCGCCAGGACTTGGGCGAGGATGACGCCGGACTCCGTGCCGGCGCCAGGGGTCAGGACGCGGTTCGAACAGCACGCCGCCGCTGGACGAAGCGCTGGGGAGGGGTCGCCGCCAGGGCATGGGTTCGCCGGCAGGGGTGCGGTGGCCACCGCGGCCCCGACGCTGCGTTCTTCGTTCCGTTCACGCCGTCGTCGCTGTCATCGAGGTTACCCGTGCAGCCTGGGTGCTGGAACTGGTGCCCGTGTTGCGGACGCAGCCGGCCGTGGACCTCCCAGGTGCGACCTGAGGGAGCACCGGCAACGAGTCGATACCAGGTAGTAGTCGGCGATCCAGTCGATCACTCGGTAGCCGTGGTTGCGGAACTCGTCGGGCTCAGATGCTGCCAGATCGCCGCGCTCGGTACTGCGCTGTCGTTGTAGTTGAATGGGAGTGTCAGGTTTCTCAGCGCCAGCTTCTAACGGGTCGGTCTCCCATACACTCGTTGCCTACCGCATGAAGTGCGGCAGCCTGCCAGAGGAGGACGCATGGACAGTCAATTGGCGGTGCGGCTCGTCGTGGACGAAGACGGTGGCGGCGCGGGCGACAATCTACGGTCGCTGTATTCGTGGCTTGCGGATGAACCCGCGCTTCGGGGTCAAGTGAGTCTCATCGATGCGCCAGTTCGGCCTGAACAGATGGGTGCCGATGCGACGGCCGTCGTAGTCAGCTTGCTGACCGGGGGAACAGCTACCGCTCTTGCGCGGTCACTGTCCGTGTGGTTGCGGTACCGCAAACCCCAGCTCTCATTGAAGATCAGTCAGACCTCCGAGGGTCGGTTGTTTGAGATGACGAGCGACCGCGCCAATCCTGCCGAGATCTTCCAGCAGATCAAGGCGTTGCTTGACGATTCCGACAAGGACGCTCCTTGATCGAGTCCCGGCTTCCTGAAGCCGGAAATTCCTGGGCGGTGCTGATCGGTGTTACTAAATTCAAGGATCCGACCCTCAGCGACTTGCCTGCGATAGCGAACAACATACGCGATCTGGCCGGAGCTCTGACAGATCCGAGCTATGGAGGGTTCAGCCCCGACAGATGCACGATTGTCGCCGATCCGCGACAAGTTGGTGATCTGGCGCTTGTCGGTCAGATTGCAAGCCAGGCCATGGATACGCTCCTGGTGTACTACGCTGGGCATGGCGTATTGGACGATGACGGCAATCTCTACCTTGCTCTGGGGGAGACCGATGCCAAAAAAGGCGGGAATCCACTAGACTACACAGCCTTGCCGGTGACATCACTCATTAAAACACTGTCGCCTCGCCGAGCAAGGTTGAACATTTTGGTGCTTGATTGTTGCTTCTCAGGTCTAGCCGTGAACAGCATGGCCTCAGTTGATGACCTGGTGGATGCAAGGTTGACTCTCGACGGAATATTCGTCCTTGCGTCTTCGCCAAGCTCGGATCCGTCCTTGGCGCCGGTTGGTGCAGAATATACGGCCTTCTCTGGCGAGTTGATTGACATCTTGAGAAGAGGCCTGCCAGGTGGTCCTGAATTGCTTACCCTGAGGGTCATCTACGAGTCACTACTCGAAACTCTCGCTGCGAAACAATTGCCAATGGCTCAGCGGCGAACGGTGTCCGTTGTGGACAGTCTGGCGCTGGCTCGCAATCCAGTAACGGGCCTCTCTGAGCGTGAGGATGGTGGCTCCGTTATGCTGCCACAGTTGCATGTGTCGCAGAACAAGATTGCGACCGAAACCGTTCGAAGCTATCGCTTCGGAGCGCAGGAGCTTCAGCGAGCACTATTGGGAAGAGAGCGGCACCTTCCGGCCGGGATGATGCAGGCCGCGCTGAAACGATCCGAACGGCAGATCGAGGCGGTGAGGAACCCGCCGGCGAGCATCGATGAATTCAAGGACGAGATCCCCCCTCGTCATCATGCTCTCTTCGCTGCTTACGAGGGTTGCGTTGCTGAACTGGCCCAGCTCATGGCATCCGGCGTCCAAGTCGCCGAACCCGACCAGCAAGCATTGTGGATACGAATCGCCGACGAGCTGGCAAATCGTCCGCGCAATATCAGCCTGGATGAGCCGTGGTCAGAGGCTTCTGGTTATCCGGCCCTGCTCATCAGCTATGCCATAGGGATAGCCGCACTGGCGTTCGACCGAGATGAGCTGGTATTCGACCTCCTGTTGAAGATCAAGGTGCGCCATCTTCGGCACATCGATCCCTCCTTGCTGCGTGCTCTCTCTCCCCGCACGGTAGCTGACACCCGTATTGTTCGAGAGTGGCCACTTTGGCATGGCATCCAGCATTCCTATCCATTGAGTCGGCACCTGGTGAGGGCACTTGAGCCCGCTTTCGCCGATCTGCTCACGCAAAGGGAGTATTGGCTGGCCTTCGAGGAATACGAGCTGCTGCGGAGTCTACTAGAATTGCATTACTTGACGTTTTCGTCGCTCGGTAATTTCGCTGATCGACTAATGCAGAATCGAACGGATGTGGTGGAACGTCTGTCGGCTCGATTGTCTGCAGGCTCTCCGCTGCTTAAAAGCGGAGCCTTCAATGGTGACCCTCAGATCGTCCAAGCCACAGTTCGTAGACTGCTGGCTCTGTTGCGGCACTCAGGCGGCTCGAATTGAACGAACGGAACCCAGTCGCGTTGTAGACGACCGCCACGGCTCCCGATCCGGATGCTCGGCACGCGGGGCGGTTCTGCGCCACCCCTTCACGCTGTGTAGCGGACTCCGATGCATTGAGCGGGGTTGCCGTTGCCGTGGGCGATGTTGCCGCCGCCATCGGTCGCTTGGTAGGCGGCGATCCCGTAGCCGGCATTGTCGGCGGCGGTGTTGCCAGCGATTTCGATCGTGGCACTGCGGTTAGGCACCGTATTCGTCCAGATCCCGTCGATCAGCGGCTTGCCGCCCGGGTCGGTGTAGCCGCCCGGCGCGAATCCGTTGTTGCGCACCGTGTTGGCCTTCAGGGTCATGCCGCCGCCGTTCAGGTACACGAAGATACCGGCCGAGCCATTGCCGCTGATAGCGTTGTTGGCCACCGTCCGTGAACTACCATCGGTGGTCCCGATCACCCGGATCCCGATGCCGGATCCGGTGATCGTGTTGCCGGTGACGGACAGGAAGTAGTAGTCATCTGAAATGTCCAGTCCGACCTGGCTGCTACCCTGGATTACGTTGCCGGTGATAACCGCGGCGTCCTGATTTGTCACGATCGCCTGTGGGTTGTTGATGAAACGACTGTTCGTCACCGACACCGAGCCGTTGTGTGCGCGCAGGCCGGTACCGTTGCCGGTGAACACCGAGTTGTCCACGCTGATCGACCGGCTGTTGCTCTTCAGGTTTATTGCGGTCACGTTCGTCGAGAAACTGCTGGACACCGCATTCAGGGTGCCGAGGAACCCCGAGACGGTCGAGTTCGCGCCGATGCCGGTGGTGTTGGCCTGGAAGCTGGATCCGGAGATCGCAGCGGTTAGTCCCAGCCACGACGTGCCCAGGCCAAGTGCGTTGCTGGCCAGGGTGAGGTTTCTCAGCGTCAGCAGGCCGTTCGTGTTCCCGCCGTTGTTTTCGACGTCGATCGCGGTTGCGAAATCGCGCACTGCCCCGTTCCGGACGGTCAATTGCAGCCCGCTGGAGGGCAAGTCCGGCGAGATCTGGATGCCGGTTCCGGCGCTTGCGCCGCTGATCCGGTGGCCGTTCAGGTCAATGGTCAGGTTGTTGGCACCGATGATCAGGCCATTCCCCTGGCAGGTAAGGTCATTGGTCAACGTAACGCTTGAAGTGATCGTGTCACCACAATGCACCTGTACCGGCTGGGTTCTGACCGTGACCGATCCTGACTTGGTCGCGGTGGTGCTGCCTCGCGAGACCGTAAGCGTGACCCGATAGGTTCCGGCGCTTCTGAATATATGGGTGAGGGTGGGCGTCGGAGCGGACGCTTCCACCGGTCCACCGCTGCTGCTCGTGACGGTCCAGGCCCATTGTGTCGGAGTGCCGCCACTGATCCTGGCGGCGAACTCCACCGAGTCTCCTACAAGCGGTGAGTTGGGCGAAACGGTTAGCTCAATCTGAAAGGCGAGCGGTGGTGCGGTTGTCGGAGGCGGTGCACCAGGTGTCACTTGCGGTGTGATAACTGGCGGTGGTGGGGTCCAGGCGGGCGTGGATTGCGGTTGACCGGGCTTGGTCGATGGCGTTGTTGTGACGATCGCCGCCGATGGCGATTTGGGGGGTTGGCCACCGGACGCCGGCACCGAATTATGGCCGCCGGTTGGCTTGGTTTGGACGTATTTGGCAAGACGGTGCACCGTGCCGTCGGCATCTATGACGCCAGCACGATTGCCATTTGGGTCGTTGTAGAAGACATATCCGTCGCGTGCGAAGAGGTCGAAGGTCTTCGTCTGGTTGTCGAACAAGCTCGCCTGCACCGGGTTGAGTGTGTCGAGATCGATGTCGGTGACTCGACCCATCGAGTAGTTCGGTACGAAGACATGTCCAGTGGCTGTTACTGCGGCTCCGTAATGCGCCGACGTAGAGCCGAGCTGTACCGGATCCAGACACGACCGTTTCGAGAATCCGCAGACGATCAGCACTCCGCGAGACGCAACGACAAGGAAGACGCTCCGGTCGGCAGGTGCTCCGCTGAGCATGATTTGATCGCCTTGTCTCAGGTCGACATCGATGGACTGCTGGGGCCGGCCAGATGATGCCGAGATCAGGGTTAGCTTGTTTTGAGCTGTGTCCAGCACAATCGGCTGACCATCGGCGATGGTCAGCAGGCCGTGGCCGGGCGTAGCAACGTGAACCGAGACATGTTTCGTCGTCGCGGAGAACGAGACCAGATTGCCGCTTTGTGAGTCGAGCGCCCACAGCCGGCCGGCGGTCACGGCTGTGTTTGTCGCGGTGACGCCCGCGACCGACAGCCGGGGGCCGAGTGCGTTGAGTGAACGGGAGTCAACGACGCTGAGCAATCCGTGCCGTTCGTCGAGTATGTAGAGCACGTCACCGGCCACAAATCCCGATAGATAGTCCGCTGCTCCGGCGACCGCTACTCCGGCGACCAGGTTCGGCCCAGCTGAGGGGACGATGCGGGCGCCATCGATGCGGGTGATCGATCCCGCAGCTTGATTGATGGCAAAGGCATTGGCGCCCTGCTGCACGATGGTCAGATGGCTGCCGGGCGGGGCCACCTTGAGTTGTCCGATAACCGTTGAGGTATCGGCGACGCTCGACGACGCGGTCGCACGTGCCGAGGGGCCATCGATGAGTGTGAGCTGCCCGGTCTGATTTGACGATACCCAGGCTGCGCCGGGGTGCAGGGCGAATCGCACCGTGGGGTAGCCATGACCCATCCCCAGTAGGGTCACCGCGACCGCCAACGCGCAGGCAATGACTCCAGCCAGCCACACTCGGGCTCTGCCTCCGAGCAGCAGTCTTTTCCTCGAAACAAACATCATTACCTCGACTGCATGGGTTTGAGCACCCGGCGCCGATAGATCGAGATGCGCCAGCGAGCAAGGATCGGTCGGGGGTCGAGCCAGAAGTACAAACGGCTTGCAATGGGCCAGCGACCAGGCTTGAGCATGCGCCGGAGCTCCCTTTCCAGAGCCCAGGACCGCGCAATGGATTGTTCGGTCATCTCTTCGCCGAAGAAGGCCTCCGTCGCGATCCGAGCGAGTGAGCGAAGCGGAGGACCGGCGTCGCTAGGGAGTGTCTTCGCCGCATGTTCTGCGAGTTCGTTCGCGGACAACGCGGCCGGGATCGTGATGCGACACTCAACGAGCCGGTCCTGAACTTCTTGCCATGCGCCGAAGACACGTTCGGCCAGGTCGGCGTGCCGGCGTCTCCGCCGCCTGCGACGGCCCTTGCTGAGCGCTGTGGCCAGCTCAAGCACGACAAGTACCGAGACGAGCACTGCCGCGCTGATCGCGGTGCCCACCAAGACCGAAACGAGACCATTGCCCGGAGCACCATGCGCACTCGGAATGGGTGCGAGGGCAGTTCCTGTCGTTACCGGAGGCACGATCGTCGTTGTGTTTTCCACTGTCGTGTCCTTGAGCGGGCTGGTTTTGCTCTTTGCCGACCGCGAGGGGTCGGTCGGTTCAAAGGGCACCCAGCCGTAGCCCATGAAGTAGACCTCCGGCCAAGCGTGAGCGTCGGAGGTAGTCACCGTAAAGGCGTTGTGGTGGCCATTTCGAAGGACGTAGCCGACCGCGATCCTGGATGCGAAACCGAGAGATTCGGCTAGCACTGCGAAGGCCGCCGCGTGCTGCTCCGCGTAACCGTTGTGATCTGAATCTGCTGAACCCGTCAGTATGCGAGAGATCGTGGAGTAGCCCTCTCCGGGCGCTCCGTGCAGGTCGTAGGGGAAGGTCCGCAGATACCGTTCGATCGCTTCCAGTTTGTCGTAGGGGTTGGAAAGGTTGTCGGTCAGGCGGTGCGCCAAGGTCATGATCTCTGGTGGCGTGGATGCGCGCGCCGAGTTGTCCCCCGAGAATTGTGCGGCGTCGCCCGGCGTCGCCCGCTCGAGTGCATCAGTGCGCGGGCGAAGGTCTGCGGCAATGTCATAGGCAATGCCATGGAGCGAGCTGGCGCTGGTAGCGAGGTTTCCCGATGTGGAACTGAAGCCGACCTGCCCAACCGTGCCGGATAGGGAGGTGATCTCGGTCGGTCGGCCGAATTCGGGTAGGAACGGCGTTGGAAGATCGTCAATAGTGATGCGTGCACTTATCGTCAGAGACTGACTGATCCTCGGGTCAGGTGCCAGCTTGTGTCCCACGACGATGAAGTTGTCCAGAGACGACCAGTTGGCGCCGTCGAACTCGCCAAGGGCGGCAATACGTACTCGATCGATGGTGCCCTGCTCGCTTGATCCCAGCAGTCTCACCTCCAGCACCGGCCGAACCGGTCTCTGCAGGAGTTGACTTCGAACAGCCACCAAGGGACTCAAGGTGCTGGCCACCTGCAGGTGTGTCGTCTTCAGCGACCGTGGATCGAAGCGCGCCCCGTGGTCGACCGATGGCACGGCATAGGCGCTCGCGACCGCCAGCAGCAGCACAGCTGCGATGGCGGGGGCAGCGGAGATGAGTGCGCCTATCGGCAAGAAACTTGACCTGCCACCGGGAGTAAGCAGCAGTGTCTCATCGTGATGCGTGGCCCTCGCGCCCGCGGATCCGGCGCGGATCACCGTCAGGACGGCGGCAACCGCCAGCAGCGTCGCAGTCGGGAGCAGGTGTGACTGATTCTGGTCGGCCGAATAGAGCAAACCGGTCAGTAGAAGTACGAAAGCCGGCGCTATCGGCGCCAAAACCGCACGTGTCCGGATGGCGATCAACACCCCGGCGAAGGCAGCGATCGCGCTGAGGGCCACCGGAGTGGCGAGAAGGTCTGGGCGAGCGTCGGCTGGCAGTTCCACCGTCAGCATGCGCACCCAGCCGCTCGCGATGCCTTCGGTCGACCTCCGCAAAGTCCGCGCAGTAGGAACACCGAAGTCGAGTGTCGAGCGGTAGACCGCGTAGGCCAGTACCGAGCCGGTCAAAAGGAGGCCGGCGAGCAAGGTCCACTCGGGCGGCCAGCGATAGGCCGCAGCAATGATCGCCATCAACGTGCCCGCCACAATTGCCAGCGTCATCGGAATGAGATAGCCCGACCCTGCAAAGAAAGGGCCCCAGGCAAGCGCTGCTATCTCCGTCGTCGCCGCGCAAAGCCCGACCTCCAACCAGGACGGTCGCGATATGCCAGCGGCCATCCTCCGAGGCGGCCTTTTCAGCTCCTCACCAGTTGGTTCCATCGAGCCGCAAACTCCTCACTGCTGCGCAAACCCAGGCCGACGACACCTCGGATGGCGGGTCCAGGCTTCGAAATGAGTTCACCCACTTGAACCAGGCTGATCGTCAGAAATCGAGACCGCACAGCTGACAGCATTGCCAAATCGCTGGGCTGTGCCTGGCCGGTAACGACGCCCAGTGCGAGAGCCTCTCCCCGCCAAGGCATGGAGGCGATACTTGCGACGCCGGGGTGGTCAGCCGATCGCTCGACCTCGCTCAACAGGTCGAGGGCAGGCGTGACGTCGCGTAGGGCGTTCTGCCCGTCGAGCGTTATCGACATACCGCCCGTAGTCATAAGCTGCAGCGGGAATCCAGCAGATCGTGCCGCTACACACAGCGATGCGGCCACCCGAACGGCATCGTCGAACGTCTCATCGGTGTAGGGTGCCATGCTTGTGTCAAGGAAGACCACGTGCCGCGGTTCGTCAGGGATTACGTGGTGACGAACCGTCAACTCGTCCCGCTTGGCGGTCGCTCGCCAGTGGATGAGTCTCCAGTCGTCCCCGGGCTGATAGTCCCGAAGGCTGTGAAAGGCGATGCCGCCCTGCGGTGAACTAGCCGAGGTTGGTCCTTCTGCGTCGCGAACTCCGCCAGTGGAGATCGGCGTCACTCCTCGACTGACGCGAGGATGCACGTAAAGGACCACCGATGCCGCGCCCGGACTATGAGTGTAGAACAGTCGAAACGGGTCTGAATGCCCAATGGTCGGCGCAGTCATCAAGTATTTTCCGCGTCTGCTCATCTCGATCTGGTGAGATAGTCGCCTGGTTTCCCCGCCGGCCAGACTGGGTATTTCTACTGGGATCAGCTGTGCGCCGACTTGTTCAGTCATCATCAGCGGCGGGCTTCGGCGCCCTCTGTTGTTGGTGACGGTCAGCAGGACCGTGACGGAGTCGCCCTCGGTGGGGCGGGTCGGGCGGAATTCTCGAGCTGCGCCCACGTCCGGCGGGACTGCTCTTAGCCATCCGATTCCGACCAGGAGGCCGACCGCAGAAGCTGTTCCCAATAGCACAAGTTCGGGGTAGTGGCCTAGCAATCCCGCCGTGAGCAGGCCAGCAGCACTGAGCACTACGCCCAAACCCGTCCTGGTCAGCTTCATGGCTAGCGATGAAGACTTTCCGGAGCAGCGACGTCCGCAATCAATTCCTTGAGTAGATCGTCGGTGTCTCGCAAACGAGCGGCCGCCTCGGGAGTCAACAACAGTCGGTGGCGTAGGACGGGGACAGCCACAGCCTTAACATCGTCGGTGGTCGTGATCGCACTTCCGCGGGCCGCGGCATGCGATTGAGCGGCTTGCGCAAGGACGAGACCGCCCCGCGGACTTATTCCGAGTCGGATGAGATCGCTCGCCGTTCGGGTGGCCGACACGATCGCGACTATGTATTGCTTGATCCGATCGCTCACGTGAACCTGCCGAACGGTCCGAATCATCGCATCCATTTCCATCAAGCTCATCATTGGCTGGATCGTCGTATCAGGAGTTTCTCTGTTAATTCCGCTGGTAATGATCTGGGTTTCTTCGAACTGACCCGGGTATCCCATCCTGAGCATCATCATAAAGCGATCCAGCTGTGCTTCCGGCAATGGATAGGTGCCCTGATGTTCGATAGGATTCTGGGTGGCAACGCAGAGGAACGGCCTGGGCACCGGGTGCCGCACCCCATCGATCGTGACCTGGCGCTCGGCCATCACCTCCAGCATTGCCGACTGAGTTTTCGGCGAGGCCCGATTGATCTCGTCGCCCAGCACGACATTTGCGAATATCGGCCCAGGTCGAAAACTAAAGGTACTGTCTCGGCGGTCGTAGAATTGAGTGCCAGTGATGTCTGCGGGCAGCAGGTCGGGAGTGAATTGTATTCGCTTTACCTGACAATCCGATATTGCTCTCGAAATAGCTCTCGCCAGCGAGGTCTTCGCCACTCCGGGAACACCTTCCAGAAGGATATGACCTTCAGCGAACAAGCAGACCAGCGCCATTCGCACAACGGAGTCCTGGCCGCGAATGAATGACACGATATTTTTGGAGAGTTCCTCGAATCTACGGTGAAAATCGGCGAGATCCTCGGCCGCAGAAAATTCACTAGGCTCCATGTGGCCCCCCGGCGCGACGCGGCGGCACGTCCGCCTAGTCGTTCGGCAGAGTATGACACAAGTGCACCACTTTTTGACCCGCAGAGCACTCGGCGCTTTGCCAGGCGAAGGCTGCACGTCTGGCAGCCGGCACTTCGGGCCCACAGGTTCGCCACTTATGGATCTAATTTTCCGCTGGCGATGGAGTTAGGGCTGTAATGACTGAAGGTTGAAACTGGACTGGTGGCGGTAGTACTAACGTCAACAGCCGTTCGGTGGCAGCCCTGGCCTTCCCGCGACGTTGGCTTGACAGGTCCGGCTTGCCGAGTGGCTCGGAGCGGGTGCTTGCGATGGCGACGGTTGAGGTCACACCAGTCATAGCGAACCGGCGCTATGACTGGTGTGAGACCGGGAGTTTTCGGTGCATCGTCAGCCGTCGAGTCGCTCCTTGGATCCGACGGGATTCGAACCGGCGACCCGCAGTTCGCCCTCTTCGTGGAAGTTGTCCCCCGGCAGGAGCCGTCGCTGTCCGAACTCGTTCCTCGTCCGGACAGCTCCTCCCGAATCCGCAAGGAACAAAATGAACTAGACCCCGCCGAAAAGCGTGGCGGGGTCTAGTTCATTCAGTGCCCCCGGCAGGATTCGAACCTGCGCTTCTACCTCCGGAGGGTAGCGCTCTATCCCCTGAGCTACGGGGGCCTTATGGGCCCAACCAGCCGACCTGGGTGGGTCAGCAAGCCGTCCGGAATCGTATCAGCAGCGCTGAGCGCGACCGACCAGCGGCCCGCCGCCGAAAAGCCACAAAGCCCGAAAGCGAGTGGATCAGGCCGGTGGCGGCAGCGGGCTGGCACCGCGCTCGCGCAGCAGCTGTTCCATCGACAGGATCTCGGCACTCTGCGCGGTGGCCATCTTCTGCGCGGCATTGCGGACGTAGGCGGTGCTGGCATGGTCGGCCGCCCACTGGGCCATCGGCAGACCGCCCTGGTGGTGATGCAACATCAGCTGCATGAAGTAAATGTCCAACGGCTTGCCGGTAAGCGTCTCCAGCTTGGCGACCTGAGCCTGGGTGGCCATCCCGGGCATCAACCCGTCGGCAGAGAGGTGATCGTGCCCGGACGCGGCCATCCACGCCATCTGCGAGTTCGGGTTCTGCGGCGGCAAACCCCAGACGTCCAGCCAGCCTTGCATCTGGCCGACCTGGTTGAACTGGCTGGTCTCGATGTCATACGCCAGCGTCCGGACGATCGGGTCGGTGCTGTGGTCACGGGCATAGCCAGCCATCGTGACCGCCTGCAGATGGTGCACCGACATGTCCCAGGCGAAGCCGGCATCCACCGAGTTGCTGTCCGGCATGGACGATCCGTTGGTGCGATGCCCGAGCACGTACCCGGCCGCTCCGGAGAGCACCAGCGCGGCGATCGCCATCACCGTGAGCAGCACGGTGACCAGCCGGGACGGCCCGCGCGGTGGCTCGGCGACCGGTTCGGTCGCCAGCCCAGGAGTGGTCAGAATGCTCATCAGGAATCTGTCGGGTGACCCGGCGTACTCGGGTTGGTCTTGAACGCGGCGTTGGTGCAGCTCGCGCCTAGCTCCGGGGTGTTGGTCTGGCTCAGCTTGAGGTCGGTGATGAACTGGGTGACCCGGGGATCGCTGGCCGAGTCGACGAACAGCTGGTAACCCCATGCCTGCAGCGACACATTGGTCTTCAAGCCGGCGTACGGAGTCAGGATCATGTACTGCTGACCGGACACCAACTTGGTCAGCACGTCGAGCTGGTCGTTGGGCAGGCCAGGCTTGTAGGTGATCCAGACCGCGCCGTGCTCGAGATCGTGGACCGCGTTCTCACTGGCGATCTGGTTCGGGTAGACGGTCCCGGTGCAGTCGGCCCAGACCGGGGCGTGCGGGCCACCCATCGGCGGCGACTCGGCGTACTTGATCACGCCGTTGACGTGGTTACCGCCGGGAAAGCTCTTGTGCACGATGCCGACGATCTTGTCCGGGTTGTTGGTAGCCGTCGAACTCTTCTTGCCCTGGTGCAGCGCGTAACCGATGACGCCGACAGCCAACGCCACGATCACCACGGTGGTGATGATCAGGCCCCACGGCGTCTGGCGCTGGTTGACGATCTTCTTCGACTGGGCGCGGGCCGCCGGGCCCTTACCGCCGCCGGCCTTGCTGGCCGCGGCATTGCCGGCGGGAGCCTTGCCCGCGCCAGGCTTGACGCTGGATTTCGGATCGGCGCCGGGTCGGCTTTTCTTCGGGCCGCCGGATGCCGGCTTCGTCGGATTCGTCATCGAGTCGCTTTCATCCCATTGGGGTAGCAATTGCTGCCCTGTCGTCCCAGTGAGTCTAAGTCGTGAATCTGTGGATCGCTGTTGGGCAGCGGTCACCAGCCCCGACATGGCTAAAATCCGCGCGAGGCACCCCACTAACATTGACCCGGTGACCCCTGACGAGCTGTGTTCCGCCATCCGCGACGCCATAGCGCGCGCGGTCGATTCCGGCGAGTTCGCCGTCGAGATCCCGGACGAGATCGTCATCGAGCGCCCCAAGAACCGCGCCCACGGTGACTACGCCACCAATATCGCGCTGCGGTTGGCCAAGCCGGCCGGCAAGCCCCCGCGGCAGGTCGCCGAGGCGATCGCCAAGGCTTTGACCGAGTCGGCCGGCATCGCCGCCGTCGACATTGCTGGCCCCGGCTTTCTCAACATCACCATCGAGGCCGGCTCGCTGGGCCAGCTCGCCCGTTCGATCGTCGAGGCCGGCGCCACCTATGGCAATGGTGACGCGCTGGCCGGCCGGCGGATCAACCTGGAATTCGTCTCGGCCAACCCGACCGGCCCGGTGCATATCGGTGGCGTCCGGTGGGCCGCGGTCGGTGACTCGCTGGCCCGGATCCTGACCGCGGCCGGGGCCGAGGTCGCCCGGGAGTACTACTTCAACGACCACGGCGCGCAGATCGACCGGTTCGCCACCTCGCTGCTGGCCGCCGCGTTGGGGGAGCCCACCCCCGAGGATGGCTATGCCGGGGCCTACATCGGCGAGCTCGCGAGCCGGATCGTCGCCGAGCGGCCCGGGCTTCCGGCGCTGCCCCGGGATGAGGCGCAGGAGGCCCTCCGGGCGCGTGGCGTCGATCTGATGTTCGCCGAGATCAAGGCGAGCATGCACGAGTTCGGGGTGGACTTCGACGTCTATACCCACGAGAACTCGTTGCACGAGTCCGGTGCGGTCAACCGGGCCATCGCCCGGCTGCGCGACCAGGGTCGGATCTTCGAGGCCGACGGCGCGGTCTGGCTGCGGACCACCGACTTCGGGGACGACAAGGACCGGGTGGTCATCAAGGCCGATGGCGAACCTGCTTATATCGCAGGCGATCTCGCCTACTACCTGGACAAGCGGGAACGTGGTTTCGACCGGGTAGTGATCATGCTCGGGGCCGATCATCACGGCTATGTCGGCCGGCTGATGGCGATGTGCGCCTGCTTCGGCGACACCCCCGGTGACAACCTGCAGGTCCTGATCGGGCAAATGGTCAACCTGGTCAAGGACGGCCAGCCGGTCCGGATGGGTAAGCGGGCCGGCAATGTGGTGACCCAGGAGGATCTGGTCGACGCGGTCGGGGTGGATGCCGCCCGCTACCAGCTGGCCCGATCGTCCACCGACTCGTCCATCGACATCGACCTGGACCTGCTAACCCGGGCCACCAACGAGAACCCGGTGCACTACGTCCAGTACGCCCACGCCCGGACGGCCAACGTGCTGAAGAACGCCGCCGCGGTCGGCATCACCCTGGACGTCTTCGAGCCGGAATTGCTCGACCACGAAACCGAGACGACGCTGCTCACCGCGCTCGGCGACTTTCCGCGGGTGGTCGCCCAGGCGGCCCTGCTGCACGAGCCGCACCGGGTCGCCCGGTATCTGGAAGAGTTGGCCGGCCACTTCCACCGCTGGTACGACAGCTGCCGGGTAATACCCAAGGGCGATGAGGAAATTACCGACATCAACCGCACCCGGTTGTGGTTGGACGTGGCGACCAAGACCGTGCTCGCCAACGGCCTGGCGCTGCTGGGCGTGTCCGCACCTGATCGCAAATGAGCCGATCCGCGCACCCCGCCGGCCCCAGCCACGGCCACGTGCTGGCCGGCAACGAACCGGCCGCGCCGGTCGAGGTCAACGAGCTCAACCCGCGGATCTGGCCGATCGGCGCGCGACGTGGCGCTACCGGTGAGCTGAGCATCGGGCAGCTCCCGGTGACGGAGCTTGCCACCAGGTTCGGCACGCCGGCCTTCGTGCTGGACACCGAGGACCTGCGGGAGCGCGCCCGGACCTACGCGGCGGCCTTCGTCGGCGGCGATGTGTTCTATGCGGGCAAGGCATTCATGAGCACCGTGGTCGCCTCGATCATCGCCGACGAGGGCCTGGGCATCGACGTGTGCACCGCCGGTGAGCTGGCGATCGCGCTGCGCGCCGGCGTCGATCCGGCCCGGATTGCCCTGCACGGCAATAACAAATCGGTCGCCGAGCTGCGCCAGGCGGTCGAGGCCGGTGTCGGCCGGATCGTGCTGGACAGCCAGATCGAGATCACCCGGCTGGCCGAGCTCGCGGCCGAGGCCGGCAGCCGGCCGGACGTGCTGATCCGGGTCACGGTCGGCGTCGAGGCACACACCCACGAGTTCATCGCGACCGCGCACGAGGATCAGAAGTTCGGATTCTCCCTCGCCAGCGGGCAGGCGCTGGCCGCGGTGGCCAGCGTGCTCGCCCGTCCGGAGCTGCGGTTGCTCGGCCTGCATTCCCATATCGGCTCGCAGATCTTCGACACCGCCGGCTTCGAGGTGGCCGCCCACCGGGTGGTCGAGTTGCTTGCCCAGATCCGTGATGCCCATGCTGTCGAGCTCCCCGAGATCGATCTCGGCGGCGGCCTCGGCATCGCCTACGTCGACGGCGACGATCCGCAGTCGCCGGCCGAGATCGCCGCCCGGTTGCGCACCATCATCGAGCGCGAGTGCGGATCGGCGGGGATCGCGGTGCCCCGGCTCGCGGTCGAGCCCGGCCGCGCGATCATCGGCCCGTCGATGATCACGCTGTACGAGGTGGGCACGGTCAAGCCGATCACCCTGGACGGCGGCCTGGTCCGTACCTACGTCTCGGTGGACGGCGGGATGAGCGACAACATCCGGACCGCGCTGTACGACGCCGACTACACCGCAGTGCTGGCCAACCGTACCTCGACGGTCGCTCCGCAACGCTGCCGAGTGGTCGGAAAGCACTGCGAAAGTGGGGACATCGTGGTGCGCGAGTGCTGGTTACCCGGCGATATCGGTCCCGGCGACCTGCTCGCGGTCGGTGCGACCGGCGCCTACTGTTACGCAATGGCCAGCAATTACAACCGCATTCCCCGGCCGCCGGTGATCGCGGTGACCGGCGACCAGGCCCGGACGATCGTGCGCCGGGAAAGCCTCGACGAGGTGATGGCCACCGATGTCGGCTGGCATCAGCTGACCAAGGAGCTCCGATGAACGAGACCAAACCGATCCGGGTCGCGCTGCTCGGTTGTGGCGTCGTCGGAACCGCGGTGGCCACGCTGCTCAGCGAGCAGGCCGCCGACCTGCAGGCCCGGGTCGGTGCCCGGTTGGAACTGGCCGCGATCGCCGTCCGGCGACTGAACCGGCACCCGGATGTCGACCAAGCACTGCTCACCACCGACGCGCAATCCCTCGTAGAACGCGACGATATCGACATCGTGGTCGAAGTGATCGGTGGTATCGAACCGGCCAGGTCGCTGCTGCTGACGGCGTTGAAGACCGGCAAGAGCGTGGTCAGCGCGAACAAGGCACTGCTCGCCGAGGACGGTGCCAGCCTGCACGCGGCGGCCAGCGCCAACGGGGTCGACCTGTACTACGAAGCCTCGGTGGCCGGCGCCATCCCGCTGCTGCGGCCGCTGCGGGAATCGTTGGCCGGTGACCGGATCACCCGAGTGATCGGCATCGTGAACGGCACTACCAACTTCATCCTGTCCCGGATGGCTTCCAGTGGCGCGGGATTCTCCGAGGCGCTGGCCGAGGCGACCGCGCTGGGCTACGCCGAAGCCGACCCGACCGCTGACGTGGACGGCTTCGACGCCGCCGCGAAAGCGGCCATTCTGGCGGGTTTGGCCTTTCATACCAGGGTAACTGCCTCCGACGTCTACCGTGAGGGGATCAGCGAGGTCACCGCGGCGGACGTGGCCAGCGCGGCCGCGATGAACTGCACGGTCAAGCTGCTGGCCATCTGCGAGCGTTCCGGCAGCGAGGCCGAGCCGTCGGTGGCCGTCCGGGTTCACCCCGCGATGATTCCGAAAAGCCACCCGCTGGCCGGCGTCGGCGATGCCTTTAACGCGGTCTTCGTCGAGGCAGAGGCGGCCGGTTCGCTGATGTTCTACGGTCGTGGCGCCGGCGGCCAACCGACCGCGAGCGCGGTGCTCGGGGACCTGGTGGCAGTCGCCCGCAACCGGCTCAGCGGCAGCCGAGGCGCCGGTGAAAGTGCTTATGCGGACTTGGCAATCCAGCCGATCGGCGAGGTGGCGACCCGCTACCACGTGGCATTGGACGTGGCGGACAAGCCCGGCGTACTGGCCTCGGTGGCAAGTGCCTTTGCCGACAACGGGGTCAGCATCCAGACCGTCCGGCAAGAGGGTCAGGGCGAGGCCGCGACACTGGTGCTGGTCACCCACGTCGCGCCCGACGCAGCCCTCTCGGCCACCGTCCGGCGGATCGCGGAGTACGACTTCATCCGCCGGGTCGGCAGCGTGATGCGGGTCGAGGGCCTGCCCTCGGACTAGCCCGTCCGAACGAGTTCTTCCAGTCGGCGCAACGCAGCGCCGCCTCGCACGCACGATGACGTCATCGACGAGGAGAGAGATCGAATGCCCGGACGGCACTACACCAGTGGTCCGAACTCGAGCGCGTGGCCGGGGCTGATCGAGGCCTACCGCGACCGGCTACCGGTCACCGCGAGCACGCCGGTCATCACGTTGTACGAAGGTGGAACGCCGCTGGTGGCGGCCCCGCGGGTGTCCGAGCTGGTGGACGCGGAGGTGTACCTGAAGGTCGAGGGCGCCAACCCGACCGGCTCGTTCAAGGACCGTGGCATGACGATGGCGATCTCCAAGGCGGCCGAGGCCGGCGCGAAGGCGGTCATCTGCGCTTCGACCGGCAACACCTCGGCCTCGGCCGCGGCCTACGCCGTCCGGGCCGGCATGGTCTGCGCGGTCCTCGTCCCGCAAGGCAAGATCGCCATGGGCAAGATGGCTCAGGCCCTGGTGCACGGCGCCCGGCTGCTGCAGGTCGACGGCAACTTCGACGATTGCCTGGAACTGGCACGCAAACTGGCGGTGGACTACCCGGTGGCGCTGGTGAACTCGGTGAATCCCGACCGGATCGACGGCCAGAAGACCGCGGCCTTCGAGATCTGTGACGTGCTCGGCCGGGCGCCGGATATCCATTGCATCCCGGTCGGCAACGCCGGCAACATAACCGCGTACTGGAAGGGCTACACCGAATACCACCGGGACGGCGTGGTCGCCGATACCCCGAAGATGTATGGCTTTCAGGCCGCCGGTGCGGCTCCTATCGTGCTCGGCGTGCCGGTCGCCAAGCCGATCACCATCGCTACCGCGATCCGGATCGGTAACCCGGCGTCCTGGTCGCAGGCCGAGGCGGCTCGCGACGAATCGGGTGGCCTGATCGATTCGGTCACCGACAAGGAGATCCTCGAGGCCTACCGGTTGCTGGCTCGCCGCGAGGCGGTCTTCGTCGAACCGGCCTCGGCGGCCAGCGTGGCCGGTCTGATCAAGTCCGCCCGCAACGGCAAGGTGCCGGCCGGCAGCCTGGTGACCTGCACGGTGACCGGTAACGGCCTCAAGGATCCGGAATGGGCGATCTCCGGCGCGCCGGCACCGGTCACCATCCCGGTCGACGGCCACGCGGCGGCGGTCGAACTCGGGCTGGGCTGATGGCCTTCTCGCAGCGGCCGGTGCGGGTTCGGGTGCCGGCCACCAGTGCCAACCTCGGCCCGGGTTACGACGCCTTCGGCCTGGCGCTGGGCAGGTATGACGAGGTCACCGCCGCGGTCACCGGTAGCGGCCTGCAGGTCACCGTCAGTGGCTGCGGGGACGGCCAGGTCAGCCTGGACGAGCGGCACCTGGTGGTGCGTTCGATGCGAGCCGCCTTCGACCGGCTCGGCGGCCAACCAGCCGGGTTGCGGATCGACTGCCTGAACCGGATCCCACACGGCAGGGGACTGGGTTCCTCGGCCGCCGCGATCGTGTCCGGGATCCTGGCCGCTCGGGCGCTGACCGTCGACGGCACGGACCTGCTGGCAGAGCCCTTGGCACTGGCCACCGAGTTGGAAGGTCACCCGGACAACGTCGCTGCCTGCCTGCTCGGCGAATTCACGGTGGCCTGGCTCGCCGACGGAGTGGGCCGCGCGGTCACGCTGACCACGCGCGGAGCGCATCCGGTGCTGTTCATCCCGACCGAGCAGTCGGCCACGCACGCGGCCAGGGCTGCGCTGCCAGCCACCGTGCCGCATGCCGACGCCGCCTTCAACCTGAGCCGGAGCGCGTTGCTGGTGCTGGCGCTCACCGGCCGTCCCGACCTGTTGCTCACCGCGACCGAGGATCGGTTGCACCAGGACTACCGGGCAGCTGGCATGCCGGCTAGTTCGGCGCTGGTCGCCACCCTGCGGCAGGCCGGCATCGCCGCGGTGATCTCGGGCGCCGGCTCGTCGGTGCTGGCGCTGGCCGCCTCGACCGAGCAGCTGGCCGCCGCGCAGCTGCACTGCCCGCCAGGCTGGGAGTGCGCGCCGCTACCGATCGCCGCCGGTGCCGAGGTCAGCCCCGCATAGCCGCCGCCTAGCCCCGCCCTGGCCCGCCCTGGCCTGCCTGGCCCGCCTGGGCCGCACCGCATTCTGCGGCCCGAGTTCCCGGCTCGCCCGGCGTGTCGCGGGAACTCGGCCCGCACAGTGGCGAGCTGGTGGCGCTCGGAATACGACACACCGGGGCCCGTGTTGCCGGCTGGAGCCGATTACGACTAGTCTTAAGTCATTCTCGCGTGCCCAGCGTTTACGGAGCTACGCAGAGAAGCAGCCCGATGAGTTCGAGCGGGACGCCCCGAAGCCGAAATTTCTAGCCATCCCTTGGCCGGAGACTCTTGTTCGGCGCATCAGGGCATATCCCGTCCCGACCTCGGCTGCGAAAACCCTGATCGGCACTAGATCAGGCCGGCGAAACCCGCCGACTCAACACCGGTGTGCGTCTGGACAACAAGACGTAGAACCACTCGGAAGGATCCGAAAACACGTGACAGAAACCCAGGACCAACTCAGCGTCCTGCCCAGCACCGGAAACGGTGCGAACAATGCCGCCCAAGAGCGCGCCAAGCGCCGCTCCGGCTCGCTGTCGGCGATGCTGCTGCCCGAGCTCCAGGCGCTGGCCGCCTCGATGGGGCTCTCGACCGGCAAGCTCCGCAAGAGCGACCTCGTAGCGGCCATCGAGAGCGCCCGGCATCCCGCGGAGCCGGCTCCGGCCGCTGCCGACAGCACCGC
>JALYVK010000074.1 GCA_030853265.1 Actinomycetota bacterium
GTCAGGCCGTGCAGCGCGCCGGTTGCGTCCGGCAGGTTGGGGGTCCGCTCGCCTTCGAGGTAGGGCACCATTCGGATTCCGGCCGCGCCGGGCGGCGCGCTGAGGGCCAGCTCGCTGAACTCGGCCAGCCCGACGCCGAGCAGCCGAGCGGCCGCGTCCAGCACCCGGGCGGCGTTCAACGTGCATACCAGCGGCAGGAACTGCCCGGTCGCGTCGGCGAATCCGGCCACCAGGCCACTGGCGTCGGCCGCCTGGCTCGCGCTGCGCGCGCAGGCCACCCCGGAGGTGCCCAGCGACACCAGCACCTCGTCACCGGCCTGCACGCCGAGCGCGCCGGCCGCGTTGTCGCCAGCACCGGGCCCGATCAGGAATCTGCTGGTTTCATAAGCCACCTGGCTGGGTCCGGCCACCCGGGGCAGCACCGCCTCATGACCGAGCCCGGCCACCAGCAGGTCCGTCCGGTAGCTGTTCGTCCGGCCGTCGAAGTAGCCGGTACCCGAGGCATCGGAGCGGTCGGTGACCAGGGTGTCGATCCCGGACCCGCCGGCCAGCCGCCAGCTCAGCCAGTCGTGTGGCAGGCAGACCGCCGCGGTCCGGGCCGCATTCTCGGGTTCGTGCTGGGCCAGCCAGCGCAGCTTGCTCACCGTCAGGGCCGCCACCGGCACGCTGCCGACCGCGTTTGCCCAGTATTCGGCGCCATATTCAGCCACCAGCTCGGTTGCCGCGGCGGCCGAGCGGGTGTCGTTCCAGAGCAGCGCCGGACGGACCACCGCGCCGTCGGAATCCAGGCAGACCATGCCGTGCTGCTGGCCGCCGACGCTCAGCGCGCCGACGTCATCCAGCCCGCCAGCGTCGTCGATCGCCTGCCCGAGCGCGGCCCACCAGGCTGCCGGATCCACCTCGGTGCCGTCCGGATGCGCGGCCCGGCCATGCCGGACCAGCGCACCGGTCTCGGCATCGCGGATCACCACCTTGCAGGACTGGGTGGACGAATCCACCCCGGCAACCAGGGACTGTGCCGCCACTTCGCTCCGCTCCTCCCTCGCTGGCGCTCGGTCGATGCTCACTCAGCCGGCTGCCACTTCGCTCCGCTCCGCGCTCGTTCCTCGCTGCGATGCTCACTCAGCATTGTCAGCGGGCGCCGGTCAGGTGCTCCAGCGCGAGCTGGTTGAGCCGGACGAAGCCGTAGCCCTTGATCCCGGCCGCGTCGGCGTCGAAGTCCTCGAAGGCGGTCCGGTCGGCCAGCAGTTCGGCGTACCCCTCGCCCTCGGCCAGGGTCGGCCGGGACAGCTCGGCAACCTTGGCCTCGGCCAGCGCTTGCTGCACCTCCGGATCGGCGCGGAAGCTCGCGGCCCGCTCCTTGAGCAGCAGGTAGGTACGCATGTTCGCCGAGGCCGAGCGCCAGACGCCGTCGTAGTCCTCGGTCCGGGACGGTTTGTAGTCGAAGTGCCGGGGTCCGGTGTAGGCCGGTCCACCGTCCGGGCCACCGGATTCCAGCAGGTCGACCAGGCCGAAGGCGTTCATCAGGTCACCGTGACCGAAGACCAGATCCTGGTCGAACTTGATGCCCCGCTGGCCGTTGAGGTCGATGTGGAACAGCTTGCCGTGCCAGAGCGCCTGGGCGATCGAGTGCACGAAGTTGAGCCCGGCCATCTGCTCGTGCCCGACCTCGGGGTTCACCCCGACCAGCTCCGGACGGTCCAACGAGGCGATGAAGGCCAGCGCGCTGCCGACCGTCGGCAGCAGGATGTCGCCACGCGGCTCGTTCGGCTTCGGTTCGATGGCGAACCGGATCGGGTAGCCCTGGTCGGTGGCGTACTGGGTCAGCAGGTTCATCGCCTCGCGGTAGCGATCCAGTGCGGCCTGGACGTTCTTGGCGGTGTCGTACTCACTGCCCTCTCGGCCGCCCCAGAGTACGAAGGTCTCGGCGCCGAACTCGGCCGCCAGGTCCAGGTTGCGCAGCACCTTGCGCAGTGCGTAGCGGCGAATGCTCCGATCGTTGCTGGTGAAACCGCCATCCTTGAAGACCGGGTGGGTGAACAGGTTGGTGGTGATCATCGGCACCTTCAGGCCGGTGTCAGCCAGCGCTTGCCGGAACTCGACCAGCCGCTTGTCCCGCTCGGCAGTGCTCGCGCCGAACGGGATCAGGTCGTCGTCGTGGAAGGTGATCCCGTACGCGCCGAGTTCGTTGAGCTTGTGGACGGCCTCGACCGCATCCAGCGGCAGCCGGGCAGCGTCACCGAACGGGTCGCGACCCTGCCAGCCGACCGTCCAGAGTCCGAAGGAGAACCGGTCGGCCTTGGTGGGAGTGGGCACAGTGGTCATCGGCGGAACCTCGATCCAGTCGCTTTAGTTCAGGCATTGAACTTATTATGGCAGACCGACCCGCGACTGAACAGCCTCACGAGTGAAAGCGGTATCCGATACCCGGTTCGGTGACCAGGTGCCGTGGCCGGCCGGGGTCTGCTTCGAGCTTGCGCCGGAGCTGGCCGAAATGAAAGCGCAGGTAGCCGGACTCGTTGACGAACTGCGGACCCCAGACCTCGGCCAGCAACTGGCGCTGGGTGATCAACTGGCCGGGGTGGCGAACCAGGCGTTCGAGCAACTGCCACTCGATCTTGGTCAACCGCTGCTCGGCGCCGTCCGGCCCGGCGATCCGGTGCGCGGCCAGATCCACCAGCCAGTCACCGATCCGGACGCTGGCCGGCTCAGCCGGATGGTCGGCCGCCGAGCGCCGGGCGACCGCGCGGATCCGGGCCATCAGCTCGTCCATCCCGAACGGCTTAATCACGTAGTCATCCGCGCCAGCATCCAGCGCGCTGACCTTGTCCAAGCCGCCGATCCGGCCGGACAGCACGATGATCGGAGCGCTGCTCGATGCCCGCAGGCCGTGGATCACCTCGACCCCGTCCATATCCGGCAGACCGAGATCGAGCAGCACCACGTCCGGCGGAAAGTCCACCGCCACCTGCAGCGCCGCCGCCCCGGAACTCGCGGCGTGCACCTCGTACCGGCGCGCCCGCAGGTTCATCGTCAATGCCTGGACGAGCTGCGGCTCGTCATCGACCACCAGCACCCGCATTCCTCGATCCTCCCAGAGCCGTCCGGTTGCGTGGTTGGATTGGGTATGCCGAACTCGCCGCGAGCCGGTCAGCCGGCCCAACCAGCCGATCTCGTCGACCTCGCCGGGCTGACCGCGGCGTACTACGACAACCAGCCGGACGTGTCGATCCCCGAGCAGCGGGTCAGCTTCGGCACCTCCGGGCATCGCGGCTCGTCGCTGTCGACCACCTTCAACGAAAACCACATCGTGGCCACCAGCCAGGCAATTTGTGAGTACCGCGCGCTGCACGGCATCGACGGCCCGCTGTACCTGGGCGCCGACAGCCACGCGCTGTCGGAGCCCGCCACCCGCTCGGCGCTCGAGGTGTTCGCGGCCAACGAGGTGCAGGTGCTGGTGGATTCGCGTGGCGGCTATACCCCGACCCCGGCAGTGTCGCGGGCGATCCTGGTGCACAACTCGGCCGGCTCGACGCACCGGGCCGACGGCGTGGTGGTCACCCCGTCGCACAACCCGCCCGGTGACGGTGGCTTCAAATACAACCCGCCGGACGGCGGCCCGGCCGGCACCGAGATCACCGGCTGGATCCAGGACCGGGCCAACGAGCTGCTCGCGGCGGGCATGTCCGGAGTGCGGCGGTGGAGCTATGACAGGGCCGCCGGGTCGGAGCACGTGGCCGGTTTCGACTTTCTGGACAGCTACGTTTCGGCGTTGCCGGGCGTGCTGAACCTGGCCGCTATCGCCGAGGCCGGGGTACGGATCGGCGCCGACCCGCTGGGCGGGGCGTCGGTTGCCTACTGGGGCGAGATCGGTTCGCGCTACGGCCTGGACCTCACCGTCGTCAACCCGGGAGTCGATCCGCAATTCGGGTTCATGACGCTGGACTGGGACGGCAAGATCCGGATGGATTGCTCCTCGCCGTCGGCGATGGCCTCGCTGATCTCTCGCCAACACGATTTCGATATCGCGACCGGCAACGACACCGACGCCGACCGGCACGGCATCGTCACGCCGGATGCCGGATTGATGAACCCGAACCACTACCTGGCGGTTGCCATCCAGTACCTGTACGGCAACCGGCCCGGCTGGCGGCCGGACGCGGCGATCGGCAAGACCCTGGTCAGCTCGTCCATGATCGATCGGGTCGCAGCCGATTTAGGGCGGCAGCTGATCGAGGTGCCGGTGGGCTTCAAATGGTTCGTGCCGGGCCTGCTCGACGGCTCGGTCGGCTTCGGCGGCGAGGAATCGGCCGGGGCGTCCTTCCTGCAGCAGGACGGCTCGGTCTGGACCACCGACAAGGACGGGTTGATCCTCTGCCTGCTGGCCTCGGAGATCCTCGCGGTGACCGGCAAATCGCCGTCCGAGCACTACCGCGCGCTGACCGCGCGATTCGGCGAGCCGGCCTATGCCCGGATCGACTCACCGGCGACCCGGGAACAGAAGGCGGCGCTGGGCAAGCTATCCCCCGACCAGGTGACCGCCTCGACGCTGGGCGGTCAGCCGATCACCGCCAAGCTCACCAGCGCGCCGGGTAACGGTGCCTCGATCGGCGGGCTGAAGGTGACCACCGACCGGGGCTGGTTCGCCGCCCGGCCGTCCGGGACCGAGGACGTCTACAAGCTGTATGCCGAATCCTTCGACGGTCCCGACCAGCTGGCCGTGATCCAGGACGAGGCCCGCGCCATCATCGCCACCGTGATCTAGCTGCACTTCGCGGCCCGAGTTTCCACCGCTGTCGGCGTGTCGTGCAAACTCGGGCCGCGAAATGCGTCCGGGAGCAGGGGGCTAGGTGCGGCTGAAGGTGAGCGGGTTGGGTCCGATCCGGTCACCGGTTTCCAGACCGCTGATGGCGGCCACGTCGGCAGCCGTCAGGGTGAAGTCGAACAGCTCGAGGTTCTCAGCGATCCGGGACGGCGTCACCGACTTCGGGATGATCACGTTGCCCAGCTCTAAGTGCCAGCGCAACACGACCTGGGCGGCGCTCTTGCCGAGCCGGCCGGCGATCTCGGTGATCACCGGATCGCCCAGCACCGGTCCACCGCGGGCCAGCGGCGACCAGGCCTCGGTGACGATGCCGTGCTCGGCATGCAATGCCCGCAGCTCGGTCTGCGGCAGCAGCGGGTGCAGTTCGATCTGGTTCACCGCCGGCACCACCGAGGTCTCGTCGAACAACCGGCGCAGGTGCTCAGGCGCGAAGTTCGACACCCCGATCGCGCGTACCCGGCCGTCGGCATACAGCTTCTCGAAGCCGTTCCAGGTGTCGACGTACCGGTTCAGGTCCGGAGCCGGCCAGTGGATGAGCAGCAGGTCGAGCACGTCGAGGCCGAGCCGATCCAGCGACGCCTCGAACGATTCGATCCCCGGGTCGAAGCCCTGCTCGGAGTTCCAGACCTTGGTGGTCACGAACAGCTCGTCCCGGGCGATGCCGGATTCGGCGATCGCGGCGCCGACCTCGGCCTCGTTCTGATAGAGCTTGGCGGTGTCGAGGTGCCGGTAGCCGGCCTGCAGCGCGTGGGCGACGGCGGCTTTGGTCTCGGACTCCGGCACCAGGAAGACCCCGAAGCCGACCTGTGGAATCTGCACGCCGTTGTTGAGACTCACGTTGGGGATGCTCATCCGGCCACCCTAGTTCGACGGTTGGCCGGACAGAAAACGCTTACCTGACATTCACCTGGTATTCGTACCAAGGCCTTACTGGACGGAGGCAGGCCCGGTCAGTTCATCGAGGATCAGCACGGTCTGGGTGGACAGCACGTCCGGCATGGTCTGAAAGGTGTTCAGCACCAGATCGCGCATGCTCGCCGCGTCGTGGGTACGCACCAGCAGCACCAGGTCGTTGTCACCGGAGACCAGCGCGCAGTGCCACACCTCGGGGATCTGCAGGATCCGGCGGCGAACCGCCTTCCAGGAATGCTGGCTGATCTTGAGGTAGACGTAGGCGGAGATGCCGAAGCCGTAGCGCTCCGGGTCGATGGTCGCGCTGTAGCCGGTGATCACCCCGTCGCCGGCCAGCCGTTCGACCCGGCTGTAGGCGCTGGCCCGCGAGATGTGCAGCTTCTCAGCCAGTGCCCGCATCGACAACCGACCGTCGGCGCGCAGTTCGGCGATGATCGCCCGGTCGGTGTCGTCCAGGACGACCGGTCGTCTGACTTCGACGCCTGTTACGGGCTTGCTGGTGGACATAATGCTGAATCTTAAGCCTCAGCCTGCCAACTGTCTCGAATGGACAGCTGATTCTGGAAGATCGGCTCTGCGGACAGCACACTTGCCTCATGACGGTCATCAATGCGGATGCCATGCTGCCCAGCCCTCAACCTCGCTGCCTGATCGACGCGGACGGCCAGCGGGCCGGCGTCTCGGAGCTGATGCCGAGTGATGAGGTCCTGCTGGAGCTGCATCGCCGGATGGTGGTGGGACGGCGCTTCGACAGCCAGGCCACCGCGCTGACCAAGCAGGGCCGGCTCGCGGTGTACCCGTCCTCGCGCGGCCAGGAGGCCTGCCAGATCGGCGCGGTGACCGCGATGGCCGAGCGCGACTGGCTGTTCCCGACCTACCGGGACTCGATGGCGATGGTCAGCCGGGGTATCAACCCGGTCGAGGTACTCACGCTGCTGCGCGGCGACTGGCACTGCGGCTATGACCCCTTCCTGCACCGGACGGGCACCCAGTGCACCCCGCTGGCCACCAACACCCTGCACGCGGTGGGCCTGGCGCACGCGGCGCGACTGGCCGGCGAGGACACCGTCGCGGTGGCGATGCTCGGCGACGGGGCGACCAGCGAGGGCGATACCCACGAGGCCCTCAACATCGCGGCGGTCTGGCAGGCGCCGGTGGTGTTCCTGGTGCAGAACAACGGCTATGCCATCTCGGTGCCGCTGGCCAAGCAGACCCGGGCCAGGCACCTGGCGGACAAGGGCATCGGCTACGGCATGCCCGGTGTGCTGATCGACGGCAACGACGCGGCGATGGTGCACGTGTCGATGACCGAGGCGATCGAGCGGGCCCGCAACGGCGGCGGCCCGACCCTGATCGAGGCGCTGACCTACCGGATCGAGGCGCACACCAACGCCGATGACGCCTCCCGCTACCGGGAGGACTCCGAGGTGGCCGAGTGGCTTGCCCGTGACCCGGTCGAACGATTGCAGAAGTACTTGCAAACACAGGCGATCCTGGACGAGGCGGCTCTTGCCGCGGTACACGCCGAGGCCGAGACGAAGGCCGAACGGTTGCGCGCGGCGATGAACACCGACGTCGTCACCGACCCGGCGGAGATCTTCGATCATGTCTACGCCGAGCCCACCCGCAACCTGCGCCAGCAGGCCGCCCTGCTGGCCGAGGAACTCGCCTCATGAGCACCCTGACCCAGGCCACCGCCGAGCTGACCATGGCCGGTGCGCTGAACCGCGCGATGGCCGATGAGTTGCGTGCCGATGAGAGCGTGGTCGTCTACGGCGAGGACGTCGGCACCCTGGGCGGCGTCTTCCGGGTCACCGACGGGCTGGCCGCCGAGTTCGGTGAGCGGCGGGTGTTCGACTCACCGCTGGCCGAGTCGGGCATCGTCGGAACCGCGATCGGGATGGCCATGCACGGCCTGCGCCCGGTGGTGGAGATGCAGTTCGACGCGTTCTCCTATCCGGCCTTCGAGCAGATCACCTCACACCTTGCCAAGTTGCACAACCGCAGCCGGGGCAAGATCACCCTGCCGGTGGTTATCCGAATCCCGTACGGCGGCGGCATCGGTGGCGTCGAGCACCACTGCGATTCCTCCGAGGCGTACTGGGTGCACACTCCCGGACTGCGGGTCGTCGCGCCGGGCACCGCCTCGGACGCCTACTGGCTGCTGCGGCAAGCCATTGCCTGCCCGGACCCGGTGATCTTCCTCGAACCCAAGCGGCGGTACTGGGGCAAGGAAGAGATTGCCCAGCAAGCTGCGGCAGATTTCTCCTCGGCGCTGGTGCGACGAGCCGGTACCGACGTGACCCTGATCGGCTACGGAGCGATGATCGGCACCCTGCAAGAGACCGCCGACGCGGCTGCCGCCGAAGGGATTTCGGCCGAGGTGATCGACCTGCGCACGCTCAGCCCGTTCGACGATGCGACGGTCGCGGCGTCGGTACGCCGAACCGGCCGGGCGGTGGTGGTGCACGAGGCCAGCGGCTTTGCCGGCTTCGGTGCCGAGGTGGTGGCCCGGCTGACCGAGCAGTGCTTTCACCAGCTGCAGGCGCCGATCGGTCGGGTAACCGGCTTCGACATCCCGTACCCGCCGCCGATGCTGGAGAAGCACCATCTGCCTTCGGTGGACCGGATCCTGGACGCGATCGATCGCCTGCAGTTCGACGACACCGTGGCGGCCCCGCGCTGATGAGTGAGCATCGAGTGAGCGCCAGCGAGCAAGGCGCGGAGCGAATGACAACATCGAGTGAGCATCGAGGGAGCGCCAGCGAGCGAGGCGCGCAGCGAATGACACCATCGAATGACTTCCTGCTGCCGGATCTGGGCGAGGGCCTGACCGACGCCGAGATCATCAGCTGGCTGGTCGCGGTCGGCGACACCGTCACCATCGACCAGCCGGTGGTCGAGGTGGAGACCGCGAAGGCCTCGGTCGAGGTGCCGGTTCCCTTTGCCGGCAAGGTAACCGCGATTTTCGGTGCACCCGGTG
Organism: Actinomycetota bacterium; assembly: GCA_030853265.1. Lineage (GTDB taxonomy): Bacteria > Actinomycetota > Actinomycetes > Mycobacteriales > Jatrophihabitantaceae > Jatrophihabitans_A. The sequence goes on from JALYVK010000074.1 coordinate 8,721, forward strand.
AGCGGATCCCGGTCGGCTCGCCGCTGATCAGCGTGGCCAGCACTGACGGGCCGACGCAGGCGGCGGTGTCCTCGGAGTATTCCGGCAACGTCCTGATCGGCTATGGCACCTCGGCCGCACCCAGCCGGCGGGACCGGCGGCTGCGCAAGTCATCCTCGCCAGCCGCCGCCGATCTGGCGGTCGAGGCCGGCCTGCCACCCGCTGACCGGGCAGAGAGTGGAAAGTTTTCGTCGCCTGGCCACGAAAATCTTCCACTTCCTTCGGGCGCCGGGGGTTCGGCGGCCGGGTCGAAGGCGGCCATTGGCATCATCTCGCCGGTGGTTCGCAAGCTGGCCCGGGACCGGGGTATCGACCTGGCCACCGTCACGCCGACCGACCCGTCCGGGGTCATTCGCCGTTGCGATATCGAGGCAATCTCGATCGCCGAAGCACCGGCCGCCAGCAGTACCGAGCGGATCCCGCTGACCGGGCTGCGCCGGGTGGCCGCCGAGCGGTTGAGCCGATCGCGCCGCGAGATCCCGGAAGCCACCGTCTGGGTGGACGTCGACGCCACCGCGCTGCTGGACGCCCGCCGGGCCTTGAATGCCGCCGACCCGAACCGTCCGGTCAGCGTGCTGGCCCTGGTCGCCCGGTTCTGCGTGCTGGGGCTGGGCCGGTATCGCGAGCTGAACAGCCGGATCACCAGCGACGCGATCGAACTGCTGCCCCAGGTCAACCTGGGCTTCGCCGCGCAGACCAGCCGCGGGCTGATGGTTCCGGTGGTGCATGACGCGCAGGCGCTGACCACCCGGCAACTCTCGGCGGCACTGTCGGCCCGTACCGAGGCCGGCCGGGCAGGCAGCCTGACCCCGGCGCAGCTGTCGGGCGGCACCTTCACCGTCAACAACTACGGGGTGTTCGGGGTGGACGGCTCGGCCGCGATCATCAACCACCCCGAGGTCGCGATGCTCGGCCTGGGCCGGATCATCGACCGGCCCTGGGTCATCGGCGGCGAGCTGGCCGTCCGTAAGGTTGCCGAGCTCACGCTGGCCTTCGACCACCGGGCCTGCGACGGCGGGGTGGCCGGCGGCTTCCTGCGCTTCGTCGCCGACTGCGTCGAGAACCCCGTTACCGCGCTGGGCGAACTCTGATCGCCTACCGGGGGCAGGTCGGCCGGGCCTGAAATGAGAGACTCGGCCGGTGACCCTGCCGCTCGCTGATTTCATCGCAGGCCTGCCGAAGGCCGAACTGCACGTCCACCACGTCGGCTCCGCCTCGCCCCGGATCGTCGCCGAACTCGCCGCCCGGCACCCGTCGGCCGGCGTCCCGGCCGATGCCGATCAGCTGGCCGAGTACTTCACCTTCCGGGACTTCGGTCACTTCATCCAGGTGTACCTGTCGGTGGTGGACCTGATCCGCGACCCCGAGGACGTCCGCACCCTCACCTACGAGGTGGCCCGCGAGATGGCCGGGCAGAACATCCGCTACGCCGAACTGACCATCACCCCGTACTCCTCGGTGACCCGGGGGATCGCCGCCGAGGCATTCCTCGAAGCCATCGAGGACGCCCGGATCGCCGCCGAGTCAGAGCTGGGCGTGGTGCTGCGCTGGTGCTTCGACATCCCGGGCGAGGCGGGTATCCCGTCCGCGATCGAGACGGCCCGGATCGCCACCGAGCTGACCCCGGCCGGGCTGATCAGCTTCGGCCTCGGCGGTCCGGAGCTCGGCGTGCCCCGGCCGCAGTTCGCCCCGTACTTCGACGCCGCGCGGGCGATCGGCCTGCACAGCGTGCCGCATGCCGGTGAGACCACCGGCCCGGAGACCATCTGGGAGTCCATCCGGCACCTCGGCGCGGAACGGATCGGACACGGCACCTCGGCAACCCAGGACCCGCAGCTGCTGGCCTACCTGGCCGAGCACCAGATCGCGCTGGAGGTCTGCCCGACCTCGAACATCGCCACCCGCGCGGTCGCCCAGCTGGACCAGCATCCCTTACCGGATATGGTCAAAGCTGGTGTGCTGGTGACCATCAACTCCGACGACCCGCCGATGTTCTCCACCGACCTCAACGCTGAGTACCTGATCGCGGCCCAGCTGCTGGACCTCGACCGGGCCGGCATCGCGGGCCTGGCCAAGAACGCCGTCACCGCCTCGTTCGCACCGGACCAGCTGAAGGCCAGCCTGCGCGCCGAGATCGACAGCTACCTTGCCGCCCACCCCGGCTAGCCGCCGGTAGCTGGTCAGGGTGCCGAACCAGAGCAGGCCGCCGGCGACCACGCACGGTTCGGCGAGCAGGCTGCGGTAGTAGTCGGCGTGGCTCATCGGTTCTCCGAGCCCGAGCCGGACGCCGAGGAACAGGTAGTCCAGCAGCGCGGTCCACAGCAGCAGCGCCGGGATCATCGCGCCGAGGACGAACAGCCAGCGCCGGTAGGGCAATCGGGCCAGCCAGCAGGCGAGCCAGCAGCCGGCCGCGCTGGCCGGCGCCACCAGGTAGGCCAGTGGCAGGCCGGCCGGTGGCCTGAGCAGTGAACCGCCGGCCGTCCAGTACAGGCAGGCGATGCCGAGCGCGGCACACCAGCCCGCGGCGTACTCCGCCCAGCGATGACTGCTCATGGAACTCGACGCTAGGCGTCACGAACAGGGCCCGGATCGGGGATAACCCCCATCCGGGCCCTGAGTCCGTGCTGAGTTGGCTCAGTCGGCCGGTCCCTGGCCGAGCGTCAGCGTGACCGAGTGGCTCTGCCCGGAGCTGTCGGTGTAGCCGATCTTCACCTGGTCGCCCGGGTGGTGGCTGGTGGTGGCCGCCGACAGTGCGGTCGCGCTGGCGATCGCCTTGCCATCGACCGACGTGATGGTGTCACCAGCGGCCAATCCGGCCTTTGCCGCGGCCGACCCGCTCACCGTGCCACTGATGGTGGCCCCGCTGGCCTGGCTGCTGGCCGACAGCTGCACCCCGAGGAAGGCCGGGTAGCCGAGGTGGATGGTGCTGGTAGCGACCCCGGATTCGATCTGGCTGGCGATGCCGGTTGCCTTGGCGATCGGGATCGCGAAGCCGACCGTGGCCGCGCCGGCACCGTAGCGCGAGGACGAGGACGAGGAGGCCGCGGTGTCCATCCCGATGATGGTGCCACCGGCGTTCTCGTACAGCGGGCCACCGGAATCACCTGCCTGGATATTGGCATTCACCTGGAACATACCGGTTAGCTGCTCGGAGTTGCTGCCGCTCTCGTCGCTGGCGGTGATGCTCTGGTTGAGCGCACCGATCGTGCCGGTGGCCGAGGTCGGCGTGCCACCGGTACCGCCGGCGTTGCCGACTGCGGTGACCGCGGCACCCACCGCGATCTTGGACGAGTCACCGAGCTTGGCGGTGGGCAGGCCGCTGGCGTCCTTAAGCTGGATGACTGCCACGTCATCGGTCGGGTCGGTGCCGACCACCGTTGCGGTATAGGTCTTTCCGGTGCTGACGATGACCACCGAGATGCTGGTGGAGCCTTCCACCACGTGGTTGTTGGTGAGGATCTCACCATTGGCGGTGAGCACCATTCCGGTGCCGGCGGCCTTGCCCTGGCCGTAGTCGAGCGTGGTGTTGATGTCGACGATGCCGACCTGTTGGGCGGCGGTGGCACTGCCGGTCGCCTGGTTGGCGCTACCCGAGCCGCTACCGCTGCCTGAGCCGCTGCCATTCGAGCCGTTGCCACCGAGGCCGAAACCGTACTGGCCGCCGCTGCCGTTTTGACTGTTGCCGCCGTTCTGGCTGAACGGGCTGTTCTGGTTCGGAGAGGTCAGCGCGGTCTGCTGGGACGAGCCGTCGTTGGCGTGATCCACGGCAAGCGCGATCCCGCCGACGGCCAGTGCGACCGCGACCGCTGCGGTCACCGAGCCGTACAGCAGCTTGTGTGGCCGGGACTTCGTCGGCACCGGCGGCGGCGCCCAGTACGGGTGCTGCGGGTACGGGCCGAAGCCGGCCGGATTCTGCGGGTAGCCGCCATAACCGGGGTAGCTGCCGTACGGGCCTACGGGCGGCGGGCCGTACCCGCCACCGGCGGCCAGCGGCTGCGCGCCGTCGCGGACGTAGCTGCCGTACGGCAGCGGGGGCTGGCTGCCACCGGGCTGCGGGTGGAACGGGTACTGCTGCGCGGCCGACCAGGCCTGCTGATGCTCGGTCGGCACGTAGTACGGCTGTTCCACCGGTGCTTGCGCGCGATCGGCGTCTACTTTCGCGCGATCGGCGTCGGAATTGCCGTTGTCGGCCGGAGTCGGCTGGTCGCTCACGATGACACCCCTGTTCGGATTCGTCTTCTCTGGTACGAGAACCAGCTAACCTCGCCCAGGTGGTGGCAAGCTTGGAGCAATCACAGAGATTCCTGTGAGCGGCCGGGCCGGGCGGACCTCGCGTCGTCGGTAGCAGCGGGCGATCCTGCATTAGCCTGACTCCCTGAGCGGGCGAGCAGCGCAGCGAGCGATCACCGGAGCGGGTAGGGAATTGGACGCCAAGGGAGCAGTGCCGATCGGCGCGCAGCCGGTCGACGAGGTGGTGACAGTGCGCCGGCCGCGGTCGGTGATCGCCTTCGCCGCCTGGTTCGCGCTCGGCGTCGGGGTGGCCTACCTAGGATTCCGGGTCTTCGAGCAGCTCCGGACGATCGTCTACATCGTGGCGTTCTCGATGTTGATCGGGCTGACCCTGGATCCGCTGATCGGTTTCCTGCAACGGCGCGGCATGCGGCGCTCGCTGGCGGCGCTGCTCACCTGGCTGGTCGCGGTCGCGCTGCTGACCGCCCCGGTGGTGCTCGCGGTGGACGCGGCCAGTACCCAGCTGCCCCAGCTGATCAAGAACGGCCCGCAGCTGATCAAGAACGCCGAGCAGCACCTGGGCTCGCTCGGCAGCCGGCTGTCCTCGATCACCGACTCGTCCAGCGGCGGCAGCAGCAGCAAGCTGGACCTCACCAAGATCCTGAACTACGTGCTGACCGGCAGCGAGCTGCTGTTCAGCGCGCTGACCGACATCGTGGTGGTGGCCTTCCTGTCGCTGTACTTCGCCATCGAGCTGCCACACCTGCGTGAACTGGCGCTGCGGGCGGTGCCGGCAACCCGGCGGCCCCGCACCGGCCGGATCCTCGACGACCTGATCTCGCAGGTCGGCCGGGTGATGCTGTCCACCGTCATGATCGCGGTGCTGTGCGGGTTCGGCACCTCGATCTGGGCGCTGGCCTGGGGAATCCCGTACGCGGTGATGCTCGGCGCGCTGGTCACCGTGCTGTCGCTGGTGCCGGTGATCGGATCGACCGTCGGCGGCGCGATCGTCACGCTCGTCTCGCTCACAGTCAGCCTGCCGACCGCGATCGCCACGCTGGTGTTCTACATCGGCTACCGGATGGCCGAGGATTACCTGATCCAGCCCCGGGTGATGAAGTTCTCCGTGGAGCTGCCGGGGGTGATCACCGTCCCGTCGGTCATCCTGGGCGGTGCGATCCTCGGCATCCCCGGCGCGCTGTTCGCCGTCCCGATGGCGCTGGTGGTGCGGGTGCTGGTGCGCGAGATCGTCTTCCCGGCCACCGACCAGGCCTGAGCTATTCGGAGAACCGCTGCGCCTGGAAAACCTCAGAAGCGCTGCACCTCAGAAGCGTTGTGGTGACAGGAAGCCGATGTCGTGCCGGGTGGCACCCTCGATGACCAGGTCCGCCACGATCTCGCCGACCACCGGGACGAACTTGAAACCGTGCCCGGAGAACCCGAGCGCCAGCACCACCCGTCCGGAGGAGCCTGGATGCAGGCCGAGCACGAAGTCGTCGTCGGACGCCCCGGGGTACATGCAGACCTCCGAGCGGGTCACGGCGCCGGCCAGCCCCGGAATGGTGGCCGCGAGCAAGTCGCTGACCCTGGCATGGTCGGCCTCGTGGATGCTCCGGTCGAGTGAGTCCGGATCGACGCCAGCCGGCGAGCCGTCGTGGTACAGGGCCGCCTTGACGTCGGTTTCCCCGTCCAGATAAGGGAATCCGTACAGCTCGGCGACCGGTTCACCGGCCGGCACCGGAACGTCCCAGATATAGACCGGAAACCGCTCCGGGGCGAAGTCGGCCAACACCGACGGGGTGAACCAGTGCACCGTTTGCCGTTGCACGGAAAGCGGAAACCGATCCAGGTTGGCCAGCCGATCGGCCCACGCGCCGGTCGCGATCACCACCCGCGGCGCCTGCAGTGCCTCGCCGTCCGCGCTCAGGTGCACGCCGCCCGGCCCGAGCTCGACCGACTCCACCACCGTGTCGAACCACAGCTCCGCGCCGGCATCGGCGGCAAGCTCTAGGTTGGCGAGCACCGCTGCCTCCGGCCGGACGAAGCCCGCGTCGGCCTCGAACACCGCCAGCTGGTCCTCGGGTAGCTGGAACTGGCCGAACCTGGCCCGCATCGCGGCCGGGTCGAGCAGCTCGTGCGGCAGGTTCCAGCGGCGGGCCGATTCCAGCGTGCCGGCCACCACCGGGCTGTCCGGACGTCCGATCATCAGCGCGCCGCATCGGGTGAAAAGCTGATCGCCGAAGGTCGCGGACAGCTCGTCCCAGAGTTGGTAGGACCGGACCAGCAACGGTACATAGTCCGGCTTCTCGAAATAGGCTTTGCGGACGATCCGGCTGCCACCGTGGGACGAGCCGAACGGGTGCGCCGGAGTGAACTGCTCGATACCCAGCACCCGCTGGCCGCGCCGGGCCAGCTGGTAGGCGGCCGAAGAGCCCATCGCTCCGAGGCCGACCACGATGACGTCGTAGTCACTCCCGCTCATCGCACCAGCCTGCCAGGTGGCCGGCTAACCGGCATCCAACAGGGCGGTGTGGTTACGGTATTGCCTGTGACCTGGCTGACCGAACCGGACGAGGACTGGGATCCGCCCGAGGATTCGCCCGAGCATGAGCCCAAGGGCCGCCTCAAGCTTCTTGCCTTGATCTTCGCGGGCTGGCTGGCGGTGAGCCTGCTGGTGTTGATCGGGCTGCTGGTCTTCGGCGGCCATTCCTCCTCGGGTAACAAGTCCGGCTCCAAGCAGAGTCCGGTCGCGCCCGGCACCGCTGCCACGTCCGGTAGTCCGACCGAGAACCTGCCGGACGGCTGGGTGCGCGAGGCCGGCGACGATCAGACCAACTGCGCGGCGCACTCCTACGGGCAGGTGCAGGCGTTTTTCGTCAAGACCCCCTGCTCGTCGGTACACCGGGTGCTGGCCACCACCAATCAGGGCGGCCGGACCGTGGTCATTGCCTCCAACGTCGTCACCTTCGACACGCCGGCTCAAGCAAAGAAGTACCTGACCCTGGTCAACTCCGACGGCACCGGCAACATCAGCGACCTGTTGCGCGAGGGCGTCGGTTACCCCGGCGGTCCGAGCAAGCTGCCGGCGGCGGCCTTCGCCTCACGGCAGGACGGCGGCCGGGTCTGGGTGGCCGAGGCCGGCTACACCAGCGGGACGTCCAATCCCGACGATGCCGCGCTCAAGACGATCGCCACCGAGGGAATCGCGGCGAACTGAGCCGTGCCGGTAGGTCGCTCGTCCGCGGCCAGGTGCCCTGTCCGACTAGTTCGCGGCCAGCTGCCCCTCGAGGTCGTCGGTGAGCCGGCGCAGTTTGCGCACCAGCCGCGCGCGGCCGGCCGCGTCCATCCCGGTCGCCTCGCAGATCTGGTCGGGCACCCCGGCGGCCCGGCGCTGCATCGTCTTGCCGGCCCTGGTCAGCCGGACGTCCACCGCGCGCTCGTCGTCGCTGCGGCGCTGCCTGGCCACCAGTTCCAGCAATTCCAGCCGCTTGATCAGCGGCGAGAGCGTGTTGGACTCCAGGTGCAGTCGCAGGCCGATCTCACCGACCGTCGCGGTGCCTTCTTCCCACAGCATCCGCAGCACCAGGTACTGCGGATAGGTCAGCCCCAGCTCGTCCAGGACCGGTCGGTAGCTGGCCGTCATGGCACGCGAGGCCAAGTACAGCGCCAGGCACAGCTGATCGTCGAGAGTTTCCGCGGGCTGTTCGGAACGGATCGCGGTCATGGTCGCCAGGGTAATCCGGTTCGGCCGTTGGCCGGCGGAGCCGCACGCCTCGAGGGTCCACCACAGACCGTTACCAATCGGGGTTAACTCGGCAGTCTCGGCTGTGGACAGAGAGAAGCCCCGCTGGACCAGGTACCCCCATACCCAATCCTGCGGGGCTTCGATCTCTTACTGCGTTTCCCCCATTTGCACCCCCGTGCAGGAACAACCCTACCTGCGCTTACGATCGCCACACAAGCCGCAATGTAGTCACCGGTTGACTACTCCGAGTATCGACAACTGGCCGGTTTCGGGTTATTTCGCAAGAGAATCGGCTCGCGGTCTGGTGACCGGCTCGTCGTCCCCCCTCGTTGTCAGAGCCGAGGTGCACACTGAGCACGCCGGAAACGATCACAAGAAATGGGCAGATCCGATGCGTAAATGGTGGCCACTCGTCGCGGTGTGCCTCGGCACCTTCATGCTGCTCATCGACGTCACCATCGTGAACGTCGCCCTACCGGACATGGCGCGCAATCTCGACACGTCCTTCTCCTCCCTGCAATGGGTGGTGGACGCGTACGCGCTGGCGCTGGCCGCCCTGCTGCTCGGTATCGGATCCATCGCCGACCTGCTCGGCCATCGCCGCGCCTACATCGCCGGGCTCGCCCTGTTCGCCGTCGCCTCGATGGTGTGCGGGTTCGCGCCGAATGCCGGCCTGCTGATCGCGGCCCGAGTGGTGCAGGGCATCGGCGGGGCGGCCATGTTCGCCACCACCTTCGCGCTGCTGAACAGCTCCTACCAGGGCCGGGATCGTGGCACCGCCTACGGCATGTGGGGCGCGGTCGTCGGGGCGTCCGCCGCGATCGGGCCGATCATCGGCGGCCTGCTGACCCAGGGCCTGTCCTGGCGCTGGATCTTCTTCGTCAACCTGCCGGTGAGCGTGCTGGCCATCGCCCTGTCGCTGCGGGTGCTCGCCGGCGGCCGGCCGGATCATCGGCCGCGGGTCGACCTGCCGGGGATGGCCCTGTTCACCGTCGCGGCCGGCTCGGTGACCTTCGGCCTGATCCACGCCAACGACGACGGCTGGGGCACGCCGAGCACCTACGGCCTGCTGATCCTGAGCGCCGTCTCGTTCATGGCCTTCTTCCTCGTCGAGGCACGCAGCGAGCACGCCATGCTCGATCTGGCACTGCTGCGGAACAAGCCGTTCGTCGGCATCCTGTTCGCCTCGCTGTTGCTCAACTTCGCCGCCTTCTCCTCCTTCACCTACACCTCGATCTGGCTGCAGTCGGTGCTCGGTCTCGGGCCGATTCAGGCCGGCCTGACCGGGCTGCCGCTGTCCGTCGCGTCGTTCGTGGTGTCGGCAGCTATCGGACGGTTCCTGCACCATCGCGCACCGGGACCGATCATCGGCACCGGCATGATCCTGATCGGGCTGGGAGCACTGGCAAACGGCCTGCTGATCGACAAGCATTCGAGCTGGCCGGCGTTGATGCTCGGCTTCGTGATCACCGGCGTCGGGGTCGGCCTGGCCACCCCCACCCTGAGCTCGTCGGCGATGTCGGCGGTGGCGGTGGAACGCGGCGGGATGGCGGCCGGCACCGTGAACACCGTCCGGCAACTGGGCTTCGCCATCGGCATCGCGGTGCTCGGCACCCTGTTCGCAACCCGGGCCGCAAAGGTGATCGGCGACTCGGGAACCTCGGGCTCGACCGGCCTCGCTCATGCCCTGGCCGGCGGCCAGGCGCCGGGTTTGCTGGCCCGGGCCGGCAGCGGACGGAGTGCGCTCGATGCCACCCTGCATTCGGCGGCCGCCTCCGGCCTGGATCTGGTGTTCCTGGTGTCCGGACTGGCCGGCCTGCTCGGTGGGGTGCTTGCGCTGATCCTGCTACGCCCGGCCAAGTCGGCGGTGGCCGCACCGGAGGCCGTCCCGGCCGCCGCCTGAACCCAGCCCAGCGGGTGCTCGCTGCCGACGGAGTCGCTGCCCGACCGCAAGTCGCACGGCGACTAAATGCCTGGTCGACCGGGCTCGCACCGCGACGAAGTGCCTGGTCGATCGGGCTCGCTGCCGCGGACGGCCGCGCAGGTCGCGCGGGGACGAGAGATCGCGCAGGTGTCGCCGGGCCGACAGGCTCGCAGGCCTCCTCGCCGAGCTGACCGCCGCGGATCCCTCGTTGACCGTATTCAAGTCCCGGCCGGCACCGGTCATGCGCGCCCGCCAGCTAGGTCGGAGCTCCGGCTCAGTATCAACGTCGGGGCAACGCCGCCCGGATCAACCATTCAACGCCGCGCCAGCTCCTCAAGGCTCAAGAGAGTGGAAGAATTTTGTGGCCAGGCAACGGAATTCTTCCACTCTCTTCAGGGCCGCCGGCTGCCGCTGCGGTCGAGCGGGGTCTCATGGCCCCGCCCGAGCTGGCGGCGGTGCGGCCTCCGTGCGGCGGCCCGCCTGTCGACGGCACCTGGTGGCTCAGCCCGCGACAAGTTCTACCTCGAAGCCATCGGTGTTAGCCAGGTAGGCGGCGTAATGATCCGGGCCGCCGGCGTGGGGATGCCGGTCGGCAAAGAGCAGGCTCCAGCCGTGAACCGGGCCGGCCACCACTAGCTCGTCCACCCGCGCGCGCCCACCTGCGTGGAAGGCCAGGTGGTTCAGCCCCGGCCGGCACCGGTCATGCGCGCCACCAGCTAGGTCCGGCGACCGCTCGACGACCAGATAGCTGGCACCGAGCCGCCAGCTACGACCTGCCGGCCAATCCTGAAACGGCAGATAGCCGAGTTCGGTCAGCAGCCAACCCCACTGCGCGATCGCCCGGTCCAGCTCTGGCACCCACAGCTCGAGATGGTGCAGCGCGCCCACCGGTGGCGGTTCAGCTCCAGCGTCCATACCTCGAATTATGGATCTTGCTGCTGAGCCGGCACTCAAGCACTCGATGAGTATCGACGTCGGCCGGCCAGCCACAGCAGAGCGCC
>JALYVK010000131.1 GCA_030853265.1 Actinomycetota bacterium
GCTCGGCCCGGTGACGTGGTCGCGGTGGCCGGCCGGCTGGGCTGGGCGGCGGCCGGCTTCGCGGTGCTGTCCCGGGGGTTCCGGTCACCGGTGCAGGTGGTCAACGCCCATCGCCGGCCGGAGCCGCCGTACCAGGAGGGCATCCGGGCGGCCGAGCTCGGCGCGACCGCGATGACCGACGTCTCCGACGGCCTGGTCGCTGACCTCGGCCATATCGCCGAGGCGAGCGGGGTCCGGATCGAGCTGCGCCGCGATGCCCTGCAGCCGGCAGCCAAGCTCCGCGACGTGGCCTCGGCACTGAACGCCGATCCGATGTCCTGGGTGCTCGGTGGCGGCGATGACTACTCGCTGGTCGCGACCTTCCCGAACGGCACCCGGCTGCCGGCGGAGTGGCAGGTGATCGGGCTGGTCAGCGAGGGCTCGGAGGTCCGGGTGGACGGCCTGCGGTCCAGCGAAGCCGGCCACGAGCACTTCCGCTGAGCCCAAGCCGCAAGATGCCAAGCCGCAAGATGCCGGCCCGGTGAGATGCCAGAAGGGCCGACCCCCTAGGGGAATCGGCCCTTCTGCTGGTGCTGGATGCGCTAGGCGCGGGTGACCTTGCCGGCCTTCAGGCACGAGGTGCACACCGTGATCCGGCGCCGGGTGCCGGGGGCAACCAGAGCTCGGACGGTCTGCACGTTCGGGTTCCACCGCCGGTGGGTCCGACGGTGTGAGTGCGAGACGGACATGCCGAAGCCGGGCCCCTTGCCGCAGACATCGCAGTGGCTGGCCACAATGGCCTCCTCAAATTCCGGGTGACAGATAGGTGTGCGTCAACTGCACGAATGCAGCTGGGCAACCGGCCAAGTGTAGCCAGCCGGGCAGTGCCGATCAAAACCGGGCCGATCCCAGTAGGGTTGCCTCGGAATCGGCTGCCGACCAATCATAGTGGGCACCGGCCGGTCACCGGATGAGTCGGAAGGGGCCCGCACGGATGCTGGCGTTGCTCGACGCCTCCGCGGTCCGCCGCTGGTGCCATGCCTCGGCCGAGGCGCTGGCCGCCCACCGGGGCGAGATCGATGACCTCAACGTCTACCCCATCCCGGACGGCGACACCGGCACCAATCTCGAACTGACCCTGCGCAGCGCGGCCGAGGCGGTCGCCGGGGATCGCTCGGCCGCCGCCGGGACGGTCCTGCGGGCGATGGCCCAGGGCGCGGTGATGGGTGCCCGGGGCAACTCGGGGGTGATCGTCTCGCAGGTGCTCTGCGGGTTGGCCGACGCCTTCGACGGGGTGGTCGAGGGCGACGGCGGCGCGCTGGTGACCGGCCTGCGACGGGCCAGCGATGCCGCCTATGCGGCGGTCTCCGAGCCGGTCGAGGGCACCGTCCTGTCGGTGATCCGGGCCAGTGCCGAGGCGGTCGAGGAGTTGTTGGCGGCCGATGCCGGCTGCGCCCTGTCTCAGGTGGTCACCGAGGCGGTGCAGGCGGCCGAAACCGCGCTGCGACGAACCCCGGAGCAGCTCGAAGTGCTGGCCAGGGCCGGCGTGGTGGATGCCGGCGGCCGTGGCCTGGTGGTGCTGCTGGCCGAGCTCGCGGCAGTGGTCACCGGCGAGCAGCCGCGCGAGGCGACCAACCGGCCGGTGGCCCGGAACCGGACCGCGCTGCAGAGCGCCCGGGAGTCGGGCAGCGCCGAGTACGGCTACGAGGTGCAGTACCTGCTGCACACCACTGACGAGGCGGTCGCTCAACTGAAGCCGACGCTGGCCGAACTCGGTGATTCGCTGGTGGTGGTCGGTACCGGAACCGGGCTGTTCAACGTGCACGTGCACGTCAATGACGTCGGCGCCGCGATCGAGGCCGGGGTCGAAGCCGGCCGGCCGCACCGGATCACCGTGATCAGGTTCGAAGATCAGGTCGCAACCGAGGCGGCGCCGACCAGCCGGACCGGGATGGCGCTGGTCGCGGTGGCACCGGGCGAGGGCCTGGCGGACCTGTTCCGGTCCGAGGGGGTCGCGGTGGTCGACGGCGGCCCCACCGACAACCCGTCGGTGGCCGAGGTGCTGAATGAGATCCTGGGTACCCAGGCCGCCGAGGTGATCCTGCTGCCGAACGCCTCGGCGGTGGGCGCGGTCGCCGAACTCGCCGCCGCCCAGGCTCGCGAACAGGGTGTGGTGGTCGCGGTGGTGCCGACCAAGTCGCCGCTGCAGGGGCTGGCCGCGGTCGCGGTGCACGACGAGGGCCGCCGCTTCCAGGACAACGTGATCGCGCTCGCCGAGGCGGCGGCCGCCACCCGGTTCGCCGAGGTGACCGTCGCGGTGCGCGAATCGATCACCTACGCCGGCCGGTGCGAGGCCGGCGACGTGCTGGGCCTGATCGACGGCGAGGTGGTCGAGATCGGTTCGGACGTCGCCGCGATGGGGATCAGCCTGGTCAGCCGGCTGGTCGCGGCCGGCGGCGAGCTGGTGACGGTGCTGTCCGGAACCGATGCCGGCGCCGGCGAGGCGGCCACCGCCGTGCAGGCCTACGTCCGGCGAGAGCACCCGCTGGTCGAGATCAACGGCTTCGTCGGCGGCCAGCCGCACTACCCGCTGTTGATCGGGGTCGAGTAGTTTCGTCAGCCCCTTCTGGCACAGTGATTGGCATGGCGACCCGGACCTCCAAGCTGGTTGACGTGCTCGGCGGCAGGTCGGCCAACGGGATCGCCAAGGCGCTGGACATGTTCACCGTGGGCGAGCTGGTCAGGCACTACCCCCGCCGGTTCAACGAACGGGGCGAGCTGACCGACCTGTCCGAGCTGGTCGAGGGCGAGGACGTGACGGTGGTGGCCCGGATCGAGCTGGCCAGGACCCGCCGGATACCGAGCCGCAAGCTGACCGTCCTGGAAGTGACGATCGCTTCCGGCCGGCACCGAGCCTCGTTGAGTTTCTTCAACCAACCATGGCGGGAACGCGAATTGCAGCAGGGTCGGACCGGGATGTTCGCCGGCAAGGTGACCCGGTTCCGAGACCGGCTGCAGCTTAACTCGCCGGACTACCTATTGCTCGACGACACCGACGAGTTGCAGGCAGCCGACTTCGCCAGCGCGCTGATCCCGGTGTACCCGGCCCGGTCCGGCCTGCCGTCCTGGACGATCGCCAAGTGCCTGACGCTGGCGCTCAGCCAGCTGGACGAGGTGCCCGAGATCATGCCGACCGAGGTGCTGGCCCGGTCCGGCCTGATGGACCTGGATACCGCGCTGCGCAAGATCCATCGGCCTGACTCGATGACCGAGTACCGGCAGGCTCGCAAGCGGCTGGCCTTCGACGAGGCGTTCGGGGTTCAGCTGATCCTGGCCCAGCGGCGGCATGCGATGTCGGCCAATCCGGCGGTCGCCCGGCCGCGGGTACCGGGTGGCCTGGTCGATGCCTTCGCCGACCGGCTGCCGTTCACCTTCACCGGCGAGCAGGTCGAGATCGCCGGTCAGATCGAGCAGGAACTGGCCGGCGAGCATCCGATGCACCGGCTGCTGCAGGGCGAGGTCGGTTCGGGCAAGACGGTGGTGGCGCTGCGGGCGATGCTGCAGGTGGTCGATGCCGGGGCGCAGGCCGCGCTGCTCGCGCCGACCGAGGTGCTGGCCGCCCAGCATGCGGTAACCATCAATGAATTGCTGGGTGAACTGGCCCAGGTGGGGACGCTTGGCGGATCCGAGCAGGGCACCAAGGTGGTGTTGCTGACCGGGTCGATGCCGGCCGCCGGCCGGCGCGCCGCGCTGCTGGATGCCGCCTCCGGCACGGCCGGCATCGTCATCGGCACCCACGCCCTGATCCAGGACCACGTGCAGTTCGCCGAACTGGGCCTGGTGGTGATCGACGAGCAGCACCGGTTCGGGGTCGAGCAGCGCGATGCCTTACGCGGCAAGGCAGCCGCGCCGCCGCACATGTTGGTGATGACCGCCACCCCGATCCCACGCACGGTGGCGATGACGGTGTTCGGCGATCTGGACGTCTCGGAGCTGCACGAGATACCGGCCGGCCGGCAACAGGTACGCACCAGCGTGGTGCCGATGACCGCGCGGCCAGACTGGGTGGACCTGGCCTGGCAACGGGTGCGCGAGCACGTCGCGGCCGGCCGGCAGGCGTTCGTGGTCTGCCCGCGGATCGGTGAGGGCGATGACCCCGACGATATTGGGGTGAACTCGGATGAGGAATCGGTTCAACCGGCCTCGGTGCTGAGCCTGCACGCCGAGCTCAGCGCCGGTCAGCTGGCGGGTCTGCGGGTCCGGATGCTGCACGGCCGGTTGGCCGCCGATGACAAGGCGAGCGTGATGAGCAGCTTCGCGGCCGGCGAGGTGGACGTGCTGGTGGCGACCACGGTGATCGAGGTCGGCATCAACGTGCCGAACGCGTCCCTGATGGTGATCATGGACGCCGACCGGTTCGGGGTCTCGCAGCTGCACCAGCTGCGCGGCCGGATCGGTCGCGGCGAGCATGAGGGGCTGTGTCTGATGCTCAGCCAGTTGCCGATCGGGCACCCGTCCCTGCAGCGGCTGACCGATGTTGCCAAGACCCGGGACGGCTTCGAACTGGCCGAACTTGATCTGCTGCAGCGCCGCGAGGGTGACGTGCTGGGTTCGGCCCAGTCCGGTCGCCGGTCGGCGCTGAAGTTGCTGTCCCTGCTCCGCGACCGCGGCATCATCGAACTTGCCAGGGCCGAGGCCCAGCAGGTGATCGCGTCCGATCCGGAATTGAAGAATCACCCTGAATTGCAGGAGTTTCTCTGGGACAGCCTGGATTTCGAACGTACCGAGTTCCTACACAAATCCTGAACTCAGCCGGCCGGCAGCGGCTGGATCGGCGACGGGAAGGGATCCGGCGGCGGACCGGGCAGCAGCACGTTGGTGTCCAGCGGATGGTCGAGGCCGGGCCGCCAGGCCAGTAGTCGTGGCCCGCCAGGCCCCGCGATCGAGATGATCAGCCACCTGCCATCCCGGCTGAACGCCAGGCTGACCGGTGCCTGCGCGGTCGTCGGCGGTAGTTCGAGGTTGGGAATGGGCTCCAGCACTCCGGTCCGCAGGTTCAGCACGACCAGGTCACCCGGGGTGCCGGCCGCGATCGCCCGGTAACGGGTGTCATCGAACATCCGGGGCAGCTCGAAGGCGAGTTGGTGGCGGTCCGGGCTGAGTACCCCACCGGTGACCTGAGCCTCGACTGGCAGCCCGTAGCTGCTGTTGGTCGTCCGGCCGCTGTCCAGGTCATAACTGTCCAGCTGGCACTGGCTGGCGGCCGAACAGGCGCGCGGGGTCCAGAGCACCAAGCCCTGGCTCTGGGTGATGCTGGTCACCGGGCCGAGCCGGTTCACGATCCGCAGGCTCTTAAGGTCCAGGACCGCCAGCGACACGGTGGTCTCGGGGCTGCGGCTGTCGTTGGACTTGGCCACCAGCCGGTTGCCGTGCAGGGCCACCGGGGTGAGGTTGACCGGCAGGTCGATCACCTCGGTCCGGTCGAGCCGGACCAGGGTGAAGGCGATGATGCCGTCGGACAGGTCCTGGGCGGGCCCGACCCGGGTCGTCCAGATGCCCCCGGTGCCGTCCGAGAACAGGCCTGCGGTGGCCAGCCCGCCACTGATGGTGAGCAGTTGCGGACGGTGGCCCGGGGTGAGCCGGTACAGCTGCTCGTCCTGCTTGTCGCAGCTCTGGGTCTCTAAGTAGGTGACCGGCCCGACGGTCTGCCGGTTCAGCACGAAGGTCCCTGGCGGAAGGTCGGCATCGGGCAGGTCGGTGACCGAGCTGTCGGTCAGGTCTACCTGGTGCAACCCATAGCCGCCGACCGCGAGCCGTAATGGGATCGGTTCGGTCAGGGGGTTGGCCGAGATGACCGGCAACAGCACATCCGTGCCACAGCTGCCGCTGGTGCTCGGCCACGGTGCCGCGGCCGACGGCTGCGATGAGGTTGGGGTCGCGGCGGCCGCGGC
>JALYVK010000075.1 GCA_030853265.1 Actinomycetota bacterium
TGCCCGAGGCTGCCAGGCCGGTGATGGTGTTGTGGCTGACGATGGCGTTTTTGGTGTGGCGTAGGGAGACGCCGAAGGTGTCGCCGCCGATGGTGATCTTGTTGTTGCTGATCACGACGTTGGTGGCCGAGCCGACGTCCACCGTTGCATCGACCGAAAAGCCGCTGAAGACCGTGTTGTCGCCGGTGATCTTCACGAAACCCCGGGAATCCCAGTGCCAGCCCGGGCCGGAGGACACCTGCCCCGGCACCTGTCGCAACACCGTCGAGTTCGGCACCCCGGTATTCGACGCATCGGGATAGCCACACGCCGACGGCGAACTGACGCAGTTACGCAGCGCCGAATCCACGATCGGTGCGGCCAGTGGCAGCGATCGCGGCAGGACCGGCGGCTGCGGGGAATGCCGGACGGCGACGACCAGCCCGGCGGCCAGCAGCAACCCGAGCGCCAGGCCCAGCCAGCCGACCAGGCGCCAGGACGACAGCCACCAGCGAGCGGCCCGGCGGCCAGTTGGCGGCACGGGCGCGGTACGCAGGTCGGTCAGCACCCGGTCCCCCTCCGGTGGCGAACCTCCAGAGTCCCACACCTGCGCTTGACAAGCACGGCGTTCTGCACCGCCGGCCGGGAGCTCCGTGCGAGGATTGGCCGGTGGATTCCGAGGTTTCACGGCAGCCATCCGCCAGCATCGTGATCCCGGCCCACAACGAGGCGGCCGGCATCGCCCGGCTGCTCACCGGGATGCTGGCCGGGGCGAGCGCCGGTGAGTTCCAGATCCTGGTGGTCTGCAACGGATGCACCGATCGCACCGCTGCCATCGCGGCCGGGATCGGGCCCGACGTCACGGTGATCGAGATCGAGCAGCCGTCCAAGCGGGTCGCGCTGGCTCGCGGCGACGAGCAGGCCGGCTACCTGCCGCGGATCTACCTCGACGCTGACCTGGAACTGGGAGCCGCCGACCTGCGGGCGCTGATCGCGGCGGTCGCCGAGCCTGGCGTGCTGGCGGCCGGCCCGACCCGGTCACTGCCCCGCGGCGGCGTCAGCTGGCCGGTCCGGGCCTACTACGGCATCTGGGAGCAGCTGCCACAGGTCCGTACCGGCCTGTTCGGCCGTGGCGTGATCGCGCTGTCCGAGCAGGGTCACCAACGGGTTCAGGAGCTGCCGCCGGCAATGTCGGATGATCTCGCTATTTCCGAGGCGTTCTCGCCCGCCGAGCGCCGGATCGTCGAGTCGGCCTCGGTGGTGATCAGGCCGCCGCGCACGGTGCGCGACCTGCTCCGGCGGCGAATCCGGGTCAATACGGGCAACGCCCAGCTCGACCAGCGGGCCGGCCGTGGCGCCGAGGCCAAGACCGGCCTCGGCGATCTGCTGGCCATGGTGCGCCGCCGGCCGGCCAACCTGCCTGGCGTGCTGGTGTTCCTGTCGGTCGCGGTGGCCTCCCGGCTGGCGGCCCGGCGACGAATCCGGCGAGGCGACTACGACAGCTGGCTGCGGGACGAGAGCAGCCGGCAGAGCGGCTGACCGGCCGGCCTGTTCGACGGCCTGGACTGTTCGGGGGCCCGGCCGTTCGACGGCCCGGCCCGTTCGGCGGCGAAGACGGTCACCATTGCTTTACCCTTGTGAGTATGGGGTTACGCCGGGAGCCAGTCTCGATCATCTGCGTCTACAACGATCCCGAGGTACGCCGGAACTGCCTGGACCGGTCTATCGACGAGCAGCGCGCCGATGCGCTGGACGTGGATTACCTACCGGTCGACAATGTGGATTCGGTCTTCGCCAGCGCTGGGGCCGCGTTGAACCATGGGGCGTCGCTGGCCCGCCACGACTACCTGGTCTTCGTCCACCAGGACGTCTACCTGCACTCGCTTCCCGCGCTGGAAGAGGCCGCCGGCATCCTCGCCGATGACGAATCCATTGGTTTACTCGGGGCAATCGGCATCGCATCGGACGGCCGGCTGCTCGGCCGGATCCGGGATCGGGTGGTGTTGCTGGGCGAATCCGAACCGGTGCCGGCCGAGGTGGACAGCGTGGACGAGGTGCTGTTCATGATCGGCCGGGCCACCGTGCTCGCCGAGCCGCTGGCCGAGGTGCCGCAGCTAGCCTGGCATGCCTACGGCGTCGAGTACGGCCTGCGGATGCGGGCGATCGGCAAGCGGGTGGCCGCGATGAACCTGGCGGTGACACACAACAGCCTGACCATCAACCTGGCCAAACTGGACGTCGCGCATACCGAGGTCGGCGCGCGCTATCCGACCGCGCTGCCGGTCCGCACCACCTGCGGCACCGTCACCTCGGCCACCACCGGATCGGCCAAGTCATCTTTGCTGAAAAGCCATCGCTGGCGCTATCCGTGGCTCAAGGAGTCGCTGCCTGCGCACCGGGCCCGGCGCGCGGCGCGTGGTGGCCGGTTCCTGCTCAGTGACATCCGGCGCGATATCGACGAGGTCATCGGTGGCCGGGTCGAGCCGCTGGTGGTGGTGAATGTCGAGGACGATGTCGAGGCCTTCGCCGAAGATCGTGGCACCACGCTGGCCCTGTCCCGACGCGACCAGCCGGTCGAGCTGACCTCGATCGCTCGTGCCGAACTGGCTGGCCTGCTCGATCGGTGGACACCGGACACCTCGATGCTGGTGACCAATCTGGAAGATTCCGACTTCGGGCTGATCGGGGCCCGGATCGACAAGCAACACCGGATCGCCGGCTACCACGAGGAAATCGGGCACTGGCTGCTGCTCGGCCCGGCCACCGCCGGACGGCCACCACAATGGCGATCGGCGCGCGCCACCCCGTTCGGAATGCGCAGGCTCACGGGCTAGGGCAACCTGCTCGAGAGCGTTCTGGCAGCCAGACTCGAGGACCCGGCACGGTCCCGGGGGTCCGGTAGCGCACGTTCGGGGCCGTCCGCACGCGAATTGCGACGTGCGAACAAACCAGTAATAGATCGTGTCATACACACATGATATCGTGTGTGTATGACACGGCGGCTTTCGGTGTTGGCACCAGTGTTGCGAAGCGAGACTCAGGCGCGTCTGCTCGCTGCGCTGCTGCTGCAACCCGAACGGGAAGCGAGCATCGCCGAACTCGCCCGCGAGACCGGTGCCGATCCAGGCAATCTGCACGCCGAAGTCGAACGGCTCGTACAGGCAGGCATCCTCACTGACCGACGTGCTGGCCGCACCCGACTACTACGCGCTGCGGACAGTCCGCTCAACCGCCCACTCGCTGACCTGCTGGTGCTCGGCTACGGACCCAAGCCGGCCGCCGAACGCGCACTGCGCCCGATCCCCGCCATCGATCACGCCTACATCGGCGGATCATGGGCGGCCCGCTACCTTGGCGAGAACGGCCCGTTCCCGCATGACATTGACATCATCATCGTCGGTTCGCCAGACCGGGATGACACCGCCGACGCAGTCATCGAAGCCATGACTGCAATCGGCCACGATGCACAGCTCATCTTCCGCAGCACCTCGGCATGGCGCGAAGCACGCGACGCATTTACCCGAACCGCAAAGGCGAAACCCTTGGTCGAACTCAATCTGGAGACAGCAGATGGCTAGCTGGCCAACCGGCATCGAATCCATCAAGGCGCTGCTCGTGGCCAACAACCTGCAAAGAGTGTCACCTTCGCGCGAGGCCGCAGCCGGCTTCCTCCGCGCCGCTGGAAGACACCTCGACAGCGCCCTGCTCGTCGCGGACACCGATCCCGACGGTGCCTACACCCTGCTCTACGACGCCGCCAGGAAGAGCCTGGTCGCCGTTCTCCAAGCCCAAGGGCTCCGCGCGACAAGCAAGGGCGGCCACTACGCGATCCAGGAAGCCATCAGCGCGCAGTTCACCAAACCACCGCCCCGCGATGCCTTTCGCCCCTTCGCCCGCCTTCGACGATCCCGCAACCAAATCGAATACGACGACATCTCACCGATCACCGCCGACGACGTGTACGCCGATGACGCAACCGTCCGCACGCTGCACGCGACGGCAGCTCAACTCATCGAGGTGCTACCCGTCTTCATCGACTGAGCGGCAACGACTCCCGCGACGTGGCTGCTGTTTGTGGCCGGTACCCACGACCGAAGATCGGCCCGGCACGTAACCAGTCAGCGTCGGGCAACCGGGTGGCTGGCTAGCGGGACAGCCGGCCACGTAGTCGGGACAGCGGCGGCAGCAACCATTCCGGCAGCAGCGACTTCACCGGCTGCCGGCTGCCGGTACGGGCCAGCCGCCACCAGCAGCGCAGCCGCTGGCCGGCCGGCAGCACTCCCAGGTTCTGGCTGATCGCACCGGACCGTCCGGCGCTGTAGCCGGTCTGGGACTGCACCAGCTCCACCAGCACGTCCACCGGACCGGTACCGCGCGGCGCGCTGCCCGGTGACGGGGCGACCGGCAGCCGGCCAGCGAGGGCGTACAGCTGCTCGACGCCAGCCTGCCAACCGGCGCCGACATGGCTGGCCTCGATCGCGATCCGGGTGTCCTCACCACGCCGTACCCGCCAGGCCTGGTCGGTGATCATCCTGGTCAGCTCCGCCCGCAGCGCCGCCGGATTGTCCGGCCGCAGCAGGTACTCATCCAGGCCGCGAGTATCCGCACCGAGCACCGCGCACTCTGCCGGGTGTCCCCGATAGGTCAGCAGTGGATTACCGAAACTGCCGGATTCGATCATCGAGGTCAGCGAGGCGAACGGGAAGGAATCGAGGTAACCATCGGCGGCCTGGTGCAGTTCGGTGACATCGGGCAACCGACCCAGCGCCCGTACCCGGCCGCCGGTGAGCCGATCCGCCTCAGCCCACTGGCCGACCGGATCGGGGCCGGCCGCCAACAACATCGCGTCCGGATTAGCTTGAAAAACCGGCACAATCAGCTCCAGCAGGCTGGGCGGGGTGAGTGGCTCGTACTTCGTGCCGGCCGCCGCGGTGACGATCAGCACCCGGTTCTCGGCAACCCCGAAGCGTGCCTTGGCCTGCGCCCGCGAGATCGTCCGCTGGGTCAGCAAGCCGAGCGGGCGCGCCATCACCGCGGCCCGTTCGGGCTCGATTCCCCTTCGATGCACGGCAAGATCCCGACCGCTGTCGCGCAGGTTCAACAGCACGCTGGTCACCCTGGTGCCGACCCAGAAGGCATGATCGGAATGGTTCACGGTGATCACCGGCGGCAGCCCGTCCGAGACCCCGAAGGCCAGGCTCGGCACCACGTCGTAGGGATGGATGTGCAACAGCACCAGGTCGGCCGATCGCGCCCGCTCCCGTAGCCGGGCCGCCCGCCGCAACAGGCCGCCAGGCGCATCGTCCAGGCTCGACAGCTCGTCCGGCGAACGCAATCTATCCGACAACTTAACGGGAAGCGGCGTCGTGCCCTGCCTGGTCAGCACTACCCGGTGCCGGCGCTTGTCGTCCTGGGCGATCCACCGGGCCAGCATCTGGGTGTGCCCGCCCACCCCGTAGGCCTGGGTGAGCACGTGCAGCACCTGTCGCGGCGGCCCGGACCGATCCGTTGGCCGAGCGGGACCGCTGATGACGTGGGTGGCGAGTTCGGCCAGCAACTCTTCGAGTTCGGTGGCGGCGAACAGGCCGGTGTGATTCAGCCATGCGTAGCCGGCCGCGATCTGCGCCCAGCCGGCCGCTGCCTCGAACCGGCCCGCGCGCAACTCACCCTGCGCCTGCCGGACGAGCTCGCCGAACTCGGCGAACTGTCGATCCAACCGGGCAACGCCGCTGAGCTCGTCCATCCTCGGGGCCGGTCGCGGGTTAGGCGGCCGAGGACTGGACGCTCGCGCCGGCATCCCGG
Organism: Actinomycetota bacterium; assembly: GCA_030853265.1. Classification (GTDB taxonomy): domain Bacteria; phylum Actinomycetota; class Actinomycetes; order Mycobacteriales; family Jatrophihabitantaceae; genus Jatrophihabitans_A. The sequence goes on from JALYVK010000075.1 coordinate 5,782, forward strand.
CGCTGGCGCAGTTTTGCCAGTACTTTGCGCCGGATCGGCTGCGGCACGACCAGCGCGAGGTAGACCACCGAGGCCAGCCCGCCGACCACCACCAGGGTCAGCGCGGGCGAGCTGAACCGGTCCCGGCCCAGGACCAGCACCACCATCATCGCCGCGCCCGACAGCGCCGGCCGGGTTACCGCCCGGGCCAGCGGCGCGAGCCGGACGCCGCCACGACGCATCATGAACAGGTAGGACACCCCCGCCACCCCGAAGGTGATCGCCACGTGGCCGAGCGCGGTACCGCGGATCCCGGCGGACTCGGTGCCGATGGTCAGCGCCGGGATCAGGGTGACCAGCCACAGCACCTGCAGGCCGAACAACGCCATCGGACGATCATCGCCGACCAGCGCGTCGTAGCACAGGTCCAGCAGCACCCGCGCGCTACCGACCAGGCCCAGCCAGGTCAGTGCGGCGGCGGCCGGCAACCACTCCGGGCCGTACAGGAACAGCACCAGTGGCTTGGCGAGCATCGTCAGCAGCAGGCAGGGCAGCAGGATCAGGCTGACCAGAGCACCCATCGAGGTGGCGAAGGCGGCGCTGAATGCTTCGCGATCACCCTGCAACCGGGCAAAGCCCGGGATGGCCACCCGCCGGATCGCGAAGGTCAACAGGTTGGACGGCCAACTGGCCACGTTGAAGGCCAGCATGTAGAGCCCGAGCTCGGTGGAGTTGCTGACGTGTCCGACGATGATGTAGTCCACGTTCTGGATCGCGAACCAGAGCAGGCTGGTGGCGGCCAGCGGCAGCCCAAACTTCAGCAGCCCCTTGGCATCCTCGCGATGCCAGCCGGGTAGCGGCCGGGACGGCGCCATCAGCAGGATCAGCAGGGTCGCGGTCAGGTTGGACGACAGGATGCCCAGCGCCAGGCTGGTCGCGCCATGCCCGGTGGCCGCCAGCGAGACGGTGATCGAGGCGCTGACCGCGAAGCCGGCCAGGTCGGCGATCATCCGCTTGCCCTGCAAGAAGTTGCGGGTCAGCAGCGCGTTGGGGATCGAGGAACAGCCGTCGATCACCACGCCGAGCGCCATCAGGCGCAGCAGCCCGGTCGCCTGCGGGGCGTTGAGGGTCGCCGCCAGCGCGGGCGCGAGCAGGAAGCAGGAGAAGTAGAGCAGCAGGCTGGTCACCACACTGAGGGTGACCGCGGTCCGGGCCGCCCGCTCGACATCGCCGCGCCACCGCACGATGGCCACGCTGGTGCCGAGTTCGTTCATGCTGCCCAGGCCGACCATGAATACCAGGCCGACCGCGAACACCCCGTAGTCCTGGGGGATCAGCAGCCGCGCGAGCAGGATGCCCAGCGCGACGTTGGCGACCCGCGAGATCACGCTGTTGAGCAGGCTCCAGCCGAGTCCGGAACGGACCTGGGTAGACAGGTCAGGCTCTGCTGCCTGATCGCCCGCCGCCGTGCTGGCCTGGCTGACCGTGCTGGCTTGGCTGACCGTGCGGGCCTGACTGTCCGCGCTGGTCTGGCCGACCGTGCTGGCTTGGCTGACCGTGCTGGCTTGGCTGACCGTGCGGGCCTGACTGGCCGTGCTGGTCTGGGTGGCAAGGTCCGCCGCGGGTTCAGACATCGGCGGTTGCTGCGAAGGGAGTTGGCTGGCCGAGGGCGCTCGACCCGAGCCATCGGCGCGATGCCGACCGCCGACCGCCTCCTCGGCTCGCTCCAGTTGCCGGGTCATCCGGGCTCCGGGGCGCCGCTGCGCGGGTCAGCGGTAGGGAGAACGTGCATAGCAACATAAGGACGCATCGTCTCTCCCCCGCCGATGTGGGACATGAGTGCGACGCGGTGCGTCCAGCCGCTCTCGTCCAGGTATAACGGCCGCGTTAAGTGTTGCACAAGCGGTGGCCGTCCTGCCACCACTTGCCGCACAGCATTCTGGCCGACCGAACCGGAAAACCTCACGAACTACACGCTGTAGTTCAGCGTCACCGATCGCACGGACGGTGTGACGTACCGGGTCCCGGTCGAGGTGAGGGTCAGCTGGTATTGGGCGTAGCGCGAGCTGGCCGCGACCGAGCCACCGGTGGCCGGCACGGTGACCCAAGCGGTCCAGCCGGTGCCACCGGGCGTCGTGCTGTTACCCGTACGCACCTTGACCACCAGGGTGGTGCCGGTCGGGACGGTGGAATCCCAGCTCAACCCGGCCCAGTTCACCGTGGCGCCGGCATCGATCAGCCGCGAAGTGTAGGTACCGGATGCGGTGTATGGGCCGACCCGCAGCCAGTCGACGCTCAGGTCGTTGCCGCCGGTACCGCCGACCACCGTGTCGGCCAGCAGCGGCCGCAGGTTGGAGTAGTAGCTGGTGAACGAGTGGGTGTACTTCTGCACGTCATCGACGTAGAAGACCACGGTGCCGGAGTTCCACTCGATGCGGTACTTGTGCGGCGCGTAGGTCCAGGCCGTCGCCGCTACCCCAGAGGCGGTACCGAAGATACCGTCGTTGGCGGTGGCCACCAGCTGGTTCGAGCTGTTCACCGAGAACTGGATCTTGGTGCCCGAGTTCGAGGTGGTGTACCAGCCGATGGCCTGGTTCTGGCCCAGGCTGGCCTGCACCTCGAAGGACTTACCACTGGAATAGGTGGTGGTCGTGGTGGTCAGGTTCGACCCGCTGATCACGACCGAACCGTTCGAGACGGTGGACTTGCCACCGGTCGCGTTCGCGGTCGAGGTCCAGCCGGTCGGCAACGTCGTGCCGCTGAACTCGCTGGTCGCGGTGGGCGTCAGGACGACCTCGCCGCCACCGTTGCTGGCGACGTAGGACGAGGCCACCGTGCCGTTGGTGAAGTCGGCGTCGGTGGTGTCGGTGAACGGCGTGCTCGCCGGTACGTAGGTCGCCGCGGCCGCCGGGCTGGCCGGCGAGGTCACCGAGTTACCCGAGCCGTCCACCGAGGTGACCCGGTAGTAGTAGCGGGTGTTCTGGGTCAGGCCGGTCAGCGACACCGTGTGGCTGGTCGTCGAACCCGCCGCGGTGGCGTTGAGGTTCAGGCTGCTGGCCGAGGTGCCGTAGTCCACCCGGCTGGTGGTGTTGACGTTGGTCGTCCAGGTCACCGTTGCGGTGCTGCCCGAGCCGTTGGCCGCCACCGCGCTGATCGAGGGCTGGATCGCCGGCGCCGTGGCGCTCAGCACCGGATCGACCCAGTAGTTGGCGGTGGAGTTACCGGACGGGAAGCCCTGACCGTAGATGTAGGAACCACCCTGGACCGGCACGTGCAACGGCGGTGTGTCGACTCCGGCGGTGGCGAATGCCCCGCTGTCATAGGAGTAACTGCCGGTGCTGGTGTGGTAGGAGACGATGTAGGTGGTGTTCGCGGTGATCGCCACCGGGCTCGCGAACGACACCGTCTGCCAGCCGCTCACGGTCTCGCCGGTCGCGATCGCGGTGGCCAGCTGGGTACCTGCGGTGTTCCACAGCGAGACCACGTGCTGGCCGGTGTTGGCTGCCGACTTGTAGTAGCGCACGCCGGTGATCGAGCCGCTCCAGTCCGAGGTGAACTTGGTACCGACCTCGACCGAGGAGGTGTCCGGCGCGGTGATGACGGTCGGAACCGAGCTGTCCTTCCACACCGAGCACGGGCAGACCCCGGCAGTCGGATCCGGTTGCATGGTGGTGAACGTCCAGCTGTACGGGGCGGTCATCGCGTTGCCCAGGGTGTCGCTGGCCGAGATCGCGGCGGTGTAGGTGACGCCCCGGGCCAGTGCGGCAGTCGGGGTGAACGTCGCCTTGGTGCCGGTGCCGTCCAGCGTGGTGGTGCCGGCGACCGCGGTACCCGAACCGTTCTTCACGGTGAAGACCAGCGAGGTGCCGTCGACCTTCTTGGAGAAGGACGCGGTGGCGATCGTCGAGGTCGGCAAGCTCGAGGCGGTGTTGGTCGGCGAGACGCTCTCGATTGCCGGCGGCGTGGTGTCCGGCACCGTGCCGAGGTTGAAGATCGGATCCACCCAGTAGTTGGTGTTGCCGTACGTGCTGGTCGGGAAGATGTCGCCGGAGTAGGAGTAAACGCCGTTGTTGCCACCGACGCCGGTCAGCGGATCGGCCGCCACCGCGGAGTCGAAGTAGTGCCCGTCCGCGGCGTAGTGGCCGTTCGGCGCGTAGTAGCTGACCACGTAGGTGCTGCCGTTGGTCAGCGGCACCGGGTTGGCGAACGTCAGGGTCTGCCAGCCGGTGGCCGTCTCGCCGGTGAAGGTGCCGGTGGCCAGTCGTGCGCCACCCGCGCTCCACAGGCTGCCGGTGTGGGTGCCGGTGTTGCCGGCGCTCTTGTAGAAGCGCACGCCGGTGATGTAACCGGTCGCGTTCGGGATGAACTTGACCCCGAGCGCGACGCTGCTGCTGTCACCGGCATCAGGTGCGACGGGTGCTGCGTTGGCATCGAACAGGCCGCACGGGCAGTTCACATTCCCCCGAGAGGTGAAGGTGAAACTGTACGGACCGGACTGCGGGGTACCGGCCAGGCTGCGGCCGCCGCTGATGGTGACCGTGTACTGGGCACCGGTGGTGAGCGGCGCGGACGGCGTGAAGGTGAACGTCTTCTGCGCGGTGTCGTTGGTGGTGCTGCCGGCTACCGCGGTGTTGTTCGGGCCGGTCACCGCCACCGTCGCGGTGCCGCCGATCAGCGTGGTGTTGAAACTCGCGCTGATCGCCGAGCCCACCGAGACATTGGTGGCGTTCGGCGCCGGCACGCTCGAGGTCACGGTCGGCACCGTCGAGGCAGGCACCGTGAAGACCACGTCGACGCCGTAGTCGGCGGTGGCCGCCGTGTGCGGGAAGCCGGTTGCGTAGTCATACAGCGAGCCGCCGACCGGCACGTGCAGCGGGAAGTTGTCGACCCCGGAGCTGGCGAAGGCGCCAGAGGTTGCCTGGTAGTGACCGCTCGGCGCGTGGTAGGACGCGACGTAGGTGGTTCCCGCGGTGATCGTCACCGGGTTCGAGAACGTCACCGTCTGCCAGCCACTGGCCGACTCGTTGCTGAAGGTCGCGGTGGCCAGCTGCACGCCGGCCGCGGTCCACAGCGAGCCGGTGTGCACGCCGGTGTTGTCGGCGTTCTTGTAGAACCGGACGCCGGTCACGATGCCATCGGCGTCGGAGCTGAACTTCACGCCCAGTTCCACCGAGCCCGGGTCGGGGATCTCAGCGGCGGGCGAGCTGAGGTCGCTGAAGATGGTGCACGGGCAGGCGCCACCGACCTGGCCGGCATAGGCCGTCCGGAAGTTCCAGGTGACCGGGGCCGGCAACGGGTTGCCGTTGGTGTCCGAACCGTTGACCGTTGCGGTGTAGAGCGTGCCGGCGGCCAGAGCCGGGTTCGGGGTGAACGTCGCGGTCTTGCTGGTGCTGTCGTAGCTGACGGTCCCGGGAACCGCGTTGCCGGACGCGTCGGTCAGCGTGAAGACGATGCTGGTCGGGTTCATGGCCTTGGAGAAGGTCACCGTCGGCTTCGTCGCGGGATCGATGCTGGACGAGCTCGGTGCCGGGGTCTGCCCGGTCACCGACGGCGGCACCGAGGTGCTGCCGGTGAACATCACGTCCACGTAGTAGTTGCTTGCCCGGAACGAGCTGGTCGGGAAGCCGTGGCCGACGGAGTAGACGCCGTTGACCTTCGTCCCGTCGCCGGAGGTGAGCTGCGCGCTCAGCGGTGTTGCCGAATAGTCCTTGTAGTAGAAGGTATTCAGGTCGGCCGAGTAGTGCCCGCTCGGCGCGAAGTAGCTGGCCACGTAGGTGGTGTCGGCGGTGATTGCCACTGGCGCGCTGAACACCAGGGTTTGCCAGCCACTGCTCGACTCACTGGTGAAGGTGCCGGTGGCCAGCTGTGCGCCACCCGCGGTCCACAGCGTGCCGGTGTGGGTGCCGGTGTTGCCGGCCGCCTTGTAGAACCGGACACCGGAGATGTAGCCGTCCTGCGAGCTGGAGAACCGGACGCCGAGCTCGACGGCCGAGGTGTCGCCACCGTCGGGCTGCTTCGGGGTGGCGTTGCCGAACAGCGTGCACGGGCACGAGGTGGTGACGCCGACGCTGGTCGGGGTGGCCAGGTTCCCGCTGTCGTCGCTGGCCCGGGCCTGGATGTTCCAGGCGCCGGCGCCGTGCGCGATGCCGGTGTAGCTCCACGAGGTGGTGCCGGTGGCGGGGTGCCAGGTGGTGCCGCCGTCCAGTGACACCTCGACGCCACCGACCACGCCGCCACCGTTGTCGGTGGAGGTGCCGGTGACGGTGACCTGGGTGCTGTTACCGACTACCGTGCCGGCGGTCGGGCTGGTGATCACGGTGGTCGGTGCCTGGGTGTCGGCGGACTTGGTCGCGGCGACCATGCCGGCCATCAGGGTGGACGGCTGCGCGCTCATGTCGGCGAGCAGGTTGATGGTGGCCTGCTGGATTCGTGGATCGGCCGCCGATTGGATGCCGTCGTGGTCGGAGTCCAGGCCCCAGGCCCACTGGATGGTGCCCGCTCCGAAGACCAGCGCGCCACTGGCCGCTCGGTACAGCGTGATGTGGTGGGTGCTGGTGCCCGGTGCGACCACGGTCCCGAAGTCCTGCAGATAGGAGTCGGTCTGGAACGTGGTGGTCGACATGTCGATCAGGCCGGCCGGCCGGAAGCCGTTGTCGATGTCCTCGTCGGACTCGTAACCCACCGTGTTGGGCGCCAGCGCGGTGGACGAGCCACCCATGTTCGCCAAGCCGGTGTTACGCCAGATCCGGAGCTTGCCCTGGGCGGCGGTGACCGTGATCGGCGAGGCGGCGGTGTTGACCATGTACATGGTGCCGGTCAGGCCGTTCTCCGGGTTGCTACCGCCGGGAGCGGCCGCGAAACGCGGGTCCCGGAAAGTGGCAGTCTGCTCCGATGACGGGTCGAACGGCGCGTTCTCCCAGGTGTCCTTGTAGTCGACGATAGTTCGATAGGCAGTGTTGGAACCGTCGATGCTCGGCTCGTACCGAACGTGCCAGTACACCTCGTTGCCGGACAGGAACATCATGTTGACGCCGGCGCTGCGGGCGGCTTCGACGTTGAGCCGCTGCGGCAGCGACCAGTACTCGTCGTGGCCGATCGACAGGAACACCTTGTGGTTGGTGAGCAGCGAGCCGTACCGGTCGGTGTCGACACCGGACTGGTAGCTGACGTCGTACCCGTTCTGCTCCATGAACCGGATCATCGGGTACTCGTTGCTGAACAGGAAGTCACGGCCGGAGGCGGTACCCCGGGTGATGTAGGGCCGGTTGAAGCTGATCTTGAACGCCCGGGCCTGGGTCTCGGTCAGCTGCTGGTTGCCCTGGTAGAAGTCCGAACCGCCGTAGAGGTTGTAGGCCTCCCAGGTCAGGTCCGAGGTCTGGTAGATCACGTCGGAGTGGCTGGAGTCATCGCGCACCACGAACGGGATGTGGCTCTGACCGCCGGTGCTGGCCCGGGTCAGCACGGCGAGGTAGACGCCGGACACCGCGGTGCTGGGCACGGTCCAGGACGCCGACACCGACCAGTTGCCGCAGTCGTAGTTCTGGGTGGCCGCATCGGACAGGCAGGTCGGCTGGCTGGCCGGGTTGCTGACCGTGATCGGCGTGCTGTTCTGCTTGCGGGCGCCGTCGCCGCCGTAGTAGCCGAGCCGGTAGAAGTCGATCGTGTAGGCCGACGTCGACTTGATCTTGAAGCTCATGGTGCCGCCGACGTTGACGCTGGTGTCGGTGCTGAACCCCTGCAGGGTCGAGTCGCCGGCGTCATCGATCTGCCACTGGGACTCCGGGTTGCCCGGCTTGGAGTTCTCACAGGCGACCGGGTTGATGTTGGCCCCACAGGACGACCCGGTCGTCGCGCGGGCGGGCAGTGCCCAGCCCAGTTCCAGCAGCACCGCGACCAGCGCGAGGATCACGAGCAACGCCAGTCGGCGCCGGGTCGAGCCGGTCCGACCCGCGGCGAAGCGTTGGTAGTTCAGCGCCAGTACTGACATCGTGATTTCCCCCGTAGATTGCACGCTCAGGGCTGGAGCGTGCTGCTAGCTTAACAAGTTTCCTACACGGAGCCAACTCAAAACGGTGTTCTTCCGAGTGGACTTTTGCTTTATTCTGCAGAGCAAAACGGACTACAACACGGGCCGTTTCCGGCTCGTCACGGCGAGTAACTAACCTGTGTAAAGCTTGAGAACCGGCCAGGTGGGGATAGCCAGCCTCCGAACGAACGAGGGCCGACGATCCTCGATCGCCGACCCTTGTCCACCAGGCTCATCTCAGTACGCCCCGGTCCCCCGGACCACGGCGAACACGGTCTTCCACAGGATCTGCAGATCACCGGCGATCGACCAATTCTCCACGTAGCGCAGGTCCAGGCGCACCGACTCGTCCCAGGCCAGGTTGCTGCGGCCACTGACCTGCCAGAGACCGGTTACCCCGGGCTTGACCAGGAACCGCCGGTGCACGTGGTCTTCGTAGCGGGCGACCTCGCTGGGCAGCGGCGGCCGCGGGCCGACCAACGACATCGAGCCGTTGACGACGTTGATCAGCTGCGGCAGCTCGTCCAGGGAGAACTTGCGCAGCAGCTTGCCGATCCGGGTGACCCGCGGATCGTCGCGCATCTTGAACAGCACGCCGTCGCCGTGGTCGTTCTGGTTCTTGATGGCGGCAAGCCGCTCTTCGGCGTCGGTGAACATCGAACGGAACTTCAGCATCGTGAACGTCCGGCCGTCCCGGCCGACCCGGGTCTGGCGGAACAGCGCCGGGCCCTGCGAGGTGAACCGGACGGCCAGCACGATCGAGATGAAGATCGGCGAGAACACCAGCAGCGCGCTCGCCGCGACCCCGCGGTCGAAGCCACTCTTGAGCACCCGGCGGAATCCACTGAGCTCGGGCTCTTCGACGTGCAGCAGCGGCAGGCCGGCAACCGGCTGGATGTGCAGCCGCGGGCCGGCGACCTCGATCAGACCGGGCGAGACGACCAGTTCGGTCGCGCTGCCTTCCAGCTGCCAGGAGATCCAGCGCAGCTTCTCCGGACCGATCCGGCCCGACGACACCACCGCGACCGTGTCGGCGCCGCTGTACTTGACCGCACTGACCACCGAGTCGACGTCACCGAGCAGTGGCACGTCCACGCTGCCCAGGGTCTCTACCGTGTGGGTTTCGGCGACCACCTCGGACGGCACGCAGGCACCGACCACTCGCATCCCGGCGTGCCGGTCGCGTACCAGCACCGTGGTGAAGCTCTTGATCGCTTCGGCGTCGCCGACGATCAGCACCGATTTCATCGCCCGGCCGGCTGCCCGCTGGGCGTGCAGCCACTTGCGTGCGGCATAGCGGCCGAGGCCGTCCAGGCAGAGCGCCAGCGGCAGCGCCACCAGCACGAACCCGCGGGCCAGACTCGCGTGGGTGACGAAGGAGGCGAAGGACACCAGCGCGGTCAGGTGCAGAAAGGAATGGAAGATCCGCTGGAATTCGGCGGCACCGACCCCGACGAAGCGGGCCTCGTAGCCATGGTTCACCGCGATCACCGCGACCCAGGCGAACGGCAGCAGGATCAGCAGTACGGCGTAGGTGTTGTGCCCGGCGAGCGTCGGTCCGAACCGGATCAGGTAGGAGATGCTGAGCGCCACGAAGGCGGTGATCAGGTCGATCGCTACCAGGCCACGCCGGTAGCGACGCAGCCAGGTCGACCGGCGGCGCGGTTCGACCTGCTCGACCACTGGGGTCTGAGCCGGCCGGCGGGCGATCGTCTGCAAGCCGGTGCCGTCGCTGACGGGCCTGGATTTGAACTGAGCACCGGGCGGGTTCATCTGCCGGGCCGTCTCAGTGGAATCGGCGTGCGCGTCAGCGACCGCGGCCACGCTGGCACTCCCTACCGGTGCGGGTACTGCGATACCCGCTCCATCGACAAGATCGAGGCCACCAGTCAACATCGAATTTCCCCCGTATGGGCCTTTGGCAGCAATTATGCTGGCCGGTGCCCTCTATGCCGCTCGATCCGGACCCGGTACTGGATTCGAACCTGAAACGACTCCCCCATCAGAGCCATCGGAGGGCCAACCATTTGCGTTGCCGTCCCCCCGAACGACGCTGCACTGCAACGTTTATAGCGGGTGAGGTACGTGTTTGGGAAGCGCTAAGTTCCTTTGTTTTCAAGGTATTTTTTCGAGCGTTCGCACCTGGTCGGCGCTTGGTGATCGGCCTGTTTCGGAGAGTAACGAAAACCGACGTCAACCTCACATTTGGCCGCCTGCAAGGCTACCGACCCGGTAGGCAAAGATTGCAGGGTGATGGTGCACACGTTCTCTGATGATCCACTCGATCCGGCCAGCGAGGCCCTCAACCTAGGCGATGACGACACCGCGCTGCGGCGGGACGTGCGGCGGGTCGGCGAGCTGCTCGGCGACTCGCTGGTCCGCCAGCACGGCCAGCACCTGCTCGATCTCGTCGAACAGGTCCGGGCGCTCACCAAGCAGAGCAAGGAGGCGCAGCGGATCGAGGACCGGCACGCGGCCCGCAACGAGGTCCGCGCGCTGCTGGCCGAGCTACCCACCGAACTCGCCGCGGCGCTGGTCCGGGCGTTCTCGGCCTACTTCCACCTGGCCAACGTCGCCGAGCAGGTTCACCGGGTGCGCAGCCTGCGCGAGCGGCCGGCCGATGAGGGCTGGCTGGCCAGCTCGGTCGCCGCGGTCGCCGCACAGGCCGGCCCGGACGGCCTCACCGCGGCAGTGCGATCGCTGGCGGTCCGTCCGGTCTTCACCGCTCATCCGACCGAGGCCAGCCGCCGGTCGATCCTGAGCAAGCTACGGCGGCTGGCCGATGTGCTGGCCACCCCCACCGAGGCCGGCTCCGCGGCGCGCGCCAGGCAGGATCGCAGTCTGGCCGAGATCATCGATCTGATCTGGCAGACCGACGAGCTGCGGCAACACCGCCCGACGCCGGTGGACGAGGCCCGCAACGCTGTGTACTACCTGCAGGAACTCATCGACGAGACGCTGCCCGAGCTGACCGCGGACCTGGCTGCCGAACTCGAACGGCACGGCGCCTCGCTGGCCAGCGAGGCGCGTCCGCTGAGCTTCGGTTCGTGGATCGGCGGTGATCGGGACGGCAATCCCAACGTCACCGCCGAGGTGACCCGCGAGGTGCTGCGGCTACAGCACCAGGTCGCCGCCCGTTCGGCCCTGCAGAACATCGACGCCCTGATCGCCGAGCTGTCCTCCTCCAGTGCGATCGTCGGGATCTCACCGGAGCTGGTCGACTCGATCCGGATCGACTTGGAAAACCTGCCCGAACTCGATCCTCGGCTACGCACCGTCAACGAGACCGAGCCGTACCGGTTGAAGCTTTCCTGCATCCGGCAGAAGATCCTCAACACCCGCGAGCGGATCTCCGCCGGCTCGCGGCACGTGGCCGGCCGGGACTACCTGGGCCGGACCGAACTGCTGGCCGAGCTGCGGCTGCTGTCCGACTCGCTGCGGGCGAACTCCGGGGCGCTGATCGCCGACGGGCTGCTGGCCAGGGTTCAGCGAACCATCTCGATCTTCGGATTGCATCTGGCGACATTGGATATTCGCGAACATGCCGAGGCGCACCATCATGCGGTCGGGCAGCTGATCGACCGGTTGAAAGAGGAGCACTGGCTCTACGCCGACCTGCCCCGGGATTACCGGACCCGGCTGCTGTCCAAGGAACTTGCCTCCCGCCGGCCGCTGGCCCAGACACCGCCGCCGCTGGATGCCGCCGGCGCCAAGACGTTCGCGGTGTTCTCCGAGATCCGCCGGGCGCTGGACACCTATGGCATCGAGGTCATCGAGAGCTATGTGGTCTCGATGACGATGGGGGCCGACGACGTGCTGGCCGCGGTGGTGCTCGCCCGCGAGGCAGGCCTGGTCGACGTGCACGGCAACGGCGGGAGCGGGACCCGGCATCCGGTCGCCCGGATCGGCTTCGTCCCGCTGCTGGAAACCGTCGACGAGCTGCGCCGCAGCGGCGAGGTGCTCGATGAGCTGCTCTCGGATCCGACCTACCGGCTGATCGTGCGGCTGCGTGGCGACGTCCAGGAGGTGATGCTCGGTTACTCGGACTCGAACAAGGATGCCGGCATCACCACCTCGCAATGGGAAATCCACAAGACTCAGCGCACCCTGCGCGACGTCGCGGCCCGGCACGGCGTGCGGCTGCGGCTGTTCCACGGCCGCGGCGGGACGGTCGGTCGCGGCGGTGGACCCACCTACGATTCGATCCTCGCGCAGCCGTGGGGAGTGCTGGCCGGCGAGATCAAGTTCACCGAGCAGGGCGAGGTGATCAGCGACAAGTACGCGCTGCCCGAACTCGCGCGGGAGAACTTGGAGCTGACGGTGGCCGCGGTGCTGCGGGCCTCGAGCCTGCACGTCGCGCCGCGCCAGCAGCCCGAGCAGTTGCGTACCTGGGACCGCAGCATGGAGCTGGTCAGCGATGCGGCGTTCAGTGCCTACCGCCGGTTCATCGACGACCCGGGGTTGCCGGAGTACTTTCTGGCTTCGACGCCGGTTGAGCAGCTCGGCTCGCTCAATATCGGCTCGCGGCCCAGTCGGCGACCGGATTCCGGTGGTGGGATCAGCGGATTGCGCGCGATTCCCTGGGTGTTCGGCTGGACCCAGTCCCGCCAGATCGTGCCGGGCTGGTTCGGTGTCGGGTCCGGGCTGCGGGCAGCGCGGCAGGCCGGCATGGAGTCGGCGTTGGCCGAGATGCACAGCGAATGGCATTTCTTCCGGACGTTCATCTCCAACGTCGAGATGACGCTGTCCAAGACCGATCTGGATATCGCGGCGCACTACGTGTCCAGCCTGGTTCCGACCGAGCTGCAGCGGTTGTTCGACCTGGTCAAAGCCGAGCACGAGCTCACCGTCGATGAGGTGTTGCGGGTAACTGGCGAGGAGTTCTTGCTCGACAATCAGCCTTTGCTTCAAAGAACATTGAGTGTTCGTGATGCTTACCTCGATCCGATCTCCTACGCCCAGGTAGATTTGTTGTCCCGGCTGCGGGCGCGCGAGGTCTCCGATGCGTCGCGGGCTGGGTCTCGGGGCGACGGGTCGCGGAGTGAGGGATCGCGGAGTGAGGGGTCGCGGGGTGAGGGATCGCGGAGTGAGGGATCGCGGGCGGCGGACAGGTCCAAGGCTGCCTCCGACGATCGGGCTGCCAGCGACCTGCGCCGGGCGCTGCTGCTGACTATGAACGGCGTGGCCGCCGGGCTGCGCAACACCGGCTGAGCAGGCTGTGGGTCTCACCATTTGTCTAGGTCTGCCACCTGCTAGGTCTGCTACCTGCGTGCGGTGCCAGGAACCGCGCCGGTCTGGCGGACAACGGCGCGCCTGCGCAGATCTTCACCCAGTTGGCCAGGTCCCGGACCGCTGCTGGACCGCCGGCCGGATCACCCGGGTCATCAGCCTGGACCACGCCGCTCCGGCGGTGCCGTTCCTTCCTCGCCCAGCTCCTCTTCCAGTTCCTGGCCACTTCTGTCTTGTTCTTTCATTGTCGAGATATTCGATGGTTTTGGCGAGGTGTTCTGGTCGGGTCGATCCACGGTGGCGGGATCCAGCGAGGAAGTTTGTCGGTGATGATGCAGGCCCAACCATGACGGTGAAAGTCGCGGTGGTGGGGCGTGCAGAGCAGAGGCTGTCGCATGAATCGTGTCTTTGCGGGGTGTCGGGGTGGGTTGGCGGGAGGATGGGGT
>JALYVK010000017.1 GCA_030853265.1 Actinomycetota bacterium
CCACAAGGGTTGGGCCACCGGCTTCGGGTGTTACCGACTTTCGTGACGTGACGGGCGGTGTGTACAAGGCCCGGGAACGTATTCACCGCAGCGTTGCTGATCTGCGATTACTAGCAACTCCGACTTCATGGGGTCGAGTTGCAGACCCCAATCCGAACTGAGACCGGCTTTCTGGGATTCGCTCCACCTTGCGGTATCGCAGCCCTTTGTACCGGCCATTGTAGCATGTGTGCAGCCCTGGACATAAGGGGCATGATGACTTGACGTCATCCCCACCTTCCTCCGTGTTGACCACGGCAGTCTCCTATGAGTCCCCGCCATTACGCGCTGGCAACATAGGATGAGGGTTGCGCTCGTTGCGGGACTTAACCCAACATCTCACGACACGAGCTGACGACAGCCATGCACCACCTGTGCAAGGCCCTTACGGACCTCATATCTCTATGAGATTTCCTTGCATGTCAAGCCCAGGTAAGGTTCTTCGCGTTGCATCGAATTAAGCCACATGCTCCGCTGCTTGTGCGGGCCCCCGTCAATTTCTTTGAGTTTTAGCCTTGCGGCCGTACTCCCCAGGCGGGGCGCTTAATGCGTTAGCTGCGGCACGGACCTCGTGGAATGAGGCCCACACCTAGCGCCCAACGTTTACGGCGTGGACTACCAGGGTATCTAATCCTGTTTGCTCCCCACGCTTTCGCTCCTCAGCGTCAGTATCGGCCCAGAGACCCGCCTTCGCCACCGGTGTTCCTCCTGATATCTGCGCATTTCACCGCTACACCAGGAATTCCAGTCTCCCCTGCCGAACTCTAGTCTGCCCGTATCGGCTGCAGTCCCGGAGTTGAGCCCCAGGATTTCACAGCCGACGTGACAGACCGCCTACGAGCTCTTTACGCCCAATAATTCCGGACAACGCTTGCACCCTACGTATTACCGCGGCTGCTGGCACGTAGTTGGCCGGTGCTTCTTCTGCAGGTACCGTCACTTTCGCTTCGTCCCTGCTGAAAGAGGTTTACAACCCGAAGGCAGTCATCCCTCACGCGGCGTCGCTGCATCAGGCTTTCGCCCATTGTGCAATATTCCCCACTGCTGCCTCCCGTAGGAGTCTGGGCCGTGTCTCAGTCCCAGTGTGGCCGGTCGCCCTCTCAGGCCGGCTACCCGTCGTCGCCTTGGTGGGCCGTTACCTCACCAACAAGCTGATAGGCCGCGGGCCCATCCCTAGCCGAAAAACTTTCCAAGTCAGAAGATGCCGTCCGACTTCATATCCGGTATTAGACCCGGTTTCCCGGGCTTATCCCAGAGCTAGGGGCAGGTTGCCCACGTGTTACTCACCCGTTCGCCGCTCCGTCATCCTCCCGAAGGAGGAGCGTCGCTCGACTTGCATGTGTTAAGCACGCCGCCAGCGTTCGTCCTGAGCCAGAATCAAACTCTCCGTGAATGTTTATATGACTTCCGCTGCGAGAGACGAACTCTCGATCAGCTTTGTCGACACAGAAAAGCTACCGAAGTAGCCATTTGATAGCTGACCAATCCGAGCTGGTATTGCTCGTATCAATCAAAGAAATTCGTTAACGAGTACGCATTTACATACGTATTCGCCGACGAGGTAATGCTTTTTATGGCACTAACTTTCGGCACACTGTTGAGTTCTCAAGGAGCGGACGCACACCATCGCTAGCCTTTCGGCTTGTTCCGGGGCAACCTGTGTTACTCTACGCGGTCCGTTTCGCAGTGTCAAACCGACCTGCTCGTCCCGCGCTCACCGTCAAACCGCGGATTTTTCACCGCTTGGCCTATCTGGTGGCTTGCCCGGCCGGCCCCCGTTTCGGGCTCCGTTCGCCGTGCAAAGAGAACATTAGCCGAGGTGCAAACACGGGTCAAATCCGGGGTGACGGGCAGCTGAAGCCCCCGTTTCATCGGCGTTTCGGCCCTGTCACGGCCTGAATCTTCAGGAATCGACCTTTGTGACCCGGACCACTTTTCGTTTGCCGACCGACAGCAGCCGACCGTCCAGGTCCTGGCCGGTCTGGTCGTATCCCCGCGGAGGCACCACAATGCCGTCGATTTTCACGCCCCCGGCGTCGATCAACCGGCGAGACTCCGAGGTGGTCGCTGCCAATCCGGCAGCGACCAATAGCGCCGGTAAATGCATTGTTTCCGACAATTCGGTCTGAAATAACGGTGCATCGTTCTGCATCGCGCCGTCCCTGAAGATTGCGTTGAAGCGCTCCTCGGCAGCGACTGCCGCTTCTCGCCCGTGGTAGAGCGACACGATCTCAGCGGCTACTCGCCGCTTGGCCTGGTTGGCGCGGCCGCCGCCGGCCACCACGTCGGCGGCCAACACCGCCACCTCGTCCGGATGCAGTTGCGTGCAGAGCGTGGCGTACAGCTCGATGACGGTGTCCGGAATTCGCATGAGCTTGCCGAACTGCTGGTCGGCAGGCTCGGAGATCGCCACGAAGTTGTCCAGCGACTTGCCCATCTTCTCCACGCCATCGATGCCGACCAGCAGCGGCACGGTCAGCACCGCCTGCGGTGGCTGGCCCTCGGCTCGCTGCAGGGTGCGGCCAACCAGGTTGTTGAAGGTCTGGTCGGTGCCGCCCAGCTCGATATCCGCCCGGATCTCGACCGAGTCGATGCCCTGCAGCAGCGGGTAGAAAAATTCCGACAGCGTGATCGGGGTGTTGCTGGCGAAGCGTCTGGCGAAATCGTCGCGCTCGAGCAACTGAGCCACCGTCAGCTGCCGCGTGTAGCCGAGCAGATCGGCCAGGCCAAGTCCGGCCAGCCAATCGGCGTTGTTGCGAACCTCGGTGCGGTCCGGGTCCAGGATTCGCATCAGCTGTTCGAAGTAGCCGCTGGCATTGGCGACCACCTGCTCCGCGCTCTGCGCCGACCGGGTCGCCGTCTTGCCCGACGGATCGCCCACCTGGCCGGTGAAACCGCCGACCACCAGGACCGCGGTGTGCCCCAGGTCCTGGAACTGGCGCAGCTTGCGCAGGACCACCGCGTGGCCGAGCGTCAGGCTGGTACCGCTCGGATCGATGCCGAGCTTGACCCGGAGCGGTCGGCCCTCCTGCTTGGCCGCCAGCAGCCGCTCGGCAAGGCCGTCTTTCGGCAAGATCTGGGCGGCTCCCGCAGCCAGCACCCGGTACCCGTCGCGCAGGTCGGGGGGCAGCGATTCGACTATGAGCTGGGGCCGTTCGGCTTCATCGGTCACGGTTATTCAGTCTGCCCGGTAGCACGAACACGTTTTCGGCCGCCTGGGCGGTAGGCCGACACCGTCGGCTCCCCCGGCAACCAGAAACGCCACGGGTGCTCAGCGCCGACGGCCACCCCGACCCGCGGGCCACTGACGACCTCGGGCACTGGGGCGAGGTCGAGCAGCTGGACTTCCGAACGGGGGTCCAGCAGGTCCAGCCCGGTGTGCGCCCCGTTCAGGCCGAGGCTGCGCGCAAGCCTGGCCGGCCCGCTGGCCAGCACCCTCGCCTTGACCGGCGTCGGGGTACGGGCGAACGCCGCCGGTTCACCCTCGACGATCTCAGCGGCTCGCAGCAACACCGCGGTGGGGGTGCCTACCTCGCCGCACACCACATTGGCGCACCAGTGCATGCCGTAGACGAAATAGCAGTAGAGATGACCTGCCTCGCCGAACATCACGCCGTTGCGCTTGGTCCGTCCGCGATAGGCGTGCGAAGCCGGGTCAGCACCGCCCTCGTAGGCCTCCACCTCGGTGATCCGCGCTACTACCCGCTGACCGCCGACCAAGCTGAGCACCCTCGCGCCGAGCAGCGTGGGGGCAACCGCCAGCGCCGGTGCCGACAGGAACTCCCGATCAAGCAACATCGCCCTAGTCTGCTAGCCGGCCCAGCTTCGCCGCTCGGCCAGCCCGGCACGTACCCGCTCGAGTTGTTCGGCCACCCGGACCGGTGCCGTCCCGCCGTAGGAACCGCGGCTGGCCAGCGACCCGGCCACCGTCAGCACCGAACGCACGTCCGGATTCAGATGTGGCGAGATGGCAGCGAAGTCGGCGTCGGACAGCTCGTGCAGATCGATGCCGCGCTGCTCACACACTCGGACACATTCCCCTGCCACCTCATGGGCAATCCGGAACGCCACGCCCTGCCGGACCAACCACTCGGCGATGTCGGTCGCGAGCGAAAACCCCTGCGGGGCAAGGGATTCCAGCCGTTCGGTGTGGAAGATCAGGGTGGCGACCAAGCCGGTCATCGCCGGCAACAGCAGGTGCAGGTTGTCCAGGGCGTCGAATACCGGCTCCTTGTCCTCCTGCAGATCACGGTTGTAGGCAAGGGGTAAACCCTTCAGCGTGGCGAGCAGGCCGGCGTGATCGCCGATCAGCCGGCCGGCCTTGCCGCGCGCCAACTCCGCGACGTCCGGGTTCTTCTTCTGCGGCATGATCGAGGAACCGGTCGAGTAGGAGTCGTGCAACGTCACGAAGGAGAATTCCTTCGTCGCCCACAGGATGATCTCCTCTGCTAGCCGGGACAGATCCACCGCCAGCATCGTGGTAACGAAGGAGAATTCGGCGACCACGTCACGGGATGCGGTCGCATCGATCGAGTTCTCGGCCGCCGCCGCGAATCCCAACTCGGCAGCGATCGCTTGCGGATCCAGACCCAGCGAGCTGCCGGCCAGCGCGCCCGAACCGTACGGACTGACCGCGGCCCGAACGTCCCAGTCGCGCAAGCGATCCAGTGTTCGCAGCAGCGGCCAGCAGTGTGCCAGCAGGTGGTGGGACAGCAGGATCGGCTGCGCATGCTGCAGATGGGTGCGTCCCGGCATCGCCACCCCGAAGTGCCGCTCGGCCTGTTCGGTCAGCGCCGCGGCCAATCCGATCACCTCACCGGCCAGCTCGCGGGCCTGTTCCCGCAGGTACATCCGGATCAGGGTCGCGATCTGGTCGTTGCGCGATCGGCCGGCTCGCAACCGGCCACCGAGGTCGGCACCGGCCCGTTCGATCAGCCCACGTTCCAGCGCGGTGTGTACGTCCTCGTCCGCCAGTTCGGGCGTGAAGGCACCGGACGCGACGTCGGCATCGAGGCTGTCCAGCGCCGCGAGCATCGAGGCCAACTCCGGCTCGCTGAGCAGGCCGGCCCCGCCGAGCACCCGGGCGTGCGCGCGCGAGCCGGCGATGTCATGGCGGGCCAGCCGCCAGTCGAAATGCGTCGACAGCGACAGCGCCGCCAGCGCGTCGGCGGGTCCGCCGGAGAACCGGCCACCCCACAGCTTGACCGGCCCGCCGACAGCCTGGGACTCAGTCACTGCCGAACTCCATTGCCGCGCTCTCCAAGGCCAGCTCGGCGCCGTCGGCCGCCCGCGGGTTGGCCGCGATCTCACTCGCGCCGCCCTCTTCGATCGCACCGAGCAGGCTGGCCCGGCCGCCGAGCTGGTCACGATAGAGCTCGAGCTTGGCGCGACTGTCGGCGATATCGAGGTTGCGCATCGTCAGCTGACCGATCCGGTCGACCGGCCCGAACGCCGCATTCTCGGTGCGCTCCATCGACAGCTTCTCCGGATGGTAGGAGAAAGCCGGACCGGTCGTATCCAGCAGCGAATAGTCCTCGCCGCGACGCAGCCGCAGCGTGACCTCACCCGTCACGACCGCCGCGACCCAGCGTTGGATGGACTCCCGCAGCATGAATGCCTGCGGGTCGAACCACCTGCCCTCGTACAGCAGCCGGCCGAGTCGGCGTCCCTCGGCGTGATAGCTCGCGATCGTGTCTTCGTTGTGGATCGCGTTCAGCAGCCGTTCGTAGGCGGCCCACAACAGGGCGATCCCCGGCGCCTCGTAGATCCCCCGGGACTTCGCCTCGATGATCCGGTTCTCGATCTGGTCCGACATGCCCAGGCCGTGCCGGCCGCCGATAGCGTTCGCCTCCAGCACCAGCGCGACCGGATCGGGGTAGCTCACCCCGTTCAGCGCGACCGGGCGGCCCGCCTCGAAGCGAACCGTCACGTCCTCGGTCTCGATGGCGACCGAGGAATCCCAGAACTTCACGCCCATGATCGGCTCGACCGTTTCCAGCGATACGTCGAGCTGCTCCAAGGTCTTCGCCTCGTGGGTCGCGCCCCAGATGTTGGCGTCGGTGGAGTAAGCCTTCTCCTTGCTGTCGCGATAGGGCAGGTTCCGATCGAGGAGCCACTGGCTCATCTCCGCGCGGCCACCCAGCTCGCTGACGAAGTCCGCGTCCAGCCACGGCTTGTAGATCCGCAGCGCGGGATGGGCCAGCAGGCCATAGCGGTAGAAGCGCTCGATGTCGTTGCCCTTGAAGGTCGAGCCGTCCCCCCAGATGTGCACGTCATCGGACTGCATGGCCCGGACGAGCATGGTGCCGGTGACCGCTCGCCCGAGCGGGGTGGTGTTGAAGTACACCCGGGTGCCCGAGCGGACGTGGAACGCACCGCAGGCGATCGCCGCCAGCCCCTCTTCGACCAGTTCCCGACGGCAGTCCACCGCACGCGCCAGTTCGGCGCCGTACTGCAGCGCGCGTGCGGGGACCCCGGAGATATCCGGCTCGTCGTACTGTCCGATGTCAGCCGTGTAGGTGCACGGCACCGCGCCGTTGGCGCGCATCCAGGCGACTGCAACGGAGGTGTCGAGGCCACCGGAAAAGGCGATGCCGACGCGTTGTCCAGTCGGCAGGGAGGTCAGAACCTTGCTCACAGAATCAGGTCTCCTGAGTGTCGCGGTGGGCCAGCATGAAGAGTCGTCGCGCGAGTTCGGCCCCACCGGCCGGGTCGCGGCTGATCGCCAGAATGGTGTCATCCCCGGCGATGGTGCCGAGCACCTCGGGCAGCGCGGCCCGATCCAGCGCGCTGGCCAGGAAGTTGGACGCGCCGGGCGGGGTCCGCAGCACCACCAGGTTGGCACTGGCCTCGACCGAGACCAGCAGTTCGGCCAGTAACCGGGCCAGCCGCTGAGGTGGCGCATCGGCCAGTCCGCGCGCGGCCAGTGGGGCGCCGTCCTCGGGCACTACGTACCTTGGCTGGCCGCCGTCTGGAGTGCGCATCTTCACCGCGCCGAGCTCGTCCAGATCCCGGCTCAGGGTGGCCTGGGTGACCCGGATGCCGGCCGCGGCGAGCAGCTCGGCGAGCTCGCTCTGGGAACTCACCGCGCGCTCGGACAGCAGCGTGACGATCTTGGCCTGCCGGACCACCCGTCCGGTGACCTCGGTGAGCTGGCCGGCCGGTGCGGCTGCGGTGGCCATCAGGACTGCTCCAGCAGCCAGCTGAGCAGGGCCTTCTGGGCATGCAGCCGGTTCTCGGCCTCGTCCCAGACGACGCTTCGCGGCCCGTCCAACACCTCGGCCGCGATCTCTTTGCCGCGGTAGGCCGGCAGGCAGTGCAGCACGATGGCGTCCGTCGCCGCCTGGCCGAGCGCCGCGCTGGTCAGCGAGTACGGCCGCAACGCCTCGAGTCGCGCTACCTGATCGGCGCTACCCTCCTGCCCCATCGAGACCCAGGTGTCGGTGGCCAGCACGTCGGCGCCGGCCAGCGCGACCGACGGGTCCGCGGTGACGGTGATCGAGCCACCGGTGTGCTCGGCGATCTGAACCGCCCGGGCCACGATCGCCGGGTCGGGCAGCTCGCCTGCCGGGCCGGCGACGCTCACGTGCATGCCGGCCGTGGCACCGCCGAGCAGGTAGGAGTTGGCCATATTGTTCGCCGCGTCGCCCAGGTAGCTCAGCCGCAGGCCGGCCAGTTTCCCCTTGTGTTCCCGAATGGTCTGCAGGTCCGCCAGGATCTGGCACGGGTGGAAGTCATCGGTCAGCGCGTTGATGACCGGCACCGAACTCGCCGCCGCCAGCTGTTCGAGGTCGGCCTGGGCGAAGGTCCGCCAGACGATCGCGGCAACCTGGCGATCCAGCACCCGCGCGGTGTCGGCGATCGGTTCACCCCGACCGAGCTGGCTGACGCCGGCCTCTATCACCAGCGGGTAGCCGCCGAGTTCGCCGATCCCGACGCTGAAGGAGACCCTGGTCCGGGTCGAGGGCTTGTCGAAGAGGACCGCGACCGTCCGGGGGCCCTCCAATGGGCGGAAGCCGAACCGGTCGGCCTTCATCCGATCGGCCAGGTCAAGCACCTCGACCAGTTCGGCCGGGCTGAGATCGTCGTCGCGTAACAGGTGCCTAGCCATCGCTCCCCCGATCGGCCGCTACCTTGCCGATAGCCTTGTCCAACCGCTGAACCGCTGTGCTCACCGTCGCGCTGTCCACGATCAGTGGCGGACTCAGCCTGATCACGTTTGCCTTGACAGCATTGATCAAAAGTCCCTCGTCCCGGGCGGCGGCCTCGACCGCCGCGGCCAGGTCATCGTTCAGGACGATCCCCCACCACAGCCCACTGCCGCGTACCGAGGCGATCAACGGGCTGCCGAGATCGCGCAACTGCGCCTCCAACACGGCGCCGACCGTCCGGACGTTGGCGAGCAGGTCGTCCCGCTCGATGGTGGCCAGCACCGCGAGCGCGGCGGCACACGAGATCGGGTTGCCACCGAAGGTGCTGCCGTGGCTGCCGGGGGTGAACAGCTGGGCCGCCGCACCGAAGCCGACGCAGGCGCCGATCGGCAGGCCACCGCCGAGCCCCTTGGCCAGCGTCAGCAGATCCGGCCGGACGCCGGCCGCCGCGCTGGCGAACCACTGTCCGGTCCGGCCGACCCCGCTCTGTACCTCATCGACCACCAGCAGGGCGCCGGCCGCGTCGCAGATCTCCCGCGCGGCGCGCAGGTACCCGGCCGGCCCGGGCAGTACGCCGCCCTCGCCCTGGGTCGGTTCCAGGAACACCGCGGCAACGCTGCCGTCGACCGCCTCGGCCAGCGCCCGGACGTCGCCGAACTCGACGAAGCGGACCGGGCCCGGCAACGGCTCGAACGGTTCCCGCTTGGCCGGGTTGCCGGTGATCGCCAGCGAACCGAGCGTTCTGCCGTGGAAGCTGTTGTGGGTCGACACCAGGGTGAGCCGGCCGCCCGCCGGGTCGGCCGCCCGGCCGTGCAACCGGGCGATCTTGATGGCGCACTCGTTGGCCTCGGTGCCGTCGTTGGCGAAGAACACCCGAGCCTCCGGGGCCCGCAGCAACGATCGCAGCTTCTCAGCCAGCTCGATACCCGGCTCGTGCATCACCAGGTTGGAGGTGTGCGCGATCCGGCGCACCTGGCGGCTCACCGCTTCGACGATCGCCGGATGCCCGTGGCCGAGCGCCGAAACGGCGATTCCACCGACAAAATCGAGGTATTCGCGGCCGTCGACATCGACCACCCGGACGCCCTGGCCGCTGGCAAGCGCGATTGGCGGGACGCCGTAGTTGTCCATCATCGACGCGGCCCAGCGCTCGCGCAGCAGCTGGCTAGCGGTATCGGTGGTCATCTCGTTCCGCCGTTCATCTCGTTCCGCCGTTCATCTCGTTCCGCCGTTCATCTTGTTCTGTCGTTCAGGGTGTCGGGCCGGTCCGGCAGCACCATGGTGCCGATCCCCTCCGTCGTGAAGATCTCCAGCAGTAGGGCGTGCAGCTCGCGGCCGTCCAGTACCGTCGCCGCCGGCACGCCTGCCTCGACCGCACGCAGGCACGCCTCCATCTTGGGAACCATGCCGGCCGCCAGGGTCGGGAGCAGCGCCGACAACTCGCCAGCGGTCAGCTCGGCAATGACCTTGGTGGTATCAGGCCAATCGGCATACAACCCGGCCACGTCGGTGAGCACGATCAGCTTCTCGGCGGCCAGCGCGGCGGCCAGTGCGGCAGCGGCGGTGTCGGCGTTGACGTTGTAGGACAGGCCGTCCCGGCCGCGTGCCACGGTGGCGATCACCGGGATCCGGCCGGCGTCCAGCAGCGCGGTGACCGCACTGGGATCGACCTCGACCACATCGCCGACCTGGCCGATGTCCACCGGCTCACCGTCGACCAGCGCCAGCCGCCGCTCGGCGGTGAACAGCCCGCCGTCCTCGCCGGACAGCCCCACCGCGAACGGCCCGTGGTCGTTGATCAGGTTGACCACGTCGCCGTTCACCTCACCGACCAGCACCATCCGCACGATCTTCATCGCCTCGGCGGTGGTGACCCGCAGGCCGCCGCGGAACTCGCTGCTGATACCGAGCCGGTTCAGGTGCTCGGTGATCTGCGGCCCACCGCCGTGCACCACCACCGGACGCAGGCCGGCGTAGCGCAGGAAGACCACGTCCTCGGCGAAACCCTGCCGTAGCTCGGGCGAGGTCATCGCGTTGCCGCCGTACTTGACCACCACCACCTTGCCGTGGAACCGGGCCAGCCAGGGCAGCGCATCGATCAGGGTGGCGGCCTTGCCACTGGCGGCGTCGAGCCGCTCGGCCAGGGTGCTCACGGCCTGATTGCTCGCCCGGTCCACGCTCACGGTCTGCTCGCTCACGGGCTGATTGCTCACGGGCTGATTGCTCACGGCGCGATGCCGTTGGCCGACAGACCCAAGGTCTCGTCCAGGCCGAGCATCAGGTTCGCGTTCTGCAGCGCCTGGCCGGCGGCGCCCTTGCCCAGGTTGTCGATGGCGCTGACCACGATCACCCGGCCGGAGCTGAGATCCACCGACGCCTGCAGCTGTACCGCGTTGGAACCGAACGTCGCCGCCGTGTGCGGCTGCCGTCCGTCGGCCAGCACATGCACGAACGGCTCGTCGGAATATGCCTGTTCCAGTACCTGCCGGACGTCGGCGGCGCTGATCCCGGGTGCGGTCGGTAGCGCGGTCACGGTGGCCAGGATGCCCCGCGGCATCGGGGCCAGGATCGGGGTCATCGACAGCGTGCTGGCGCCGGTGGCCTGCAGGATCTCGGGGACGTGCTGGTGGCAGCCGACCTTGTACGGCGACAGGTCCGACATCACCTCGCTGCCGAGCAGGTTGACCTTCGCGCCCCGGCCGGCCCCGGAGGTGCCGGAGGCCGCGACCACCACCACGTCCTCGGCCCGCACCAGGCCGGCGGCGATCAACGGGGCCAGCGCGGTGATCACCGCCACCGCATAGCAACCGGTGTTGGCGACCCTGCTGCTGGCGGCGATCTTCGCGCGCTGGCCGGGCAGTTCCGGCAGGCCGTAGGTCCAGGCACCTGCGTACGGCACGCCGTAGTAGCGCTGCCAGGCTTCGGCATCACGCAGCCGGAAGTCGGCGCCTAGGTCGACGATCTTGACCTCGGACGGCAACTGCGCCGCCAGCCCCGCCGAGGCGCCGTGCGGCAGCGCCAAGAACACCAGCTCGGCCTGGCTGAGCACCTGCGGAGTGGTCTCGGACAACGTCAGGTCGCCGTAGCCGATCAGCTGCGGGTGCACGTCTGCCAGCGGCTGCCCGGCGTTGCCGTGCGCGGTGGCGGCCAGCACGTCCAGGCCCGGGTGGCCGGCCAGTAGGCGCAACAATTCGCCGCCGACATAACCACTGGCGCCGGCAACAGCTACCGAGACTCCCATGCGGTTTATTATGCACGACTATGCAAACTCATGCTCAACCGGGCGGTCTAGGTCTTGGAGCTTGTTAGGTTGACGCCATGACCGAGCCAGCCGCCGATCGGGAGCTCATCGAGCAGATCCGGCACGCACTGGCCGAGGCCGCCGATCCCGAGCGCGCACCCACCATGCAGGCTTATATGAAGTCAACGATGCCCTACCTCGGCGTTGCGGTTCCGACCGTCCGCTCGATCACCCGCCGGCTCGAACGCGGCCGGCCGCCGGCAGACGAGGCGCAGCTGCTGGCGACCGTCACCGAATCCTGGCGGACGGCGGAATTCCGCGAACACCGCTACGCCGCCACCGAACTGCTCAACACGGCCACCGCCCGGCGACTGTCCGGGGCGGCCGGCCTGCCGTTGCTCGAGGAGCTGATCCGGCAGGGCGCCTGGTGGGATCACGTGGACGAGCTGTCCCACCGGGTCGGCGAGCTGCTGGCGGCGTACCCGGACGAGCTGAGCCCGGTGATCCGGCAGTGGGCCGTGAGTGAGGATCGCTGGCTGCGCCGCAGCGCGGTGATCTGCCAGCTCGGCCGGAAGGGCCACACCGACACCGAGCTGCTCAGCTACGCCATCGATGCCAACCTGGGCGACCGGGACTTCTTCCTCCGCAAGGCGATCGGCTGGGCACTACGCGAATATGCCCGGACCGACCCGGGCTGGGTGGTCGAGTTCGTCCGGGACCGGGGCGACCGGCTCAGCCCGCTGTCGGTCCGGGAAGCCACCAAGCACCTCTGACCGCTCAGGCCCGCAGGCTCGCATTCAGCCGGCTGGCCGCCTCGGCCACCGCGCCATCGCGAGCCGCGGTCGCCTCCTCCAGGGTGAGCGTCCGATCCCCGGCCCGCAGTTTCAGCGCGAACGCCAGTGACTTCAGGCCGGTACCCAGCCGCTCGGCGTCGGCATAGGCGTCGAAGAGCCGTACCGATTCCAGCAGCTCGCCGGCACCTTCGCGAACTGCTGCCAGCACCGACTCGGCGGGCACCGACTCAGCCACCACCAGGGCCAGGTCCAGCAGCACCGGCGGGAAGTTCGACAGCTCCGGGGCCTGCGCCGGCTCCGGAGGCGCGAAGGCGTCCAGGTTCAGCTCCATCACGCAGGTCCGGGGCGGCAGGCCGAGGTTCTGGATCACCCGTGGGTGCAGCTCGCCGGCCGTCCCGACCACCTCACCGGCCAGCAGCAGCTGGGCACAGCGACCGGGATGCCACGGTGCGATATCGGCCTTGCGAACGTCCAGCTGTACCCGAGCCGCCCGTCCGACGACCCGAGCCGCTTCGATGGCGTCCGCCCAATCGGCCGTCCGGCCGCTACCCCACCAGCCGGCCAGCTCCAGCTCGCCGGCCAGCACCGCCGCGACATATCTGGGCTGCACCGGCACGGTCGCGGCGATCGCGGCCAGTTCGTCCTCGCTCGGGCGCTGTTCGACACCTGGCCGGGGCGCCCGCTGGGTAGAGCTGGCCGGCAGGAACACCAGCCCCATCTCGAAGATGGCCAGGTCGCGGCTACCACGCCCGAGGTTGCGGGTCAGGTTGGCCAGCAGGCCGGGTAGCAGCGAGGTGCGCAGCTCTGGTTCGGCGTCCGAGATCGGGTTGGCCAGCCGGAGCGCCTGCCGCCGATCGGCCGCCGGATCGAGACCGAAGGCATCGTGCACGGCCGGCGAGACGAACGGGTAGTTGATCACCTCGGTGTAGCCGTCGGCTGCCAGCGCCCGCGAGACCGCGCGGCGCAGTTGCTGACCGGGCGTCCAGCCACGACCGGCCGGCGGGTTCGGCAGCACCGACGGCACCTTGTCATACCCTTCGAGCCGGACGACCTCTTCGACCAGGTCGGCCGGGTCGGTGAGGTCCGGGCGCCAGGACGGCGGCCGGACGGTGAAGCGCTGCGGCTCCGAGATCCCAGCGTCGGATGCCGTCACCAGACAGCCGACCTGCTCCAGCCGTGCTCGGACGGCGGCCGGTTCGATCGGCATGCCGGCCAGCTCGGCCGGCCGGTTAGCGGCCAGGCTGATCTCAACCGGCGCCGGCCCGTCACCGACCACCGTGTAACCCGGTTCCGCGCTGGCGCCGCCGTATTCGGCCAGCAGCTCGACGCAGCGCTGCAGGGCCACCCCGGCGATCTCGGGGTCCACCCCGCGCTCGAAACGCTTGGCCGCCTCCGAGGGCAGCTTGTGCCGGCGCACCGTTCGGCTGATCCGGGCCGGATCGAAGAAGGCGGCCTCCAGCAGCACCTCGGTGGTCGTTTGCGAGATCTCGGTGGACGCGCCACCCATCACGCCGGCCAGCCCGATCGGGCCCCGATCGTCGGTGATCACCAGATCGTCGGGGGTCAGCGTCCGAACGGCGGCGTCCAGGGTGGTGAGTCGCTCCCCCGGCTGCGCAGCCCGCACGCCCAATGCCCCACGCAGCTGGGCCCGGTCGTAGGCGTGCAGCGGCTGGCCGGTCTCGAGCATCACGTAGTTGGTGACATCTACCGCCAACGAGATCGAGCGCATCCCGCTCGCCCGCAACCGCTGGGCGATGAACGACGGCGTCGGACGGGTCGGGTCGAGGCCGGTCAGCGCCCGGGCCGAGAACTTCGGGCAACCGGCCGGATCGCTGACCAGCACCGGATAGCCCTGGTCGTCCCGGTCGGGAACCGCCGCGGCCAGCTCTCGGAAGGGCACCTCCAGCGCGGCCGAGGCCTCGCGGGCCAGCCCCCGTACCGCCAGGCAGTAGCCGCGGTCGGGGGTGACCGCTATGTCGAGAACCGCATCGCGCATACCCAGCCTGCTCAATGCGTCCTCGCCGGGCTCGGCCGAACCGGCCGGCAGCACCAGGATCCCGTCGTGGTCATCGCCGAGACCTAGCTCGCGGGCCGAGCAGATCATCCCGTCGGAGGTTCGGCCGTAGGTCTGGCGGGCGGCGATCGGGAACGGCCCCGGCAGCACCGAACCGGGCAGCGCGGCCACGATCAGGTCGCCCTCGGCGAAGTTCCGGGCGCCGCAGACGATCCCGCGCGGCTCGGATTCGCCCACTGCTACCTGGCAGAACCGGATCGGCTTCTTGAACTCGGTCAGCTCCTCGATGCTCAGCACCTGCCCGATCACCAGCGGTCCGCTGATGCCGTCGGCCGCCGAGGAGACCCGTTCGACCTCGAGTCCTACCCGGACCAGGGCATCGCCCAGCTCGCGGGGGGTCAAGCCTTCGGGCAACTCGACGTATTCGGCGATCCAGGAGACCGGCGCGCGCATCTCAGGCCTCCGTTCCGAAGGCCTGGGTGAACCGCACGTCGCCCTCGACGATGTCGCGCATGTCGGCGGAGTTGTTGCGGAACATCATGGTGCGTTCGATCCCCATTCCGAAGGCGAAGCCGGAGTAGACCTCCGGATCGATGCCACAGGCGCGCAGCACCCGTGGGTTGACCATCCCGCAGCCGCCCCACTCGATCCAGCCCTCGCTGCCGCAGGTCCGGCAGGGCCGGTCGGGATTGCCCACCGAGTCGCCCCGGCAGACGAAGCACAGCAGGTCAGGCTCGGCGCTCGGCTCGGTGAACGGAAAGTAGGACGGCCGGAGTCGGGTCACGATGCCGGGGCCGAAGAAAGCCTCGGCCATGTGGTCCAGGGTGCCCTTGAGGTGCGCCATCGTGATGCCCTTGTCGATGACGAGCCCTTCGAGCTGGTGAAAGACCGGCGAGTGGGTGGCATCGAGCTCGTCGGTGCGAAAGACCTTGCCGGGACAGACGATGTAGATCGGCGGCGTCCGGGTCAGCATCACCCGGGCCTGCACCGGCGAGGTGTGGGTACGCAGCACCAGGCCGCTGTCAGCCGTGCCGTCCGGGCCCTGGACAAAGAAGGTGTCCATCAGCGACCGGGCCGGATGGTCCACCCCGATGTTCAGGGCGTCGAAGTTGAACCACTCCGCCTCGACCTCGGGGCCTTCGGCAACCTCCCAGCCCATCGCGGTGAACACGTCACCGACCAGCTCCTGCGTGGTCGTCAGCGGGTGTCGGGCGCCGACCAGCCGACGGTCCCACGGCAGGGTGACGTCCACCGACTCCTCGCTCAGCACCCGAGCGTCCCGGCTGGCTTCGAGTTCGGCGAGCCGGCCCGCATGTGCCTCGCGGGCCGCCGTCCGTGCGGCATTGATGCGCTTGCCGGCATCGGCCTTGGCCGCCGGCGGCAACGCGCCGACCTCGCGGTTGGCCAACGCCAGGGGTGACCGGTCGCCGAGGTGGGCAGTGTGTGCCGCCCGCAGCGCGTCGAGATCAGCCGCCTCGGCAAAGGCCTGCCGGGCCGCCGCCACTCCTGCTTGCAGCGCCTCGGGTGCGAGGGCAGCGACCTGCTTGGGGTCATAGGAGGTGTTCGCGCCAGACATGCGGGCCCTTCGAGGCGGTCGGGACGGATGGAGGTGCTAGCGAGAGAGATCAGTTCAAGTCTAGGAGAGCGGTACACCGGGTTTGCCGAGCCGGCGCCCCAGGCTCGCGCTTTCGGGCCGGGGCGACGCCACGGCTGCCGGTCACGGACTGGCGCTTTCGGGCCGGGGCGACGCCATAGCTGCCGGTCACAGGCTCGCGCTTTCGGGCCGGGGCGACGCCATAGCTGCCGGTCACGGACTGGCGCTTTCGGGCCGGGGCGACGCCACGGCTACGGACTGGCGTGGTCGGCCCGCCGGTGGGCCCGGGCCGAGCTGTACAAGCACACCGCGGCGGCAGCCGCCAGGTTCAGGCTCTCGGCCGCACCGTGGATCGGCACCCGGACGGCGAGTTCGGCCAGCTCGATCAGCTCGGCCGGCAGGCCCCGGGCCTCGTTGCCGAAGATCCAGGCGGTCGGACCGGCCAGCCCGTCCCGATCGACGAGCTCGTCCAGGTCGGTCGCCGCGGCGCCGGTAGTGGCGGCGGTGAGCAGGCCGGCGCCCCGGCAGGCCACGATCGCCTGGGCCGGGTCGAGACCGGTCACCACGTCCAGGTGGAACAGGCTGCCCGCGGTGGCCCGGATCAGCTTGCCGTTGTAGAGATCGACCGACCCGCCGGCGAACAGCACCGCAGCTGCCCCGGCGGCATCGGCGGTACGCAGGATCGTGCCGGCATTGCCCGGATCGTTGGCCTCGACCAGCACCACGACCAGCCGCGGGCGGCGTCCGAGGGCCTCAGCCAGCCCGATGTCGACCGTCCGGCAGACCGCGACCAGCCCCTGCGGGTGCACCGTCTCGCTCAGACCGGCGGCCGCTCGCTCACTGATCTCGGCAACCGAGCCGGCGGCGGCCAGCAGGTCCGGGTGCCGGCCGATCGCGGCGGCGGTCGCGAAGATCTCGACCACCAGCCCGGGCCGGCGCAGCGCTTCACCGACCGCTTGCGCACCCTCGGCAAGGAACCGCCCGGCCTCGCGGCGTGCCCGCGGACTGGTGAGTCCGCGGGCAGCAGCGAGCCGGGCGTTGGAGTCCGACAGCACCGAGTGGGTGACTACGCGGCGGGAGCCTGAGCGGCGGCGCCGCCGATACCCTCGGCCGCGACGGCCGTCTTGGCCACCGCGACCAGCGCCGCGAAGGCCGGCGCGTCGTTGACCGCGAGGTCGGCCAGGATCTTGCGGTCGGTCTGCACGCCGGCCAGCCGCAGGCCCTGGATGAACCGGTTGTAGGTCATGTCGTTGGCGCGGGCAGCCGCGTTGATCCGGGTGATCCACAGCTGGCGGAAGTCACCCTTGCGCGCCTTGCGGTCACGGTAGGAGTACGTCGCCGAGTGGAGCAGCTGCTCCTTGGCCTTGCGGTACAGCCGGGACCGCTGACCCCGGTAGCCGGAGGCGGCTTCGAGGGTCGTCCGGCGCTTCTTCTGGGCGTTTACCGCCCGCTTGACGCGTGCCACGTTGGTAGTCCTTGTTTCATCGGGCTGCGGCGCACCGACCTGCGGGGCAGGCCGGCGAACTCGTCAGCGGGTTCGAACGGCGGGTGAGGCTCAGCGACCGAGCAGGCGCTTGACGCGCGGTACGTCGACGGCGGCGATCTCTTCGGTGCCCGACAGGCGCCGGGTGCGCTTGGTCGCCTTGTGCTCGAGCAGGTGTCGCTTACCCGCGCGCTCGGTCAGCAGCTTGCCGCTGCCGGTGATCTTCACGCGCTTCTTCATCCCGGAGTGGGACTTCATCTTGGGCATGGTGTTCCTCTTACGTGCTCAGTAACTCTGCGTGCTGGCGGCGGTGCGTGCCTCCAGCGGAGTCGGTCCGCACAAGTTCTCAAACCTGCTGGACTGGCTCCTCGGCGGCCTTGGCCGGTCGGACCGCCGCTGCCTTGGTGGTGCGATGTGGGGCAACGACCATGACCATGTTGCGGCCATCCTGCTTGGGCGAGGACTCCACGAAACCGAGCTCGGTGATGTCTTCTGCCAGCTTCTGCAGGAGCCGGAAACCCAGCTCAGGTCGGGACTGCTCACGACCACGGAACATGATCGTGATCTTGACCTTGTCGCCCTGCTTGAGGAACCGCTCGACGTGACCCTTCTTGGTCGCGTAGTCGTGCGGGTCGATCTTCGGGCGGAGCTTCATTTCCTTGATCACGGTGAGCGTCTGGTTACGCCTGGCTTCACGAGCCTTCTGGGCGCTCTCGTACTTGAACTTGCCGAAGTCCATGAGCTTGCAGACGGGCGGGCGAGCCATCGGTGCTACCTCGACCAGGTCCAGATCGGCCTCAGCGGCCAACTCGAGAGCTTTGCCGATCGGCACGATGCCGACCTGCTCGCCCTCGGGGCCGACGAGTCGGACCTCGGGAACGCGGATCCGGTCGTTGATCCGGGGTTCAGAGCTGATGGGGCCTCCTAGGTTGTTTCCTCTGATGCGGGCCCTGCCATCGCCACCGAGGAGGATCCTCGGCTGAAATGACAACAGCCCCGCTGCAACCAGTGCAGTCGGGGCTCGTCCTATTCCACTATCGATCCAACGGCGCTTCGGCGCGCCCGGTCGAAACCGGACGGCGAGCGCCGCGCGACACCACCCGGAGGCGATGCTGGACCGAACCCGGCTGCCAGGAGCCGCACGGGTGGGAAACTGAGTGAGCTTCCGCTTGCACACCTCTTCCTCACCGGACTCCGGCAAGAACGAGGCGGGTCGCGTGTGCAAGGGTAACAGCGTGACGGCAGAGCACCCAAACGGCAGTTACTCCGGCGAGCTGCCCGGCGCGTCCCCGGACCCCGACGTTCGGGAGCTTGCCCAGATTCCGGCAGTCGAGGTCATCACCCGCGCCTCGGTGATGCTGATGTCGGCGGCGGCGGAGAAGCTCGGGCTGGCCGTCGACGGAGCACGCTACCTCGATCTGGATGAGGCCCGCCGGCTGATCGACGCCTACGCCGGCCTGCTGGCCGCCGCCCAGGCCGACCTCGGGGTACACCGCAAGCCGTTACAAGAGGGCCTGCAAGCATTGCAGGAAGCGTTCCGAGAAGCGTCGATCTACCCGGACGAGCCAGGCAAGGGACCAGGCGAGAAAGCCAGCCGCTAGCTCCTGTCACGGATCGTCCCGAGTCACGCACGGTAATCGACATCCGGCAACCACCGTTGGTCAGATTTCGCATTCGACCCACAACATGAGCAAAAATCTCCTAGGCTTGGCCCACGCGCGGGGGTGCGTCGGCAACAGGAACAGGACTTGCTCGTGACTCACCGTGTGCAACCACGCCACGCCGCCCCGACCCGCAGCATCCGTGATCGGCTCGGCGCCCGGCTGTCCCGATCGCACCGGATCGCCTCGGCCGGTGCGATCGCCGCCGGGGTGGCTACCCTGTGCCTGACCCCGCTGGGCGCCTCGGCGGCGACCGCCGGCGCGCACGACCCGTTCGGGTACCTGGACCAGGCCAGCCCGGCCGCCTCCTCGATCAGGGTGCAGGGCTGGGCTGCCGACCCGGACGCGCTGAGCCGGTCGCTGCAGATCACCTTCACCATCGATGCCACGTCGGCCGGCCAGGTGCTGTCCTCGGTGCCTCGCCCGGATGCCAGCGCGGCCCGCGGTGCCGGGCCCAAGGCCGGGTTCGCCGCGACCCTGCCGGCCAAGCCGGGTTCCCATCAGGTCTGTGCCACCGCCGTGAACGTCGGCGTCGGCGCGAACCACCAGCTCGGCTGCTTGAGCGTGACGGTGGCCGACCCGGCCGCCGTGCACAATCCGATCGGTGCCGTGGAGCACGCAACCGTGGCCGGCACTGCCGTCACCGTGACCGGCTGGGCCACCGACCCGGACAACCTCAGCCAGCCGCTGACGATCAGCGCGACGGTCGATGCGAAGCCGGCCAAACTCACCAAAGCTGCCGTCCAGGCCCGGCCGGACATCGCCAAGCTGCACCACAGCGGCCCGAATCAGGGCTATCTGCTGAGCGCCACCGTCACCAGCAACGGCCTGCACACGGTGTGTGTGACCGCGGCGAACCTGGCCGCCGGCGCGAACTCGCGGCTCGGGTGCAGCAGCGTCCGGATCGGGCCGCCGCCGCCGACGGCCGCCCAGATCGCGGCGCAGAGCCCGTCCGGCGCGCTGGAACAGGCCACCGCCGAGTCCGCCACTCGGGTGCGGGTCACCGGGTGGGCATCGGATCCCAACAACCGGGCCACCCCGTTGCAGGTGGTCGGCTACGTCGACGGCTCGGCGACGCGGACCGTCGAAGCAGGGATCGGCCGGTCGGATCTGCTGGCCAGCAAGAAGGCCGGCCTGCGATCGGGGTACTCCTTCTGGATGCCGGCTCGGACCGGGCCGCACAACGTCTGCGTCTGGGCGGTGAACATCGGAATCGGCACCAACAAGTTCCTGGGCTGTCTTTCGTTGGCCACCCCCTCGACCGCGATGCCGGCCGGGCCGACTCCGGCCACGCCGGCCTCGAACAAGAAGGTCACCACGCTGGCCGCGAAGTACCTCGGTGCCAAGTACGTCTGGGGCGGTGAGGACCCCAAGACCGGTTTCGACTGCTCAGGGCTGGTCCAGTACACCTACCGGCTGGCGGCCGGGATCAGCACCCCGCGGGTCGCTCAGGATCAGTTCAGCGCTGCCCGGATGATCGCGGCCGGCCGGGCCGTTCCCGGTGACCTGGTCTTCTTCCACGACAGTCTCGGTTCGGTCTATCACGTCGGCATCTTCGCCGGGGCGGGCCGGATGTATGCCGCGGTGGACGAGGCCGAAGGTGTGCGCTACCAGCAGATCTGGGATCCGACCGCCACCTTTGGCAGCTTCACCCACAGCTGACCGGTTGGCCGGCCGGGCCGGTTTCGGGCAGCCGCCCGGTCAGGTCAACAGCTGGGTCGTTCAGCCGGGTCGATCAGTGGTTGGCGAGGTGTTGGCTGTGTAGCTCACGCAGTTGCCGCATGGTCGCGACGCTGCGCTCGGCATCGCCGCGCTGCACCGCGTACAGCACGATCAGCTCGTCGCCGGGCAGCACCAGCCGGGCGAACCGCACCTTGGGCGGGAATTCCACCACCGAGACCAGGTCCCAGTCGACCCGGCGGAATCCACCGAAGAAGCCACGGGTGTCGACCCCGTCGGCGTCGGCCCGCAGCCGGGGCCGGGTGAAAGCCAGGATGCCGACCGCGATCAACAGGCCGGTGCCCGCCATTCCGAACTGATCGGGATCGGTGAAGCTCACCCCGTCGGTGGTGTGTTTGAGAACCAACGCGATGACGAGGAAGGCGGCCGCGACCAGTACCGCGCCGACCATCGCGATCCGAGCGGACTTGACAGGCTGTGCGGTCACCACGGCGTCGGCGTTCACGTCGCCAGTCTGCGCGGTCTTCATAAGAGCCTGCCCGCTCACAGCCGGCAGGCGTGGATGTCGGTGACGAGGATGGCTCGGGCGCCGATCTCCCACAACTCGTCCATGATCCGGTTGGTGTCCCGACGCGGCACCATCGAACGGACCGCCGACCAGCCCGGCGTGCGCAGCGGCGACACGGTCGGCGATTCGAAGCCGGGGGTGACCGCGACTGCCTGCTCGACCAGCTCGTCGGCGATGTCGTAGTCCATCAGCACGTACTGCCTGGCGATCATCACACCCTGCAGCCGGCGGATCAGCTGTTCGACCGCGCTCGACACCACTGCCCCGGTGCGGCGGATCAGCGCGGCCTGGGACTGGAAGAGCGGGTCACCGAAGATCTCCAGGCCGGCGGCGCGCAGGGTGGTGCCAGTCTCCACCACGTCGGCAATGGCATCGGCGACGTCCAGCCGGACGGCCGTTTCGACCGCGCCATCCAGCTTGATCACCTCGGCCTGGATCTCGTTGGCGGCCAGGTAGTGGTTGAGCAGGCCCGGGTAGGCGGTGGCGATCCGGCAGCCGTGCAGGTCGGCCAGGCGCTTGCTCGAACCGTTCGCGGCGGCGAACCGGAACGTCGAGTTGGCAAAGCCCAGCGGCAGCACCACTTCAGCGTTGGCGCCGGAGTCCAGCAGCAGGTCCTCGCCGGTGATGCCGACGTCCAGCCGCCCGGAGCCGACATAGATGGCAATGTCGCGGGGCCGCAGGAAGAAGAACTCGGCCCCGTTGTCCGGGTCCTGCAGGACCAGCTCACGACTGTCGTTGCGCTGGCGATAGCCGGCCTCACGCAACATCGAGGTGGCGGGCTCGGACAGCGAACCCTTGTTCGGGACGGCTATCCGCAGCGATTCAGCAGCACTCACGTCAGCTCACAGGTACTTGTAGATGTCATCGAGGGTCAGTCCCTTGCCCAGCATCAGCACCTGGATCCGGTAGAGCAGCTGGCTGATCTCCTCGGCCGTCCGGTCGCCCGACTCGTGCTCGGCCGCCATCCATGCCTCGGCCGCTTCTTCGACGACCTTCTTGCCCTGGGCGTGGATGCCGTCATCCAGCGCGGTGACGGTGGCCGAACCCGCCGGCCGTTCGGATTGCCGCTGAGTCAGCTCGGCGAACAGCTCATCGAAGGTCTTCATCGGAGCTGAGCCTACCGAGGCTGGTCAGCCGTCCTGGTGGCGCTGCCCCTGGCCGGCCGGGACGCGGCCGGTTCGATCCGATACGTGCAGTTCGATCGTCCCACTCACCACCACCACCTCGTCGGCCCAGTAACCCGTTGTCCAGGTTGCTGGGTCCAGGCTCAGCTGGCGTCGATGATGGCGGCCACCGGGCCACCACCGTCCGGGCCCTGATGCGCCGCCGACACCGAGACGAACACCGCCGGATCGCCGGTCACCGAGGCCGTCACGCCGCCGACCGCGGCCTTGATCTGGCGGTGCCAGTGCACATCGGAATCGTCGAGCATCGCGTTCCGGCGGCCCCGCACCTTGCCGTCCTGGCTCGCCTCGCACTTGAGGAAGACGTTCACCAGCCGGCCGTCCAGGTCACTCGTGCGTGGCCGTTCGGGCAACTGCAGGCCGGCGCCACGGATGGCGTCCCAGATCCCGTCGGCATCCAGCGCGTCGCTCATCACCGAGTGCCCGATCCGGTACCGCCCACCGATGCCACGGACGTTGCCGACCACCACCACCTGGGCACGGTCCAGCTCGACCCCGGACGAGCAGGAGGCGACCGAGGAGAACAGCGTCCGGTCGCGCATCACCTCGGCGTCGCTGGGCATCTCGATCTCGCCGAGGGCGACGGCGACCCCGAGCGCGGTGCAGCCGTTGGACACGTCCATCGAATGCAGGGTGTCCTCGGTGAAGACATCGTGGCCGCGCCGCTTGGCATCGGAAATCGTGTCGATGGTCAGCAGCGGAGTCTTGGTCTGGACGTAGTGCACGTCGGCGGTATCGGTAATGCCGGCCCGCTGCATGGCCGCCCGGACGGCTTCGGCGACCTTGCCGATCATCGCCGTCCGGCCGATGTCCTCGGGCAGCAGCACCTCACTCATCGCGAAGCCGACGCTCAGCCGCGGCTCGTTGGTGACCGGCACGCCAGCCGGATCGGTGGTGGCGAAGATGGTGGCGTGCGGGGAGATGATGCCGTCGGTGCCGCCGGACCAGACGATCGGAACCTGGCCGACCTCCTCCACCGAGCGGCTGCCCTTGGCTACCAGCACCTCGCGGAAGGCCCGGTCGGCGATGATCCGGGTGTAGTCGTTGACGCCGCCGTTGCCCTCGGTCTTGCCGATCACCGCGATGACCCGGTCGGCTTCGAGCACTCCGGAGTCGATCAGCCCGGCAAATTCGCTGGCATCGGAGACACTGTGCAGCGGGACCTTGCGTACCTCGATCGGATCGGGCAACGGACTCTCCTTCGGTGCGGGGGGTTGGAACGGTCAGGCATCGGGGTTGTCAGGCATCGGGCTTCGGGACGATCTGGGTGCCACGGCTGCCATCGAGCGCGCCGCCGAGCTGACCGAGCGAGGTAATCGCGGCTGGCCGGCCGGTGCGGGCGACGAACCGGCAGGCGGCCGACACCTTCGGCCCCATGCTGCCGCCGGCGAAATTACCCTCGGCCGCGAGCAGCTCGAGTTCGGCCAGCGCTACCCGGCCCAGCGGTCGGGCCTGCGGGCTGTCCCAGCCGATCACCACGTGTTCGACGTCGGTGGCGATCACCAGCAGGTCGGCATCGAGCGCGCCGGCCAGCAACGCCGCGGTGTAGTCCTTGTCGATGACGGCCTCGACGCCGCGATAGCCGTGCCGGACGTCGGTGACCACCGGAATCCCGCCACCACCGGAGCAGATGACCAGGTAGCCGGCCGCCAGCAGCGCGCTCGCGGCCGGGGCGTCCAGGCACTCGACCGGTTCGGGTGAGGCGACCACCCGGCGCCAGCCCCGCGCACCTCGGTCCTGCCAGTGCTGGCCATGCGCGACCATCAGGGCCGCCTCGTCCGCGGTCAGGTAACGCCCGATCGGCTTGCTGGGCTCGGTGAAACCGACATCATCGACATCGACACTGGTCCGCGAGACGAGTGCCGCGGTCCGCACCGCACTGCCCCGGCGAGCCAAGGCGCTGTCCAGGGCGTTGAGCAGCAGCACCCCGATGGTGGCCTGGGTCTGGGCGCCGCACCAGTCCAGCGGCACCGGCGGCACTACTGCCGCGGCAAGCTCATTTTTCACCAGCAGGTTGCCGACCTGCGGACCGTTGCCGTGGGTGATCACCAGCTGATGGCCGGCCTGAACCAGGTCGGCGATCGGCTCGGCAGCGACCTCGATGGCCGCTCGCTGGTCTTCCGGACGGGCTGAGCCGTCCGCTGCGGACATCGCATTGCCGCCGAGAGCGATAACGACGCGCACGTCGGCTCCTCGTGGTTGGCAGCGGCTGATCGATACAAACCACTCTGTCAACCCGAACCGGCACCGAGCACTGGCGATCATCGCCTAAGAAGGCGGTATTTGTTAGCAACGAATACCGGGGCACAACAATGCAGCCTTTGATGAGCGCTGCCGATAGGAATTAGTGCGAGCACTGGACCTGCCTATCCGGCAGATCCCAGTGCTTACCCTGCTTTACTCGGCCAAAACGCCTTGATTTCGGCAGCCTGATCGCCGGAATCGCAGACCGGAGCGCCCCTACAGCGTGTCCAGCCTACGAAATCCGGCGATCGAGACGAGACGACGAAAATTCAAGAGGCTTTTTTACCATCCGTAGTGCTGCATTGTGACACCTCCTGTACCTTAGGATTAACATCCACTTAACAACCGTCGGATTGGGAGATTCGCCGGTTGTGAAGAAGTCGTGACCTTGGCTTTTTCACCGTAGGTACACGAGATAGTGAGATTAGCTGTGGTGGTCGTTCAGTCCGCGTATGGTGACGGTTAGCTATGCTGACCGCCACAGCGGGATGGATCCGAGGCTGGTCGTTATGGCGACTCAGCCCAGCGGCCGTGTGGTACCTGCTCGGCACCGAGTTCGCGGCCCTCTGCCTGACCGCCGCCACCTTCCACTGGGGCTCCTCCAACAAGGACGCCCTGATCCGCGCCATCATGTTGCTCGCGATGTCCGCGCTGTACGGCGAAGCGTGTGACCGGATCGAGCGGCTGAGCCAGTACCTGACCACCCACGGCGTGGTCATGAACCAGAACTCGGTGCTCTGCTTCGCCGGTGTGCTTATCCTACCTACTCAGCTGGCGGCCGCCCTGGTAATCGGCGTCTATCTGCACACCTTCGTCCGTGCTCGGCGGGCCCGGGTCGCCCGCCCGTACCGGCTGGCCTTCACGGCTGGCGCCACCGTGCTTGCGACCTTCGCCGCCGGCAGTGTGTACGCAGCGCTGGGTGGCGGGTTGGCCTCGATCGGACCGTGGGACGCGCTGGTGGTCATCGTCACCCTGGCGGTCTACACGGCGAGCAACCTGGTGCTGCTGCTCGTCTGCCTGCGGCTGGTCACCAAGCCGGCCAGCTGGCGCAGTCTGCTGCCAAGCCGGCACCAGGTGACCTATGAGAACTCGACCCTGCTGCTCGGTTCGCTGACCGGCATCGTGGTGCTGCATGCGGTCTGGCTCTCGCCGTTCATCCTGATCCTGATCGCGAACCTGCACCGGGCCTCGCTAGTAACCGAATTGCAACACAGCGCGCGGACCGACGCCAAGACCGGCCTGCTCAATTCCGGCGGCTGGCAGCTGCTCGCGCGCCAGCACCTGGCTCAATGCGCCGGTGCCGGCACCTCCGCGGCCGTCCTGCTGATCGACCTCGATCACTTCAAGAACGTCAACGACACCTACGGACACCTGGCCGGCGACGTGGTGCTGAAATCGGTCGCCGAGACCCTCGCCCGGGAACTGCGTGGCTACGACGCGGTAGGCCGCTACGGCGGCGAGGAGTTCATCGCCCTGCTGCCGGGGGTGGAAGAGCAGGCCGCCCTGGCGATCGCCGAGCGGGTGCGACACCGGATCAGCAGCTCCTCGCTCGAGGATCTGGTGCATGTCACGGCCTCGGTCGGGGTAGCGGTCGGCCAGGTGCTGTCGGGTACCGAGCTCGAGGACATCATCGACGCCGCCGACATCGCGCTGTACGAGGCCAAGAGTGCCGGCCGCGACCGGGTCTGTCTGGCCCCGCCGGTGGAGATCAAGGCCGGTGGCAGGCTGCCCGGCGAGCGGCGCGCTTTCCGTGCCCATGAGGGCTCGCAGCCGAGCGCGCCGCTGGCTGAGCACGCCGAGGCGAACCTGGGCAGCCAACTCGAACCAGATTCGCACGACCCACTCGAACCTGAGCTGGCCGGCCTAGCGTCGACCGAGCTGGCCGGCCTAGCGCCGACAGACCTGGTCGGTCGGCTCGAACCCGAACTGACCGACTTCGCCGAGGCTGGCCTGGTGGGTCGGCTCGAACCCGAACTGACCGACTTCGCCGAGGCTGGCCTGGTGGGTCGGCTCGAACCCGAACTGACCGACTTCGCCGAGGCCGAGGTGGGCCGGCCGGTACTCGATGCCGGCACCGGCCGCACCCTCATCCAGAGCTGAGCTACTCGGCTTTCCGGTCAGCGTCCGCTTCGTCCAGCCATTGCCGGATCCTCGCGCCGTGCTCGTCCAGCACCGGCGGCGGCAGGTGGGTCCGGCGGCCACCGTCGTCGTAGCGAATCGGCGGGCCGGGCAGCGAGATGGTGCCCAGAGTGCTGTGCTCGACGTCGATCAGCAGTCCTTGCGACAACGTCTGATCCCACTGGTAGACCTCATCCAGCGAGCGGACCTGGCCGGCCGGGATACCGAGTTCGACCAGCTTCGCGGTCAACTGCTCGCGGTCATAGCCGCTGAACACCTCATCGATGGCCGCGATCACCGCCGCCCGATCGGTGACCCGGTCGGCATTGTGCGCCCAGTCCGGTCGGGCGAGGCCGAAGCCGGCCGCGAAGGACTGCCAGAGTCGGTCACTGCCCACCGCGATCTGCACCATGCCGTCCGCGGCGTGGAAGAGCCCGTACGGGCAGATCGCTGGATGGTGCGCGCCGGCCACTCCGGGCACCTCGCCGGCCACCGTGTATCTGGTGCCCTGAAAGGCGTGCACCCCCACCACGCTTGCCAACAGGGAGGTGCGCACCACCTTGCCCCGGCCGGTCTGGTGCCGCTCGTGCAGCGCCGCCAGCACGCCGTACGCGCCGTACATGCCGGCCAGCAGGTCCGCGATCGGCGCGCCGACCTTGGTGGGCTGGTCGGCTGAGTGGCCGGTCAGCGACATCAACCCGCCTTCGCCCTGGGCGATCTGGTCATAGCCGGCCCGGCCACCCTCCGGGCCGTCGTGACCGAAGCCGGTGATCGACAGGATCACCAACCGCGGATTGAGCTCGTGCAACCGCTCGACATCGAAGCCGAGCCGATCCA
Source organism: Actinomycetota bacterium (assembly GCA_030853265.1). Classification (GTDB taxonomy): domain Bacteria; phylum Actinomycetota; class Actinomycetes; order Mycobacteriales; family Jatrophihabitantaceae; genus Jatrophihabitans_A. The sequence goes on from JALYVK010000017.1 coordinate 27,608, forward strand.
GCACGCCGGTCCGGAAGTTCTCGACCAGGACGTCGACCCGGGCAATCAGCCTGGTCAGCGTTCGCACCCCGTCGGCGCTCTTGAGATCCAGCGCGATGGATTCCTTGTTGCGGTTGCAGGACAGGAAGTAGGTCGACTCGCGGGCCGCGCCGGCCGGTTGGACGAACGGTGGCCCCCAGCCGCGGGTGTCGTCCCCGTGCTCGGGAGATTCCACCTTGATCACCCGAGCGCCCTGATCCCCCAGCATCATCGCCGCGTGCGGGCCGGCCAGCGCCCGGGACAGGTCGAGCACTATTACATTTGCCAGCGGGCCAGCCGCCGGCTGCCCGCCGGCTAGCGGATCGCCCACATTTGCCAGCGGGCCGGCCAGCGGATCGGCCAGGCCGGCTACATCTGCCAGCGGGCCAGCTAGCGGATCGGCCAGGTCGGCCAACGGCGCGGTTTTCGATTGGCCATCTGCCAACGGGCCGCCAAGAGGTTCGGTCATCCGACCAGGCTAGGTGGTGGCATCCGTCAGATCGGAGGGGCTCTGGTTCGCTGACCTTTTGTTGTCGGAGGTGCCCGCTAGCTTTGCGGCATGGACTGGAAAATTGAACTCATCTTCGTACCCGTCACCGATGTCGACCGGGCCAAGGCCTTCTACGTCGATCAGGTCGGCTTCCACTGCGACTACGACGTCCAGGTCAATCCCGAGCTGCGGTTCGTGCAGCTGACACCTGCCGGCTCGGCCTGCTCGATCGCCTTCGGCCTGGGCCTCACCCCGATGGAGCCGGGCTCGCAACGCGGCGTGCAGATCGTCGTCGGCGACGCGACTGCCGCCCGCGCCGAACTGCTCGAACGCGGGGTGGCCGCCAGCGAGGTCGATGCGCAGGCGTGGGGCTCCTTCGTCACCTTCTCCGATCCGGACGGCAACTTCTGGACCCTGCAGGAGCTGCCGCCGAAGACCTGACCGGCCGGGCCGTTAATCGGGCGGGTCAGTCGGTCGCGGACCGGCCGAGCCGGTCGAGGTCAGTCGAGGTCAGCGCGGGTCAGTCAAGGTCGCGCGGATCAGCTGGGCCCGGGGTCTGGGTCTGGGTCTGGGTCTGGATCAGCCGAGGTGGTCGTACTTCGATGAGGTGGCTCCGCCGGATAATCGGGCGTAACCGGGGCCGCGGTCGAAGAACGGCTGCTCGCCAGAGCGTGCGGCACGTAACTGCGCGCGCAGTTGCTCGGTGGCCGGGGCATCAACGCCGAGGCTGTCGATGGCAGCCGGATCATCGGCCGCCGTCAGCACCACGCCGTAGTCGGACCGGGCAGCGGCCGCCGACACCTTGCCCCACTGCACGTCCTGCCGGACGGCTGCCGGCTCCCGGTCGAGCGGATCGCCCCAACCACCGCCGCCGGTGGTCCGGATCCGGATCACCTCACCGGCCCGTACCGGCTCGGCGTCGGCTAGTGCGTCCACGCTGCGTTCGGCAGGCCCGCCAGGATCGATCACCACCGAGAACGGCTGGCCGGCCTTGCCGCCCTTGACGCCCCAGCAGGCCAGGATCGAGCGGTCCGCGATCGACATGAAGTGGGCGTCGGCAAGCATCCGGATCTGCTTCTCATACCCCAGGCCGCCGCGGTAGCGACCCGGTCCGCCGGAATCGGTGGCCAGGCCCAATCGCTCGACCAGGAAAGGGAATCGGGCCTCGGTGAACTCGGTCGGCAGGTTGCGCGAGTCCGGCACCACGTGGATGGTGTCCTCGCCGTCGGCGTAGTAGCGACCGCCCGAGCCGCCACCCAGTACCTCGCGCATCAGGTAGGGCTGGCCGTCCCGGTCGTTGCCGTACACCCCGGTGTAGCGGATGGTTTCCTGATCGGCCGGCATCCGACCGTCCACCGCCTTGGCCAGCACGCCGGCCAGCACGCCGAGCAGCCGCAGGATGACGAACGTCCGGGCATTCGTCGGTGCCGGAAAGACCGGGGTGAGCAGGGTGCCCGGTGGCGGGAAGCGCATCTCGATCAGCGGCACCACGCCCTCGTTGACGTCCAGCTCGGCCATCCGTTCCGGGCTGTCGGCAAGGTTGCGCAGGATCGGGGCCAGCCACTTCTTCAGGAAGTTGCCGTCGGCATAGTCGGCGCAGTGGTTGATCGGCCCCTTGGCCTGCGGCGCGGTGCCGGCGAAGTCCAGGATCAGCCTTTCGCCACCTGGGTCATCGGCACCGGTGCGGGTCAGCGTGATCCGCTGGGTGTGCAGCTTCGGCTCGTCCACCCCGTCGTGCTCGGCATAGTCCTCCCAGGTCCAGCTGCCGATCGGGATCTTGGCCAGGATCTCGCGCCGGTAGGTCTCGGTGGTCCGCTCGACGAGCTGGTCGAAGCACGCCTCGACGGTGTCGCGGCCATAGCGGTCGAACAGCTCGGTGAGCCGGCGCGAGCCCATCAGGCAGGCCGAGCATTCGGCGTCCAGATCGGCGGCGAGGGACTCCGGCATCCGCGAGTTGCGGGTCATGATGGTCAGCGCCGCCCGGTTCGGCACGCCCTGGTCCCACAGCTTGATCGGGGGCACCATCAGACCCTCTTCGAACACGCTGGTCGCGTGGCTGGGCATCGAGCCCGGCACCGAGCCGCCGATGTCGTCATGGTGCCCGAACGCCTGTACGAAGGCGACCACTTCCGGTCCGGTTTCTCCTTGCGCGAAAACCGGAACCGTGACACACAGGTCCGGCAGATGCCCGATCCCGCCCTCGGACCGGTAGACGTCGTTGTGGAAGAACACGTCGCCCGGTCGCATCTCGGCCAGCGGAAAGTCACGAGCGATCGGATGCACCAGCGCGGAGTAGCTGCGGCCGGTGAGCTTGCGCAGCAGCCGGTCGTGGATGCCGGCCCGGAAGTCATGGGCGTCGCGGATCATCGGTGACCGGGAGGTGCGCGCGATGGCGGTCTCTACCTCCTGCTCGACCGCGGCCAGGCTGCCCTGCACGATTTCCAGGACGATCGGATCGACGCTCGCCCCGTGGTCGGCCGTCAACGCATCGGTCAGGCCAGCGCCGGTCACGTCGGCACCGTTCAGGCCAGCGCCACTCATGCCGACATCGTTCAGGCCAGCGCCACTCATGCCGGCACCGTTCAGGCCAGCGCCACTCAGGCCAGCGCCACTCAGGCCGGCGCCACTCAGGCCGGCGCCGGTCATGCCGACACCGCCCGGTCACTGGCCGACCTGGTCACCAGCAGGTTGCCGAACGAGTCGACCTCGGCGACGAAGCCCGGATGCAGCGGCACCGTGGACCCGAACTCCTCGATGATCGCCGGCCCGGACACCACATCGCCCGGACCGAGATCAGCCCTACGGTACAAGGGAGTTTCCAAATAACCGAGGTCGTCGAAGCAGACCGGCCGGGTGCCGTTGAGCGCGCGGGCAGGCGTGCCGGGACGGGCCGGCAGCTCGGGCAGTTCCGGACGGCGGATCGGCCCGATGCCGGTCACCCGCAGGTTGACCCACTCGACCTGCTGGCTGGCCTCGCCCCGGAAGTCGTAGCCGTACAGATCGCGGTGCGCCTCGTGAAACGCGGTGACCACGGTGTCCAGCGCGGCCTGGTCGAGCGGACCGTCCGGAATCGGCACCCGTACCTCGAAGGCCTGCCCGAAGTAACGCAGGTCGGCGCTCCGCAGGTAGCGGTGCCGGTCATCGGAGAATCCCTCGCGCTGTAAGGCCTGCCCGGCCTGGCCGGCGAGCTCGGCCAGCGTCCGCTCGACGGAGGCCACCGGGAGTTCGTGGTGCCTGGCCACCGAGGTCTGGACGTAGTCGTTGCGGACGTCCACGGTGAGCAACCCGAAGGCCGAGACATTGCCGGGATTCGGCGGCACCAGCACCCCGCGCAGGCCCAGGATGTCGACCAACCGGCAGAGCAGCAACGATCCGGAACCACCAAAGGTGGTAAGGGTGAACTCGCGCACGTCCAAGCCGCGCTTGACGGTGATCTGACGTAGCGCGTTGGCCTGGTTCCAGGCCGAGATCTCGAGCACCCCGGTGGCGCAGGCCTCGATGCTCAGGTTGAGCGTGCCGGCCAGCGCCTGCAATCCGGCGCGTGCCGCTGCCGGGTCCAGCGGGATCTCGCCACCGAGCAGGTGTGGCGGAATCCGGCCGAGCAGCAGGTGCGCGTCGGTGATGGTGACTTCGCTGCCGCCCTTGCCGTAACACAGCGGCCCCGGGTCCGCACCCGCCGACTTGGGACCGACCTTCAGCGCGCCCTCCGCCGAGATCCAGGCGATCGAGCCGCCACCGGCGCCGACCGTGACCACGTCGATCATCGGGATCTTGGACGGGTAGGCCCCCACGCTGCCCTCGGTGGTCAGCGTCGGTTCGCCGGCCAGCACCACCGAGACATCGGTCGAGGTGCCGCCACCGTCGCAGGTCAGCACCTTGTCGAAGCCAGCGTGCCGGGCGATCAGCGCCGCGCCGAGCGCGCCGGCGGCCGGTCCGGACAGCACCGTGCTGATCGGCTGGTGGACCACCTCGTCGGCCGAGAGCACTCCCCCGTTGGACTTCATCACGTAGAACGGGACGGCCCGGTCGCCGGTGAGCGCGTCCAGCCGTCGTTTGATCGAGCCGACGTAGCCGGCCACTTTGGGCTTCACCGCGGCGTCCACCAGGGTGGTCATCGAGCGCTCATACTCCCGGTACTCGCGCAGCACCTCCGAGGAGATCGACACGACGCAGTCCGGGTGCTCGGCGGTCAGGATGTCGCGCATCCGCCGCTCGTGGGCCGGGTCGGCATAGGAGTGCAGCAGGCAGATCCCGATGGTGTCGATCTTCTGGTCGCGAAACCAGCGGGCCACCGCGATCGCGCCCGGCTCGTCGAAGGGCCGCACCTCGGCGCCGGTGTAGTCCAGCCGGCCGCCGACCGTCTTCACCAGGTGCGCGGGCACGATCCGGTCCGGCTTGACCCAGAAATAGCTGTTGCCGTAGCCGTCGGGCACCGACTGGCGGGCGATCTCGAGGATGAACTCATACCCCTCAGAGGTGATGAAGCCGAGTCGCTCGACCTTGCCTTCGAGCAGCTGGTTGGTGGCCACCGTGGTGCCGTGGCTGACCGCGGTGAGCACCTGGCCGGCCTCGGCGGGACCTATCGCCAGCTTCGCCAGGACCTTGTCGATGGCGGTCATGAAGCCGTCCGCAGGATCGCTCGGCGTGGACGCGGTCTTGGTGCTGACCAGCGCACCGGAGTCCTCGTCGAAGGCGACCACATCGGTGAACGTGCCGCCGGTGTCGATCCCCACCCGGATCCGTCGAACTGCCATGATCGAAGTCAACTGGCGTAATCAGCCACTCGCTTCGGCGAATGCTGCCGAAAGCTGGCCGGACGGCTGGTGTCGGCGACTGGATCGTTCGCGGTGGCGTTTTATCCGATAGCAATAGCCTCTTAACGTTCGGTGCTTTTCATGCCATTATGCGCTGTGCGCGTTCCGTGCCTTTCCCGTCCGCAGGAGGACCCATGAAGCTGACCGCCAGATTTGCCAGACCGATCGTCATCACCGCCGCAGTCGCGGGCCTGCTGGTTCCGATGGGTGCAACCAGCGCCGCCAGCGCCAGCCCGGCCATCGGGCGCAATCAGGAGCTGGTGGTCCGCTACTACTCCGACCCTGGCCACACCAACTACATCGGCGAGATGATCACCGGCTGCGGCTCGACGTACAACTACGGCCAGACCTCGCAGTACAGCGTCCAGCAGGTCTTCAACTGCCCCGGTGTGCCTGTCAACTGAGCTACCGGGCCGGGTCTGCCTCGTCCGACCGGTTACCTGCGAGCGTCGCTGCCAGCACCACGGCGAGCGGCCAGAGTGCCTCGGCGCCGGCCAGTAGCCGCTCGGTGAGCCCCGCCAGCCCACCGGACAGCGTCGCCGCGAAGACCCCGAGCAGGACGAGCAGCGCGAGCGTGGCGATCCACGACCAGGCCGGCGCCAATGCGAGCCCGGCGCCGCGCACGGCAGCCAGCGCCGGCCACAGCGCGAGGCAGCCGAAGCCGATGGTGGCCAGCAGCACGTGCGCTTTCGAGCTGCCGGACGCCGGTTGGGCGAAGATCGCGACACCGACCGTCGCCAGCCCACCCGCGGCCAGCAGCAACCGGCCCCGGCCGCGAGCAGGTCGCAGGCCGGCCGCAGTGACCGCATGGCTGCACCCCAGTAGGGCGAGTGCCACCGTCATGATCCAGCGATCGTGGGCACCGGTGGCGGCCAGCGCGCTGATGGTGTTGCGGACCGAGCTATAGCCGGCCGGCTGCCGAGCGGCGGCAACCGTCCAGCCGCCGATCAGGGCGACCGGTGCCACGACGGCCGAGCAGACTGCCCAGCTGGCCACCTGATCCTGGCGGCTCGGCTGATCCTGGCGGCTCGGCCGATCCTGGCGGCTCGGCCGATCTCGGCGGCTCGGCCGGTCTCGGCGGCTCGGCCGGTCTCGGCGAGCCAGGTTCAGCCGATCGGGAACGATGATGCCGCCTCGCCAAGCAGGTCGTCGGCGTGCTTGCGGATCAGCGCCAGGTTGCGATCGGCCAGGTGGTCGAAGGACTGCGGCACCGACGAGCCCGGCGTCAGTGAGGACATCGCCGCCGCCGGCTGCAGTCGCGCCGTTGCCCAGCACTCGTGCGAGGCCGCCCGGGCGATCACCTCGGCGATCGGGGTGACGATCATCGAGTTTCCGAAGTAAATCACCCCGGCCGGGTCCACGCCGGTGGCATTGCAGCCGATCATGAACACGTGGTTGTCATAGGCCCGCGCCCGGTTGGTCAGCTCCCACAGATCGGCCGAGCGTAGCAACGCCGACGGCCGGCAGATCAGCTCCGCACCGTTGATCGCGGTGATCCGGGACAGCTCCGGGTAGTCGCCGTCGAAGCAGATGATCACCCCGATCTTGCCCAGTTCGGTGTCCACCACCAGGATGTCCTCGCCCGGCGTCACCCAGCCGCCCCGATCGGCCCGCTCGATGCCGAACGGGTGGGTCTTGCGGTACGTGCCGAGCAGTTCGCCGGACGGGCCGAGCACCACCGCCGCGTTGTAGACGATGCCCCGCCGCTGGCCGCGCTCGTAGCTGCCGAGCACCAGGTGGACGCCCAGCTCGGCGGCCAGCGCGGTGAACGGGGCGATGATCTCACCCGGCAACTCGCTGACCAGGTCCCACAACTGCTCGGCGTCCACGCCGGGGGTGAAACCGGTGGTCACCGACTCGGGCAGCACCAGCAACTCGGCACCGGTGGCAGCGACGCATTGCCGGGTCAGTTCGATGGCCCGTTCGGTGTTGGCAGCGATGCTCGCTGCGGTCAGCGGGGCAGAGCTGGGTGCCAGCTGAACGGCCGCCGCCACGAACTCGCGCATCAGAACCGCCTCGTCCCGCGGGCGGTCCGGGCACCGACCAGCACCCCGAGCAACGCGGCGGCGGCGCCGAACAGCGCACCGAGCATGAACGGTGTCGCCTCGCCGGCGCCGGCCGGTAACCGACGGTCGGGCTCCGGTGCGGTGAACACCCCAGCTGTCAGCGCTGTGTCGGCTGGCGCTGGCACGGTGGCCGCCTTACCGGTCAGCACATCGTCGACGCTGCTGAAGAATTCGCCGGCCATCTTCTTGGCCACTCCGACCAGCATCCGCTGGCCAACCCCGCCGATCACGCCGCCGACCACCGCGTCGGCGTCGTAGCTGAGCTCGGTGTTGCCGCCGACCTCGTTCAGGCTGACCCGGACATCCGCGCTGACCGTGCCAGGGCCACCGGAGCCGGCCGCCTTCATCACGAAGGAGTTCGGTTCGCGCAGTTCGGCCAGTGCGACCGTGCCGGCGTAGGTGCCCTTGATGCTGGCCACCCCGGCGGTCACCGTCATCGCGTAGGCGTCCGGGCCGGTGGCCTCCAACCGCTGGCAGCCCGGAATCGTGCGCACCAGTACCGCCGGATCGTTCAACGCCGCCCAGACCCGCTCGATCGGCGCGTGCAATGTGGCCTGTCCGGCAACCTTCATCCTGGCACTTCCTCTGGGTCCGCTGGTGCTTGTCCGGCAAGTTCCGATTGCGCTTTCCTGGCAAGGCGTAATTCGTACAGCTCGCTCGGCGAGATCGGCATCGAGGTGATCGCGAAACCCTCGGCGTCCGAGATCGCCGAGGCGAACACCGCGGCACTCGGGATCACACCGGCCTCGCCGGCACCCTTGATCCCCAGCGGGTTCAGCGGCGACTTGGTCTCGAGATGGTCGATCTCGATCTCGCGCGGCACCTCCGAGACGTAGGGCATCAGGAAGTCCATGAAGGAGGCGTTCTGCAACTGCCCGTCGCTGTCGTAGGCCATTCGCTCATACAGCGCGCCGCCGACGCCCTGGGCGACCCCGCCGTGCACCTGGCCCTGCACGATCATCGGGTTGATCAGGGTGCCGCAGTCGTGCACCACGCAATACCGCAAGATGCTGATCTCGGCGGTGTCCGGATCGGTCTCCACGATGACAGCGTGCATCCCATTGGCAAAAGTCGATCCCACCGGTGAGTAGTAGTCCTTGCCCTCGATACCCGGCTCGTCGCCTTCGGCTATCGGGGCCTTGCTCGGGTCACCCATCACGAACTGGGTCGCCGCCTTGGATGCTTCGTCGAAGGCGTAGCGCAGCGGGTTGGACAGCACCGCGACGGTACCCAGCGAGATCTCGATGCCTGGGCTGCCGACCACCCGCACCATGCCATCCACGATCTCAAGATCGCCGGGGTCGGCCTCCAGCGCTTCGCCGGCCACCTTCAGGATCTTGGTGCGGGCCGCCCGGGCCGCCAGCGCGATCGCCGACCCGCTCATCACCGCCGCACGGGAGGCGAATGTTCCTACCGCGTACGGGAAACGTCGGGTGTCGCCGGTGACCACCTCGATGTCGGACATCGGCACGCCCAGCTCGTCGGCCACGATCTGGGCGAAGGCGGTCTGGTGCCCCTGCCCTTGCGAGGTGAGCCCGGTGGCCACCTTCACCTTGCCGGAGGTCTCGACCTGGACATGGCCACCCTCGTACGGCCCGACGCCGGTTCCCTCGACGTAGCAAGCGATTCCCAGACCGACGTTGCGTCCCTCGGCGCGCGCTGCCGCCTGGTAGGCGGTCCAGCCGTCCCAGCCGACCAGCTTCTTCAGCTTGTCCAGCGAGGCCGGAAAATCCCCCGAGTCATACACCAGCGGCCGGCCATCCTGGAAGATCAGCCCGTGATCGTAAGGCATTTCTTCCGGCCGGATGAAGTTGTTGGCACGCACCTGGGCCCGGTCCATCCCCAGGTAGCCGGCGATTGCATCCATCGTCCGCTCCATCGCGTACACGCCCTGCGGACGGCCCGCGCCACGATAGGGCGTCACGATTACCGTGTTGGTATAGAGGGAATCGAACTCGACCCGGTACGCCCGCGGCTTGTACGGCCCGAGCAGCTGGGTCGAGGTGATGATCGGCACGATCAGTCCGTACGGCGTGTAGGCACCGTTGTCATGCCAGAACCGCACCGACAGTCCCAGCAACCGGCCGGCGTCGTCGAAACCCACCTCGATCCGCTGCAGCTGGCCGCGCTCGTGCGCCGAGGAGATGAAGTGCTCCCGGCGATCCTCGGTGAACTTCACCGGCCGGCCCAGCGCTCGGGCGGCCATCGGCACCAGCACCTCTTCGGGCCAGGGATGCATGATCTTCACCCCGAAGCCGCCACCGACGTCCGGCGTGATGACCTCGACGCTGCCGAGTTCCATGCCCAGCTTCGCCGCCACCGCCGCCCGTACCCCGGTCGAGGTCTGGGTCGAGGTCCAGACCCGCAGCCGCTGCGAGTCGGCGTCCCAGCGCGCCAGCACTCCCCGGCCCTCCATCGGCATCGACGCCGAGCGCTCGATGGCCAGCTCCAACTCCAACCGGTGCGGCGCGGTCGCGATCGCCGCCGCCGCGTTGCCGACTTCCTGCACGAAGTGCGCGGCGACATTGCCCGGGACGTCCGGGTGGACGAGTTGCGTCCCGTCCCGGGCGGCCGGGATGCCGACCACCGGCGCCAGCGGCTGGTAGCTGACCACGATCCGCTCGACGGCGTCCTCGGCCCGGTAGCGATCCTCGGCGACCACCAGGACGATCGCCTCACCGACATAGTTCACCTCGTCGCGGGCCAGCGCGTACTGCGTCCGGCCCTGGGTGAGCGCCGGGTGCGGGATCAGCAGCGGCAGCGGTTCGGCGAGCGGGCCGGTCAGATCCTCATAGGTGTAGATCGCCAGCAGGCCGGCCACCTCCAGCGCGCCGCTGACATCGATGTCGAGGATCCGGGCGTGCGCGTGCGGCGAGCGGAGCACCGCTACCTCGGCCGCGTCCGAACCCAGGTCATCGAGATAGCGGCCCTGCCCGACCAGCAGCCGCGGATCCTCGACCCGCTGCACCGGCTCGCCGACCATCCGGCCGGTCATCCGGATTCACCCTGCTCAGCCTTTTCGGCTGCGCCGGTCTGGACGATCTCGGCGGCACTACCTTCCGCGGCACCCGCTGCGGTCGAGTTGGGCTTGGCCCGGATGAGTTCGGCGGCACTATCTTCCGCGGCGTTCGCTGCGGTCGAGTTGGCCTCGGCCTGGATGATCTCGGCCGCTTTGAGGACCGAGGCGACGATGTTCTGGTAGCCGGTGCACCGGCACAGGTTGCCGCCGATCAGCTCGCGGGCCTCGTCCGGGGACGGATCGGGGTTCTCGGCCAGTCCCGCGGTGATCATGGTGAGGAAGCCCGGCGTGCAGAATCCGCATTGCAAACCATGGCATTCGGCAAAGGCCCGCTGCACCGGCGACAGCGAACCGTCGTCGCCGGCCAGCCCCTCGACGGTGGTGATCCGCTGCTCGTGGACGCCGACCGCCAGCAGCAGGCAGGACCGCATCGGCACCCCGTCGATGAGCACCGTGCACGACCCGCACACCCCGTGCTCGCAGCCGACATGGGTGCCGGTCAGGCCCAGGTCGTGCCGCAGGCAGTCCGACAGCAGTCGCCGGGCGGGCACCGTCGCCTCCAGCGGAATGCCGTTGACGTACAAGGTGATCTGGTGCTCGGTCTCGGTCACGGCGCCGCTCCGGCCGCCGACCGCGCGGCCTGGCGCAGCACCCGGCTGGTGAGCACTTCGACCAGCTGCCGGCGATACCCGGCGCTGGCGTGGATGTCGCCTTCCGGGTCCACCCGCTGCCGCGCATAGGCCGCCGCCGGTGCCAGATCGGCATCGAAGGTCCGGCCGCTGATCGGCTCGGTCAGGTCCAACACCAGCGGCGTACCGGCCACCGACAGGTAGCCGGCGATGGCTGAGCTGACCCGCAAATCATCGTCCAGGCAGACCAGCACGCCGACCCCGCAGACCGCGTAGTCACCGTGCCGGCGCGACACTTCGGCGAACGCCGTTCCGGTTTGGGCTGCCAGCGTTGGAAAGAACGCTTCGACGGCAAGCTCGGTGGGTTCGAGCGAGGACTCCAGCGGCCCCCGGAAGAGCTGCTCCGCCGGGATCGTCCGGCGGCCGTGCGCGGAGGCCACCGTCACCGAACCTCCCAGCAGGCTCAGCACCGCGGGCATCTCGGCGGCCGGGTCGGCGTGCACGATGCTGCCCAGGGTGGTGCCGCGGTTGCGGATGGTCGGGTGCGCCACCGAGGCCAGCGCGGCGGCCAGCAGCGGCTGGCTGGTTCGGGCCGAGGAATCCGCCAGCACCGTCGAGTGCCGAGCCAGCGCGCCGACCCGGACGCCGTCCGGACCGGTCCGCAGGTAGGCCAGCTCGGTGAGGGAATTGATGTCGATCAGCCGAGCCGGCGCGGCCAGCCGCATCGACAACAGCGGGATCAGGCTCTGCCCGCCCGCGAGTACCTTGCCGTCCGGGCCGTGCTCGGCGAGCAGGTCCAGTGCCTCACCGAGCGTCTCGGGGCGGCTGTACTCGAAGGCTGGTGGCTTCACCTGTCCCGGACCCTCCCCTGCTTGTCGCGCGCCGCCCCCGGTTGCTCGGCCGGATCGTCGGCCGACCCACCTGTCGGCACGATGCCGAGCCTCGGTCCCAGGATATGCACCAGGTGGTATCCGATCAGCACGATCAGGGTGCCGGCGGCGATACCGGTGATCGAGAAGGTGTCGGTGAACTTGATCGCCAGGTTACCGATACCGGCGATGATGCCGGCCGCCAGCGGCACCAGGTTCATCGGATTGCCGAAGTCGATCCGGTTCTCGATCCAGATCTTGGCACCCAGCAGGCCGATCATGCCGTACAGCACCAGCGTGATGCCGCCGAGCACGCCGCCGGGGGTGGCCGCCACGATCGCGCCGAACTTGGGGCAGAAGCCGAACAAGATCGCGACCACCGCCGCGATGTAGTAGGCCAGCGTCGAATAGATCCTGGTCGCGGCCATCACGCCGATGTTCTCGGCGTAGGTGGTGGTCGGCGAGCCGCCGACCAGCGAGGCCAACGCGGTGCCGACGCCGTCACCGATGAAGGCCCGACCCAGGTAGGGGTCCAGATCGTCGCCAGTCATCTCCGAGACCGCCTTGACGTGCCCGGAGTTCTCCGCCAGCAGCGCGATCACTGACGGGATCACCAGCAGGACGAAGGTGAACTTGAACGCCGGCCAGTGCGGGCCGGTCAGCGCGCCGAAGGTCGGGCTGATGATGTCGTGCGGCAGGCCGATCCAGTGCGCGCTCTTCACCCCGCTCCAGTCGATCCGGTGGCCGGTGCCGGTACAGGCCGAGACCACGGTCTTCGAGCAGGTCGGCACGTCGTGGATCCGGTCGGCGATCCAGGAGATGACGTAGCCGAAGACCAGCGCCAGGAAGATCGCGATCCGGCTGATGAAGCCGCGCAGCAGCACCGCGGTGATGACCACGAAGCCGGCCGTCAGCAGGCCGATCCACTGCTCGGACGGGAAGTAGGTGGTGGTTGCCACCGAGGCCAGGTTGAACCCGATCAGCATCACCACTGCACCGGTGACCGCCGGTGGCAACACCGCCCGGACGTAGTGTGCCCCGCCGTAGTGCACGATCACCCCGACGGCCACCAGGATCAGCCCGGCGATCAGGATCGCGCCGGTGACCTGGGCCGAGTCGCCGCCCTGCGCGCGGATCGCGGCCACCGCGGCCACGAACGAGGCGGAGGTACCGAGGTAGGACGGAATCCGGCCGCGCACGATCAGCAGGAACAGGATGGTGGCGACACCCGACATCAGCACCGCGAGGTTCGGGTTCAGCCCCATGATCGCGGGGAAAACGAAGGTGGCGCCGAACATCGCCACCACGTGCTGGGCGCCCAGGCCGGTCATCCGCAGGCCGGACAGTCGCTCCCCCGGCCTGACCACGCCGCCCGGTGGCGGGGTCTTGCCGCCGTAGACCAGAATCCATCCCAAACCAGCCATGCCGACCTCCGGTTGTCCTCGGTTACCGGCGCCGGCGACGCAGGTGAACAACTGTGTGGCGCACGCTATTGACCGGTGACGGTGCACTTCACGGTGAACAGTTGACGAAAGATCGCCGGCGGTTCTGTGGTCCCTGCCCGGGGGCTAGATACCGCGCATCTGGACGACCTGCAGCGCCAGCGCGACGTCCAGCCGCAGGTTCGGATCGGAGGTGAACGGCCCGACGATGCGTTCCAGCTTGCCGATCCGGTAGCGCAGAGTGTTGTAGTGAAAGTGCAGCAGCCGGGCGGTCTCGGCGACATTGAGGTTGGTGTCGAGCAGCGTTTGCAGGGTGGTTCGCAGATCCGCCGCGTCGGCGGTGTCGGCCGCGAGTTCGGCGAGCACCTCGGCAGCGAAGGATTTCAACTCGGCGGTGTCCGGGACCAGCGACAGCAGCCGGTGCACCCCGAGCGAGTCGAAGTGCGAGACGCTGCCGTGCCCGTGCACCCGCCGGCCGACCGCGACCGTCTTGCGAGCCTGGGCGTAACCGTCCGCGAGCGACCTCGGGCTCTGCACCACCCGCGACACCCCGGCACAGAATGACCGCCGGCCGCCGCCGCGATCGCCACTCACCGCCGCCACGATCTCGGCGACCAGCGCCGCCGGATCACCGGACCGGACCGGGATCAGCGCCACCACCTCTTGGCTGAAGCCGACCACCGGGGCGGTCTTGTCGCGGGCCCGCAACACCTGCTGCCATGCGGAGGCGAATCGCTCGTGCTGGGACCGGTGGGCCACCGGAGCCTGCTGGCTGAAACCGGCCAGCGCGGCATCGACCGGGTCCAGTTCGGCAACCACCACGACCATCGGACGGTCGATCTGCCAGCCCAGCGACCGGCAGTGCTCGACCACCTGCTCGTCGACGGCGATCATGCCGGTCAGCACGTCACGTAGGTAGTCGCCCCGGAACTTGCCCTCCACAGCCGCCACCGCGAGCTCTTTGGTGATCGTCAGGGCGGCCACGATGGCGACCCGTTCCAGCGCCTGCACGGTGCCCGGCGGCAACCCGCCGGTGCGGCGGTAGGCGACGATCCGGCCGTGATCCAGGCCGCCGGCCACGATCGAGGTCATCGCGGCGGCGCCGCTGGGATCGAGAGTGGCCGCACTGGAATCGATCGCGGCGGCCGGGGTGCAGCTGACGCTCTGGACGCCGATCCGCAACCGCTCGACCATGAATCGGCCGCTGGCGTCGTACAGCTGCGAGCCCTCGATCCCGCTCCGATGCGGCTGGCCACCCTCGTCGGCCAGCACCCGACCGTCCGGCGTGGTGATCAGCGCGAGGCAGTCCAGTAACCGCGAGACCTCGGCGGCGATCTCAGTGAGCCCGCCGCCGCCGAGCACGATCGCCGAGATCGCCCGGTGCAGCGCGTCGGCCTGCGCGAGCACCTGGTTCTGCTGGGCGAGCAGTTGCCCGTACAGGTCGGGCAGCACCTCATCGAACGCGACCTTGTCCGGCAGCCGCAGGATCGGAAAGCCCAGCTGGTCGGCGCGATCGAGCACCTGCTGCGGCACGGCGTCGAGGTAGCGACCGAGCTTGATGGCCAGCGCCGCCAGCCGCTTGCCGTTCAGCGCGATGATCAGTTCGAGCAGCGGGGCGGTGTGCTCGGTCCGCGCCCCGGCCGGTCCGGAACTCTGGGTCAGCGGGAATGCCGTGGTCAGCAGCAGCTCGTGCGGCTTGACCCAGGCCAGGATGTCGGGCACTTCCATCACATTGACGCCGCGAACGACCCGGTCCAGGCCGGAGTGCCCGGCCAGTACCGTGGTGCCGGCCAGGCTGGGGGTGGCCAGCAACTCCCGGACAGACAAGCCGTCGGCGGTCGCTTCTGGCATATCACCCATCATCTGGGCCGGATCGTTGGCAACTGTAACCATCGGCAGACCGTAGCCCACCTCATTACGTTCC
Organism: Actinomycetota bacterium; assembly: GCA_030853265.1. Taxonomy (GTDB): domain Bacteria; phylum Actinomycetota; class Actinomycetes; order Mycobacteriales; family Jatrophihabitantaceae; genus Jatrophihabitans_A. The sequence continues at coordinate 42,879 of JALYVK010000017.1, forward strand.
AGCCAGGGAGTCTGAGAGGGGTCGGCCAGGGTGCACCGCCAGAGCAGGTCAATTCGGCAGATAGCGAGCGCCACCGGCTTCGTCCGCGCCCGGGTCCTCGGCAATCGCGGCCCGGCAGCGGTGCTCGGTGCGTTCCCGACCGCGTGCTACCTACAACTCACCGACGGCACGGTGATCGCGCTGCTCTGCTCGGATGCGGTCCGGCTGCCGATCGGCCTGGTGCTGCCGGTGAGCAGCCGACAGCTGCCGCTGGACCGTGTCTTTGCCGCGGAGCGGGAGGGCGTGCTGACCGCGGAGCTCACCGATGGCGAGCTGCGGCTCGGCGGGCTGCGGGTTGGCCTTGGCTCGATCCGGTCGGCCGCGCTGGCGCCGGTTGGGCAGCCGGTCCCCGAATCGTTGGCCGGCTGCCGGTCCTGGCAGCAGGTCGCGCTGGCAACCGCGCACCTGCCGCCGGACGCGCTGGCCGCCCTGTTCGCCGCTCCGGCCGCGGGCGTCGGCCGGCTGCTCGGGGCAGGTCCGGGCCTGACTCCGTCCGGGGACGATCTGCTGTGCGGGGTACTGGCCGGCGCGGTCCTGTTCGGCGGACCCGACCTGCCGATCCGCCGGGCGGTCACCGACCAACTCAGCCACCGGCCGCGCGCCACCACCGGCCTGTCCCGGCAACTGCTGCTGCGGGCCGCTGCCGGCGAGGGGATCGAGCAGTTGACCGAGCTGGGACGGGCGCTGTGCGAGAACGACCCGGCCCGGCTAGCAGCGGCGCTGGCTCGCCTGGACCTGATCGGACACAGCTCCGGTGCGGCGCTCGGGTTAGGGGTGCTGGCGATGGCCGAACGGGCGTTGGCTGCCCCGCTGCTGAGCGGGGCGATCGGATGACTGCCGAGCGGATCCTGCTGCGCCAGGGCCACTACGCCGACTCGGTGACCTTGATGCAGGTCAGCCGGTCGGTCACCGAATCCACCGGGGTGCAGGCCGCTCTGGTCGCGATGGCCACCGACCTGAACCTGCAACTGCTGGCCGGCATGGGCTTCGGCGCGCCGGCGACCGACTCGGCCAACGACCTGCTGATCGCCATCCGGGCCATCGACGAGTCGGCGCTGGCGGCCGCGGTGGTACTTGCCGAGCAGTTGCTGGATGCGCCCCGTGGCCTGAGCGCGAACTCGGGCCAGGAGCAACTACCGCCCCGGACGATCGGGTCCGCCGCCACCGCGCACGGCTCCGGCTTAGCGGTCATCTCAGTGCCGGGTCAGCATGCGTTCACCGAGGCGATGGACGCGCTGGAGGCCGGCTGCGACGTGCTGATCTTCTCCGACAACGTCAGCCTGGATCAGGAGATCGCACTCAAGGAGGTCGCCGCCGAGCGCGGGCTGCTGGTGATGGGACCGGACTGCGGCACCGCGGTCGTCGGCGGCATTGGCCTGGGCTTCTCGCACACCCTGGACCCGGGTCCGATCGGGTTGGTGGCGGCGTCGGGCACCGGTGCCCAGCAGGTGCTGTGCCTGCTGGACGCGGCCGGCGTCGGGGTCAGCGCCGCGCTCGGGGTCGGCGGCCGGGACCTGTCCGAACCGGTCGCCGGACGGTCCACCCGGGCCGCGCTGAACATGCTGGACCAGGATGTGGCCACCGAGCTGATCCTGGTGGTGTCCAAGCCGCCGGCCGCTCCGGTCGCCGAGCAGGTACGGGCGGTGGCCGCGGGCCTGGCCACCCCGGTACGGTTCGCGCTGCTCGGACCCGATCAGCCGGACCTGACCGCCGGCACCGAAGCGGCGCTGCGTCAGCTGGGCGTCGCGGTACCGTCCTGGCCGAGTTGGTTGGCGAGTACCGAAGCCGTTTCCGGTTCGATTCGTGGGCTGTTCTGCGGCGGCACGCTGTGCGACGAGGCAATGCTGCTCGCCAGCGCGGTGCTTGGCGAGGTCCGGTCCAATATCCCGCTGCGGCCGGACTGGGCGCTGGACGGCTCGCTGCGTTCGGACGGGCACTGGATGATCGACTTCGGCGACGACACGCTGACCAGCGGCCGGGCGCATCCGATGATCGACCCGTCGCTGCGCAACCAGCGGCTGGTCGAGACCGCCGCCGACCCGACCACCGGGGTGCTGCTGCTGGATGTGCTGCTCGGGCACGGCTCGCATCCGGATCCGGTCGCCGACCTGCTGCCGATCATCGCCGGTTGCCGCGCGCCGGTGGTGATCAGCCTGATCGGGGCACGCCGGGATCCGCAGGACCTGGCGGGTTCGGCTGCCCGGTTGGCCGAGGCCGGCGCGTCGGTGTTCGTCTCCAATGCCGCCGCCACCCGGTATGCGATCAGCCTTATCCAGCAAGGGGAATCGCATGAGTGAGCATCGCGGCGAGGCACGAGCGAGGAGCGGAGCGAATCCAACGATGAGCGCTCGCGCGAAGAGCAATCAACTATGAGTGAGCTGTTGGCCGGGCCGCCCCGACTACTGACGGCAGGGGTAGACCTGTTCGCCGACGCCGCCGAGGCCCAGGGCGCCGAGGTGAACCGGGTGGACTGGCGGCCGCCGATGCCGGGCACCGAGGCCGACCTGGCCACCGTGCTCGCCGACCGGCGCCGGCAGCAGGCCAACGCCGAAGCCGTCCGGCGGATCGTCTCGACCCAGGCGATGCTGGTCGACGTGCTACCCGCCGGGCCGACTTTGGGCTTGGAAAAGCAGGACTTTCTGCATGCCGGCCCGCCGATCGGCTGGGACCGGGCATCCGGTCCGCTGCGCGGTGCGCTGCTCGGTGCCGCCGCCCTCGAAGGGGTGGTCGAGCAACCGGAACAAGCCGAGCCAATGTTCGCCGCGGGCTCTGGCTACACGCTTGACCCGTGCCACCACCACGCCACGGTCGGCCCGATGGCCGGCGTGGTGTCGGCCTCGATGTGGCTGTTCGTGGTGGAAGATCCGGCAACCGGCCGGCGTACCTACTGCAGCTTGAACGAGGGGCTGGGCAAGGTGCTGCGCTACGGCGCGTACTCCGCCGAGGTGCTGGAGCGGTTGCGCTGGATGTCGGCGGTGCTCGGCCCGCTGCTGCAGCTCGCGGTGCGCCGGCACGGCCCGATCGACCTGAAGGCGATCCTGGCCCAGATGCTGCAGATGGGCGACGAGGCCCACAACCGCAACCGGGCCGGCACCCTGATGCTGCTGCGCGAACTGCTGCCGGAGCTGATCGACAGCGGCCAGCCGTCCGGGCAGGTGGCCGAGGCGGTGAAGTTCGTGGCCGGCAACGACCACTTCTTCCTGAACCTGGCCATGCCGGCCTGCAAGCTCACCCTGGACGCCGCGCGTGACCTGCCCGGTTCCAGCGTGGTGGTGGCGATGGCTCGCAACGGCACCGACTTCGGCATCCAGGTGGCCGGCACCGGCGACGAGTGGTTCACCGGCCCGGCACAGCTCGCCGACGGGCTGTTTCTGGGCGACTACGGTCCGGCGGACGCCAACCCCGACATCGGTGACTCGGCGATCACCGAGACGGCCGGCCTCGGCGGGTTCTCGATGGCGGCAGCACCCGCCATCGTCCGGTTCATCGGCGGCGAGGTGGCCGATGCGCTGGCCGCCACCCGCCGGATGTATGAGATCACCGTCGCCGAGCATCCGATGTACTCGATCCCGGTGTTGGACTTCCGCGGCTCGCCGACCGGCATCGATGTCACCAAGGTGGTACGAACCCAGATCCTGCCGCAGATCAATACCGGGATGGCCGGCAAGCAGGCTGGCGTCGGTCAGGTCGGCGCCGGGCTGGTCACTCCGCCGGCCGAGCTCTTTCCGAAGGCGCTGGCGGCACTGGCCGCCCGAGCTCGCTGAGTTCGGCCAGCGCCAGATCCTCGGCGGTATCGATATCGGAGATCGGATCGGGGTAATCGAGGAACGCGGTATCGGCAAGATGCGCCGCGAAGAAGGCCCGGCCGCCCTGATCACCCACGGCTGCCTCGGCAAACTCGGCGTACCAGCGCCGGGCCACCAGCACCGGATGGGAGCGGACCCCGGCTCGCCGGACGGCGACCAGGTCGGCACCCTGCCGGTGCGCCGCCAGCACGGCGGCGATCTCGGCCGGCCGGATCGCGGGCAGGTCGACCAGCAGCACCAGGCAGGCGCTCGAGTCGGCGGGCAGCCCGGCCAGGCCACAGCGCAGCGACGAGCCCATCCCCTCGTCCGGCGTGGGGTTGACGATCAGCCTTGCGCCATCGGCTGAAACCCGTCCGGAGCGGACGACCGCGAGTACCTGGTCGCAGCCGCCCTCGCGCAGGGTGTCGATGGCCCGATCGATCAACCGGCGACCGCTGAGCACCAGTTCGGCCTTCGGCTGGCCGAGCCGCCGGCCAGCGCCGGCCGCGAGCACCAGGCCGGTGATCACGCTCAGCGCCGCGGGTAGCCGAACAGGGTGACCGCGGTGGCCAGCGCGGCCTGGGTCGCCTCGTAGCCCTTGTCCTCTTTCGAGCCGGGCAGCCCGGCCCGATCCAGCGCCTGGGCGTCGTCGTCGCAGGTCAGCACCCCGAAGCCGATCGGGATGCCGGTGCGTACCGACACCTCGGTCAGCCCGTCGGTGGCCGCCTTGCAGACGTAGTCGAAATGCGGGGTACCGCCGCGGATCACCACGCCGAGCGCGACGATCGCGTCCACCTCGCCACCGGCCAGCCGGACCGCGGCCACCGGCAGCTCGAAGGTGCCCGGTACCCGGATCAGCCGGAAGTTCCGGACGCCGGAGTCGGCCAGCGCGCGCTGGGCCCCGTCGACCAGGCCGTCCATCACCTGGGTGTGCCACCGGGCGGCAAGCACCACCACCCTGAGGTCGGCGGCGCCGTCGACCGCGCCGGCCTGCGGCGCACCCTGCCCGCTCACGCGGTGTCCTGGGAATCGGCCACCGTAGCGGCGCCCGCGGTCAGCCCGTCGACGCTGAGCCCGTCCAAGTCGAGGTCGTGGCCCATCCGGTCCTTCTTGGTCTGCAAGTAGCGCAGGTTCTCCGGGTTGGCGTGGGTGGGCAGTCGCACCTGGCCGATCACCGAGAGACCGTAGCCTTCCAGGCCGGCCCGCTTGGCGGGGTTGTTGGTCAGCAGCCGCATGGTCCGGATGCCGAGATCGACCAGGATCTGGGCGCCGGTGCCGTAGTCGCGGGCATCGGCCGGCAAGCCCAGATCCAGGTTGGCGTCCAGGGTGTCCCGGCCGGCGTCCTGCAGCTGGTAGGCCTGCAGCTTGTGCAGCAGCCCGATGCCGCGGCCCTCGTGCCCGCGCATGTAGAGCACCACGCCCCGGCCCTCGCGAGCCACCGCGGCGAGCGCGGCGTCCAACTGCGGGCCGCAATCGCAGCGCAGCGAACCGAAGACGTCGCCGGTCAGGCACTCCGAGTGCACCCGGACCAGCACGTCCTCGCCCTCACCTATCTCGCCGAAGACGAACGCCACGTGCTCCCGGTCGTCGTAGGAGGAGGAGTAGCCGTGCGCCATGAACTCCCCGTAGCGCAGCGGAACCCGGGCGCTGGCCACCGGCTCGACCAGCTTCTCGAAGCGCCGGCGGTAGGCGATCAGGTCGGCGATCGAGATCATTGCCAGACCGTGCTCGTCGGCCCAGGCCCGCAGCTCCTCGCTGCCGGCCATCCCGGACGGGTCCTTCTCACTCACGATCTCGCACAGCACGCCGGCCGGTCCTAGTCCAGCCAGGATGGCCAGGTCGACCGCCGCCTCGGTGTGACCGGGACGGCGCAGTACGCCGCCGTCCTTGGCCCGCAGCGGCACGATGTGGCCCGGCCGGGTCAGCTCCGCCGCGGTGGTCGAGGTTGCCGCCAGCAGCCGGATGGTGTGCGCGCGGTCGGTGGCCGAGATGCCGGTGGTGACGCCTTCGCGAGCATCCACGGTCACCGTGTAGGCGGTACCGCGCTTGTCCTGGTTGGTGTGGAACATCGGCGGCAGGTCCAGCCGGTCGGCCTGGCTCTCGGTGATCGGCACGCAGATGTAACCCGAGGTGTAGCGCACCATGAACCCCAGCAGCTCCGGGGTGGCGAGCTCGGCGGCGAAGATCAGGTCGCCCTCGTTCTCACGGTCCTCGTCATCGACCACCACCACCGCCTTGCCGGCCGCGATGTCGGCGATCGCCCGATCGATGGAATCCAGCATGGTGTTCAGCCGCCGTTCTCGGTACGTGACGTGCCATGGGTGAGCAGGCGTTCGGTGTATTTGGCCAGCACGTCCACCTCGAGGTTCACTGGGTCGCCGATCGCCCTGCCGCCGAGCACGGTGGCCCGCAGCGTCTCCGGGATCAGGCCGACCTCGAACCAGTCATCGCCCACCGCGGTCACCGTCAGCGAGACCCCGTCGACCGCGATCGAACCCTTTTCCGCGACGTAGCGGGCCAGCTCGAACGGCATCCCGAACCGGAAAGCCTCCCACTCGGTGCCGGCCGTACGGGTCAGCACCACCCCGGTGCCGTCCACGTGGCCCTGCACGATGTGCCCGTCCAGCCGGCTGTCGATCCGGGCCGCCCGTTCCAGGTTGACCCGCTGGCCGGCGCCGAGGTTGCCGATCACGCTGCGCCTGAGGGTCTCGGCCATCACGTCGAAATCGAGGTCGACGCCGGTCCCCTGTTCGGCCGACTGCTGAGCGACCACCGTCAGGCAGACCCCGTTCACCGCGATCGAGGCGCCGTGCGCGACGTCCTGACCGGTCTTGTGAGCGCGTACCCGAAGGACGGCCGAGTCACCGGACGGGCTCACCCGCACGACCTCGCCAACCTCTTCGATGATGCCGGTGAACACTGCTAGTCCCTTCGCCGATCCGAGGCTGAGTTGGTCGCCGCCGGATTCGTACCGGCCGCTTCGGCACCCAGTGGCCGAGCGACGATCTTGATGTCCTCACCCATTCGCGAGACATCCAGCACATCGAGTGAGACAGCCTCGGACATCGTTGTTATTCCCGCATCTTCCAGCACCGACGGGCCGCCGCCGAGAAATTTCGGTGCGAGATAGGCCACCACCTCATCGATCAGGCCAGCCTCGAGGAACGCGCCGGCCAGCGTCGGGCCGCCTTCGAGCAGCACGTGCCGGACGCCCCGGTCATAGAGCGCCTTGAGCGCGAACCGGGGTACCGCGGTGTCCAGCACCAGGGTTTCGGCGGCATCGTCGAAGATCAGCGCGCTGTCGGGTACCCGGTGCCGGCGATCCAGCAACACCCGCAGCGGCTGGTGATCGCTGAGCGTCTCGGTGCCGTTCGGGGCCACTGTCCGGACGGTCAGCCGCGGGTCGTCCGTCAGCACCGTGCCACTGCCCACCAGGATGGCGTCCACGATGCCGCGCAGGGCGTGCACGTCGGCTCGCGAGACCTGGTTGGTGATCCAGCGCGAGGTCCCGTCCACCGCCGCGGCCCGGCCGTCCAGGGTGGCGGCGTACTTCCAGGTCACGAACGGGCGGGCGTGCACCACCGCGTGCAGCCAGGGACCCAGCGCGCCCCGGCGGATCTCGGCGAGTTCGACGTCCCCGACCACCTGCAGGCCGGCCGCCCGCAGCCGATCCGCGCCACCAGCCGCGGTCGGGTTCGGGTCGGTGGCGGCGTAGAGAACCCGGACGATGCCGGCCTCGATCAGCGCCTCGGTGCACGGGCCGGTACGTCCGGTGTGGTTGCACGGTTCGAGGGTGACCACCGCGGTCGCGCCGACGCTGCGATCACCGGCCGCGGTCAGCGCCATCACCTCGGCGTGCGGGTGGCCGGGCGGTTGGGTGGCGCCTTGACCGACGATGTGGCCGTCCGGATCGATGATGACCGCGGCCACCGGCGGGTTCGGGCTGGTGCGGCCGGCCACCGTCCGGGCCAGTTCGGCGGCATGCCGCATCGCCGTCAGCTCAGCATCGGAGACGCCGGTCGGCGGGCTGGCCGTGGTCACAGTCGTCCGGCGCGGTGG
>JALYVK010000018.1 GCA_030853265.1 Actinomycetota bacterium
CGGTTGCCGAGCGGCTGTCCGCGGCGGCTGCCGCGCTGGCCGCGATGGCCGGCCAGCGGGCGCGATCGAGCCTGCCGGCCGGTTGGCGCAACGTGCCTTCCCAGCCGCAGCGGGCCAGCTATCAGGGCAACCATGGCCGACACGATGTCGAGTACCGCAATGCCAGATCGGCCGTCCAGATCGAGGGATTCACCGATGTGGCGGTGCTGTCCACCGGCCCGGAGCGGGTGGTCCTCGAAGTCGCCGGGGTACGACAGGTGTTCGCGGTGGCCTGCTATCCGGGGCTGGTCTGCGTGGACTCCGCGCTCGGTCCGGTGACCCTGGTGCCGATCCCGCGGTTCGCCGAGCCCGCCGATTCGGTGGTGACCGGTTCACTGGTGGCTCCGATGCCCGGTTCGGTGGTACGACTCGGCGCCACGGTCGGCGATCGGGTGAGCCAGGGCCAGCCACTGCTGTGGATTGAGGCGATGAAGATGGAGCATCCGATCGCGGCGCCGGCCGCCGGCGTCCTGGTCGAGCTAGCGGTCGGCGTCGGAGATCAGGTCGCTATCGGCGGGGTGTTGGCCGTCGTCGAACCGCTGCCGGCATGACCAACCGCGCCGCCGACATGACCAACCGCGCTGCCGGCATGACGACCGCGCCGGCATGACCACCGCACTGCCGCGCGGGCCGCAGCAGGATCGCAGCCGGCTGACCCGTCGCCGGTTGCTCGAGGCCACGGTCAGCTCGCTGGCGCAGGTCGGCTGGACCGCGACCTCGGTCTCGATGGTCGCCGCCCGGGCCGGGGTGTCCCGGGGCGCGGCCCAACACCACTTTCCGACCAGGGAGTCGCTGTTCGAAGCGGTCATCGATCACATCACCTCCGAGCGGCTCGCCGAACTCACCCGAGCGGCCGACGGGCTGCCGGTCGGCCGCGGTCGCACCGAGGCGGTGCTGAACATGATCGTCTCGCTCTACACCGGCCCGCTGTTCCGGGCAGCACTGCAGGTGTGGACGGCAGCCTCGTCCGAGGATGCGCTGCGTGCCCGGCTGGTTCCGCTGGAAGCCGATGTCGGCCGGCGCGCACACAGGGTCGCGGTCGAGCTGCTGGGCGCCGACGAATCCGTTCCTGGCATGCGAGAAACGGTGCAGGCCACCCTGGACCTGGCTCGCGGCCTTGGCCTGGCCGACGTGCTGCATGATGATTCACGCCGCCGGCGACGGGTGATCCGGCACTGGGCGCGGATCCTGGACGGCTTGCTGCAATCCGAGGGCTGACCCCCGGCCCGGTTGCGTGCCAAAGCTCCGCATCGATGTCTAGGCTCAGTGGCATGCGAGAACCCTCGACAGCCAGGCGGCCCGCCATCGGCTGGAACCTGTTCATCGTGCTGGTGATCGTGGCGGCGCTGGGAACCCAACTGGTACTGGTGATCCGGGGCACCCACGTGCTGACCGAAGGCGCTGGCCTGCCCCCTATCAGTACCCGGATCATCAGGTTCTTCTCGTATTTCACGGTGGATTCGAACATCCTGTGCGCGATCACCGCGGCCACCCTGGTGGCGAACCCCGATCGGGACGGCCGGATCTGGCGAGTGCTTCGGCTCAACGCCCTGGTCGGCATCACCGTCACCGGGCTGATCTATGTCACCCTGCTGCGTCCGGTGGTCAACCTGTCCGGGCTGCCGAAGCTGACCGACATCGGGATGCACTACGTGGTGCCGCTGGCGATGGTGATCGGCTGGTTGTTGTTCGGGCCCCGGCCCCGGATCGACACCGCGACCCTGCTGCCCTCGCTGATCTACCCGGCCGCCTACATCGGCTACACGATCGCGCATGGCGCCGCTTCGCACTGGTATCCCTACCCGTTCACCGATGTCACCACCCTCGGCTACCCGGTCACCATCCGCAACGGGGTCGGCGTCTGCGTCCTGCTGCTCGGGGTCTCGGCGCTGTTCATGTACGCCGACGGTTGGCTGATCAATCGCTGGCCGGCTCGCTCCGATGCAGCGCGCGAACGCTGACGGCAACCAGACCGGCTGGCGGCAGGCAGAGCGCGGCCACCACACCGGCCAGCGGCAGCGCTGAACCGAACGCGGCGATCAGCAGTATCGCCACGATCGTGACCAGCACCTGCGGCAGGCTCGGGCACGGCTGGTCATTGAGCGGTTTGTGCAGGAACCACAGCAGAAAGATGAAGATGCAGATCGGGACGGCCACCGCATAGGCGACCGTCAGATCGCTGGCCTCGATCTGCTCGGACACCGCCTCGGCGGCTACTTCGAGGCCGGCGCCGACCGCGGCCAGCGAGGCGAACACCCCGTAGTGGCCGTAGCCCCAGCGAAAGGACACCGCGTTGCGCTGGCTGCCCAGCCCCTCGGCCGGATCGCGTAGGTAGTACAGCCACCACAGCGCGAACAGCAGCACCAGGGCGCCGGTCCCGAGTACCACCAGTGGTGCCACGCTGGAATGCGCGGCGTTGGCGTCCTGCAGCGCATTGCTCGCCGCGAGCACGCATTCGCCCAGCACGATCAGGGTGAACAGGCCGTACCGCTCGGCGATGTGCCGAGGGTGCCAGCTGGTGGTGCTGGTTCGCTCGGCCCAGGCCGGCACCGCCATGTCCAGCGCGGCCAGGATCAGGAAGCTGACCAGGGCGATCCGGTCCGGCAGGAGCAGTCGGAGCACCCAGCAGACTTGGATGGCGAATACCCCGCCGGCGTAGCGCAGCGCGGTCTGCCGGTGCTCACGGTCCTGGGCGGCCGCGCGCAGCCACTGGGCCACCATCGCCACCCGCATGATCACGTAGCCGATCACCAGGCCGGTGAAGTTGTCGTGCTCGAAGGCGGTGGCCACGCTGGCGGCAAGCACCAGCACCCCGGCCATCTGCAGCAGGGTCAGCAGCCGGTAGCCGACGTCGTCGGTGTCATAGGCCGAGGCGAACCAGGTGAAGTTGACCCACGCCCACCAGATCGCGAAGAACACCATCAGGTACGCGCCCAGGCCGTGCGAGAGGTCATCGGTGGCGATGCTGTGCGCGAGCTCGGCAGCCACCCGGCCGACCGCCACCACGAAGGTCAGGTCGAACAGCAGCTCCAGCGGGGTCGAGGCCCGGTGCTGCTCGCCGGTGTCGCGGGCGGTCATCCTGACCTGCCACGGCGTGCGCGTACTAGTCATCCGACCCCCAGGCCAGTTGGTATGTGAGTCATCCTGCCCGGCCCCCAAGGCTGTATCGGTGTCTGAGCAGTGATTCTGCCCGGCGTCGAGCGTTGATCGGGGGACGAGCAGGCTGGCGATCTGCTGTCAGCGAACGAATATTGCTGGCGTGTCGTCCGGGCAGGTTATTAAGCTTTCGCTTCATGACTGCTACGGGGTATCTCCGGTTTCCGCACATTGTCGGTGACCAGCTGGTGTTCACCGCCGAGGACGACGTGTGGCTGGCATCAGCCGACGGCGGCCGGGCGCACCGGCTGACCGCCGATTCGGTGCCGGTCTCGCGTCCGAAGCTGTCCCCGGACGGCACTCAGGTGGCCTGGGTGTCCCGGCGCCGTGGCGAGCCTGAGGTCTTCGTGATGCCCACCGCAGGCGGGGTGCCACGCCAGCTCACCTTCTTCGGGGTGGCCGGCACCGCCACCCTGGCTTTCGCGCCGGACGGCCGGCTGCTGGTCTCCTCGATCGGCAGCCAGCCGTCCCGATCGCAGTCCTGGGCCTACGCCATCGATATCACCGAGGGCGCGGACAGCACCCCGCAGCTGCTGCCGTACGGCCCGGTCAGCGCGGTGGCCTACGGCCCGGCCGGCTCGGTCGTGGTGGGCACCGGCTACCTGCGGGACCCGGCGCACTGGAAGCGGTACCGGGGTGGCACCGCCGGCCGGCTCTGGCTGGATCCGGCTGGCTCCGGCGAGTTCGCCGAGCTGCTCGGGGAGCTGGTCGGCCCGAAGCACGGGGCCACCTGGGTCGGCGACCGGCTGGCCTTCATCGCTGACTTCGAGGGGCACGGCAACGTCTACTCGGTGGCCGCCGACGGCGGCGACCTGCGCCGGCACACCGATCACCAGACCTACTACGCGCGGCAGCTGGCCGGTGACGGCAACCGGCTGGCCTACCAGCATGCCGGCGGGCTGTGGCTGCTGGACGGGCTGGCCGCCGACTCCGAGGCCCGGCAGCTGGACATCAGCCTGGGCAGCGCGCGCGCCGGCCGGGCGAGCTACGAGCTCTCGGTGCCCGACCAGCTGGGTGACTACTCCGTCGACCGGACGGCCCGGGCCAGCGTGCTCGAGGTGCGGGGCAACATCCTCTGGCTGACCCACCGCAACGGTCCGGCCCGGATCCTCGCGAGCGCGCCCGGCGTCCGGCACCGGCTGCCGGTGATCCTGGCCTCCCAGTCCGAGGAGCCGGATTCGGTTGCCTACCTCAGCAGCGCCGACGGGGCCGACGCGATCGAGATCGCCGCGGCTGATGGCAGCACCCGCCGGTTCGGTTCCGGCGAGCTCGGCCGGGTGCTAGAACTGGTCGCGGCCCCGGACGGCAGCCTGCTGGTGGCCGCCACCCATGACGGGCGGGTGCTCAAGGTCGACCTGGACGGCGCGATCAGCGAACTGGACGCCAGCCCGTACGGCGATGCCACCGGCCTGACGGTGTCCGGCGACTCGAAGTGGCTGGCCTACGCCGCGCACGAGCAGACCACGGGGCTGCACAGCATCCAGCTGGTGGAACTGGCCACCGGCACTGTCACCGCGGTCACCGGTGAACGTTTCGACGATGCGAGCCCGGTCTTCAGCGAGGACGGCAAGTACCTGGCATTCCTGTCCGCGCGGACCTTCGACCCGGTCTATGACGCGCACGTATTCGATCTCGGCTTCTCGGTCGCCGTCCGCCCGTACCTGGTCACGCTGGCTGCCGACACCCCGTCGCCCTTCGATCCGGAGCTGGCTGGCCGACCGACCGCGCCGGCCGGGGACAAGGCGGCCGGGGACAAGGCGGAGGACAAGAAGGCCGGCGACAAGGCGGAGGACAAGAAGGCCGGGGACAAGGCCGAGGACAAAAGCGAGCCGGCCTTCCGCGTCGAGGTCGAAACCATCGCCGACCGGGTGGTGCCGTTCCCGGTGCCGGCCGGCCGGTTGGAGCGGCTGCTGGCGGCCAAGGACGGTTTCGTCTGGACCAATGCCCCGGTCGCCGGCGAGCTGGGCGAGTCCCGCAATCCGGACGACGACATCCGGCCGTCGGTGCAGCGCTGGGACTTCGGCAAGCGCACGCTGATCGAGCTGGCCGAGCACGCCGACGCGGTACGGATCTCCGGCGATGGCACCGCGCTGGTGATCCGGGACCGCGAGGCGCTGAAGGTGATCCCGGCCGACCGCAAGGCAGCCGAGGACGGCGAGGACACCGTCGAGATCGACCTGAGCCGGGTCCGGCTCAGCGTCCAGCCACCCGCCGAGTGGGCGCAGATGCTCGACGAGACCGGCCGGTTGATGCGCGAGCACTACTGGACCGAGGACATGGCCGGCATCGACTGGGACGCGGCGGTCGACAAGTACCGACCGCTGGTGGATCAGCTGGCCAGCCGGGACGACCTGTCGGACCTGCTCTGGGAGGTCAACGGCGAGACCGGCTCGTCGCATGCCTATGAGACTCCGCCGCCACCGAAGAAGGACCCGCTGCTGCAGCCGGCCTACCTCGGTGCCGACCTGGCCCATACCGAGCAGGGCCGCTGGGCCGTCGTCCGGGTGATCAGGGGCGACAACTCCTCCCGGGAGGCCCGCTCGCCGCTGAGCGCACCGGGCGTCCGGGTGCTGGCCGGTGACGAGATCCTGGCGGTGAACGGCCGGCCGGTCGGCGAGCACGGCCCGGCTGAGCTACTACGCGGCACCGGCGGCAAGGCCGTCGAGCTGCGGGTGGGCCGCGACGGCGTCGAGCGCTCGGTAGTGGTGGTAACGCTGAACAACGATCTGGAATTGCGTTACCTGGACTGGGTGTCCCGGCGCCGGGAGCTGGTCCACCAGGCCAGCGGCGGCCGGATCGGCTACGTCCATGTGCCGGATATGGTGTCCACCGGTTGGGCGGCGCTGCACCGTGACCTGCGAGTAGAGATGGCCCGCGACGCGCTGCTGGTCGACACCCGCGACAACTCCGGCGGGCACGTCTCGCAGCTGGTGATCGAGAAGCTGACCCGCCAGCTGATCGGCTGGGACACCACCCGGCATCGTGGACGCAGCAGCTACCCCGACAGCGCACCGCGCGGCCCGCTGGCCTCGCTGTCCAACGAGTGGTCGGGTTCGGACGGCGACATCGTCAACGCCGCGTTCCAGGCGCTCGGGCTCGGCCCGGTCATCGGCACCCGGACCTGGGGCGGCGTGATCGGCATCGACGGCCGCTACCACCTGGTGGACGGCACCAGCGTCACCCAGCCGCGCTTCTCGTTCTGGTTCGAGCGCTTTGGGTGGTCGGTGGAGAACTACGGGGTCGACCCGGACCGGGTGGTGGAGTTCCCACCGCAGGCCTGGGGTGCCGGCGCCGACCCGCAGCTGGACGCCGGAATCTCCTACCTGCTCGGTGAGCTCGAACGGCGCCCTGCCCGTCCGATGCCCGACCTGGCGACCCGGCCGTCCCGGCGCGCCCCGGAGCTGCCGCCGCGCCCGTAATTCGGGCGTCCGTGGGCCGGGCGTCCGGTATGCGGGAATAGCCGGACGGTGGCCAGAGCACCCGGGTGAGGATGGGATGATGGTTGGTAATGCCCATCGACCCCGCACCCCAGGCTCAGCCTCAGTCCAGTCAGCTGGCTGAGGCTTCTGGCGACCTGGTCGCGATGTCCTTTCCGGGCGCGCGCCGGGTCGCCGGCTGGCTGTTCTGGGTCATCTTCCCGCTGCTGTGCCTGGCCGCCGTGTGGGTGTCGGTACTCAATATCGGCCACCACATCGGCAAGAAACCGGACGGCATCAGGGGCACCTTCGTCGTCACGCCGCGCAGCTGCAACCAGGGCATCTGCTCGTTCGGTGGCCTGTTCACCAGCGATGACGGCACGATCAAGAACCTGCCACTGCTGGGGGATCCGCGCTGGCATTCCACCGACGTTCACCACGTGACCTATGACAGCAGGAACGTCGAGGTCACCGCGCTGCCTGGCCACTGGGACCCGACCGCCTCGGTGATCGCGGCCATCGGCGCGCTGAGCTACCTGGGCGTGATCGGCTACTTCGCCGGTCAGGGCCTGACCGATCGCAAGACCAGAGCACGACCGTCGGCCCGAACGGCTGCCGTTTCCTACTGAACACCGATGATGCCGGGCGGTTGAGTAGCTGCCCGGATGACGAGAGAAGAGCCATGCCCCACCAGAGTGCTGCCCCCGCCAACGACGCGATTCGGACCTCGATCCGCAATGTCGCGATCGTCGCGCACGTCGACCACGGCAAGACCACCCTGGTCGACGCGATGCTGTGGCAGAGCGGAGCGTTCGGCGCGCACGATCACATCGACGAACGCGCGATGGATTCCAACGACCTCGAACGCGAGAAGGGCATCACCATTCTCGCCAAGAACACCGCGGTGAACTACGTCGCGGCGGACGGCGAGAAGATGATCATCAACATCATCGACACTCCCGGCCACGCCGACTTCGGTGGCGAGGTCGAGCGCGGGCTGTCGATGGTGGACGGCATCGTGCTGCTGGTCGATGCCTCCGAAGGCCCGCTGCCGCAGACCCGATTCGTGCTGCGCAAGGCCCTCAACGCCAAGCTGCCGGTGATCCTGGTGGTAAACAAGGTGGACCGTCCGGACAGCCGGATCGCCGAGGTGATCGACGAGACCTACGAGCTGTTCCTGGACCTGGATGCCACCGCGGAGCAGATCGACTTCCCGATCGTCTATGCCTGCGCCCGGGACGGCAAGGCGTCGCTGAACCGTCCGGACGACGGCACGCTGCCGGATTCGGACAACCTGCAGCCGCTGTTCTCCACCATCCTGAGCACCATCCCGGCGCCGGCCTACCGGGAAGGTGCGCAGTTGCAGGCGCACGTCACCAACCTGGACGCCTCGCCGTTCCTGGGCCGGATCGCACTGTGCCGGGTCTTTCAGGGCACCATCCGCAAGGGCCAGCAGGTGGCCTGGTGCCGGCACGACGGCACCGTCGAGCGGGTCAAGATCACCGAGCTGCTGATGACCGAAGCGCTCGAGCGCAAGCCGGCCGAGCAGGCCGGCCCCGGCGACATCATCGCCATCGCGGGCATCCCGGAGATCATGATCGGCGACACCCTGGCCGACCTGGAGAATCCGATCCCGCTGCCGCTGATCACGGTGGACGAGCCGGCCATCTCGATGACCATCGGCACCAACACCTCGCCGCTGGCGGGCCGGGAAAAGGGCTCGAAGGTCACCGCGCGACTGGTCAAGGATCGGCTCGATCGTGAGCTGGTAGGCAATGTTTCGCTGCGGGTTCTGCCCACCGAGCGGCCGGACACCTGGGAGGTACAGGGTCGTGGCGAGCTGGCCCTGGCGATCCTGGTGGAGCAGATGCGCCGCGAGGGTTTCGAGCTGACGGTCGGCAAGCCGCAAGTGGTCACCAAGATCATCGACGGCAAGGTGCACGAGCCGGTCGAGCGACTGACCGTGGACGCGCCGGAGGAGTATCTCGGCGCGATCACCCAGCTGCTGGCGGTGCGCAAGGGCCGGATGGAGACCATGACCAACCACGGCACCGGCTGGGTGCGGATGGAGTTTCTGGTGCCGTCGCGGGGACTTATCGGGTTCCGTACCGAGTTCCTGACCGACACCCGCGGCACCGGCATCGTGCACCACGTGTTCGAGGACTACGAGCCGTGGTTCGGCGAGTTGCGGACCCGGGGCTCGGGCTCGCTGGTGGCCGACCGGTCCGGGGTGGCAACGCCGTTCGCGATGATCAACCTGCAGGAGCGCGGCACGCTGTTCGTCGAGCCGACCACCGAGGTCTACGAAGGCATGCTGGTGGGGGAGAACTCCCGCTCGGACGACATGGACGTCAACATCACCAAGGAGAAGAAGCTCACCAACATGCGGCAGTCCTCCTCGGATGAGTTCCAGCACCTGGTGCCGCCGCGCAAGCTGTCCCTAGAGCAGTCGTTGGAGTTCTGCCGGGAGGACGAGTGCGTGGAGGTAACACCGAGCACTGTCCGGATCCGTAAGGTGATTCTCTCCCAGACCGACCGCGAACGTAGCCGCGGCCGCCGCTACAAGGCCTCCCTCTAACCCCATTTCTTCGTTCTGCATTGTGCGGCCCGAAACCGCGGCTATCCGCGAGATTTTCGCGGTTTCGGGCCGCACAATGCGATCAGGGCGCCGCTACTTGGCGATGGCTCGGACGGGGATACCGGCTGATCTGAGCAGGGCTGCTCGGCGAAAAGCCTGTTCGAGTTTGGCCTGCAGCACGGCGGGTTTGCGTGCCACCGACCAACCCCAGCGTTCGACGACCAAGCCCTGGTCGGTGAGTCGTTCCTGCCGCAGCTTCTCTTTCCACAGCTCGTCATCGGTGTACTTCTGCCGGCCATCGGCCTCGCCGACCACCCCGAACTCCGACCAGTAGAAGTCGACCCGTCCGAGGAACAGCCCGGTGGTCGTATAGAGCGGTACCTGCGACTGTGGAGCTGGCTTGAGCGAGATCATGCCCAGCCTGCTTATGGATTCCAGCGGCGACTCACTACGGCCGTCGGCTAGTTCGATCAATTGCCGCCCGGACGGTAGGCCAGCTCGGCCACGGCAGGATGCGTACGCCGCTTCGAGTTCCTCCAGCGTGCACAAGCCAGTGTGGATCGCGGCATCGGCGGCGACCACGCCGGCGTCGAGCCCGCATTCCCGGGTGAGGTCGATACAGCTGCGCGCCACCGAGGTGGTGCTGATGTCCTGGCCGGCGTCGAGTTGCCAGGCCGGAATCGGTTGTCGGTGCACATGCAGGTCGGCCTCGCGGGTGCGCAGCGCTGGCGGCAGGGTGACGCACGCGTGCTCAGGAGCGCGCAGTAGCGGCAGCCCGTGCACGGCGGCCGCCGCGGCATGGCTGACGGTCGCGGTGGGGATCCGCAGCGCGGCCGCGATGCCCCGCTGACCCAGTCGCAACCGCTTCAAATCGTGGCCGGTTTCCTCGGCCGCCACAAGGGCAAACGCTCCCCGCCGCAACCGCACCAGTCTCTCTGACGCCACCGCGCGGTCTAGTTGATCGGCCGACCATCCCGCCGCCAGCGCTTGTTCGAAGCTGAATACGCCCAGCTGATGTTCGGCCTGCCGTGGGATCGCTCGCATCCACAGATCCTGTTATGCGGCGGCCTTTTCATGCGTTGAGTTATCCACAGGCTCCTCGTCTGCGGCATTGTGCGGCCCGAAACCGCAATTTTCCGACAGAGTTTCACGGTTTCAGGCCGCACAATGCCGCAACAACGGAGGGTAGGGCTAGGGGGACGGGGCGGTGGGGCGGTAGAAGCCCAGGAAGGTGTCGGAGCCGTTGCTGGTGCGTACCGGGCTGATGTGCACATGCGCGCCCCTGTGCGGCGCCTCCACCATTTTGTCGTCGCCGATGACCATGGCCACGTGGCCTGGGCTGCCCCGCCAGACCGCGAGGTCACCGGGCTGGATGTCGGCCTGCTGCACCGGCATGCCGACGGCCTGGTTGGCGGACCCGTCCGGGATGGGGGAACCGGCCTGCCGGTAGGCCCACGAGGTCAATCCACTGCAGTCCAAACCGGTCGCTGGATTCTTGCCGCCGTACCGGTACGGCAGCCCGGTCTGGCTCAGCGCGGCGCGAACGGCCGCCGCGGCCTGGGCGTTGGGCGCCTGCACCACGCCCAGGTTGCCGGGCAGGTCGATGCTGGTGCCCGAGCCGGCCCCGGCCACGTAATGGTGCTGGGCCTGGTAGTCCTGCAGCGCCTTCTGGGTGGCGGGGCCCCATTGGCCGTCCGCGGTGCCCGGGTCGTACCCGAGCTGTTTGAGTTCCCGCTGGAACTCCATGACGTCCTTCCCGCTGTCGCCCTGGTGGTGACTGGCCGCGAACTTGTCGACGAGGGGGTCGCCGTCGGTAGCCGGCTTGGCGGCGGTCGTGCTCGCGCCGAGGGACTGGGCAACCGCCTGGTCGGCAGTGGCGTAGCCCTGGGCCGAGCTGCCAACTTGATGGCCAATGTCCTGCAACAGCGTGGAAACCTTGGACAGTGCCTGGGATAGCGACGACTGCAGAGAGGTGTTGGCGGCGCCGACCGTCGAGCCGATCTGGGCGAAGGACAGCACGTCGAGGACGAGCTTGCCGAGGTCGCCGACGGTGGAACTGGATTGACCGGCAAGGCCGCTGATATTGGTGGACGTGCCGATCAACGCCTTGAGGTCGGCGGTGAACTGGCTGGACGAGCCGGCTGCTGCCGAAACGGCAGGAGCGGCGGGTGCGGTCATCAGTTGCCGCCGGACAGACCGAGGAACTGTTGCTGTTCCTGGTTATATCTGTTGGTTAAACCGGTGCCGTAGCGATGCCACCAGTTGTCGGTGACCCCGCCCTGATGAGTGGTGGTGCCACCGTAGATCTGCTGGTCGTAGTCGATCCGGGTGTCGTGAAACGCGGTTTGGAACTGCTGTGGCGTCATGTTCTGGATGGTGCTGATGGTCTGCGGACTCAGCGTTCCAGTCTGCTGGATCGGGGCTCCTGCGACCGAGTTCAGGATGGCCTGCGCGCCGCCGGTTCCGCGCATGTGCGCGGCGGACATCACGGCAGCCTGCACTCCCGGGTCGGTGAAGTTCAGCGCTCCGGCTGCCTGGGCGTTCTGTTGCATGTATTGGGCGACCACCGCATGCTCCTGCGGGCTGCCGACCCCGTACTGCTGCCGGGCGGCCATGATGTCGGTGTAGGCGGACCCGTTGCCCTGCCGGAACCCATACGCCTCGGCGCGGCCACCCTGTTCGCCGCCGGTTCCCTCCGAGTGCATGATCGAGTCGACCACCCGGTTGTCCAGCTGACCCGGAGCCGTCGCCGCCCCAGCGCCACCCGTCGCGCCCGCGGTCGGGTGATCGTGCTGGTAGGCGGCCACCGCATCCTGGGTGTGCTTGCCCCAGACGCCGTCCGTGCCGTCGGTGTTGTACCCGGCGGCGGTGAGTTTCTGCTGCAGTGCAAGCACATCAGCGCCCTTGTCGCCCTGGTGGTGCCCGGCGATCAGGGATTGGATGGGATCGGTGGCAGCGGCCGGCGTACCGGTGGTGGCACCGGCTCCGAGGGATTGGGCCACCGCCTGATCAGCGGCCGAATACCCTTGCGCGCTGACCCCGACCAGGCTGCCGATGTCCTTGAGCAGGGCGGTCACCTTGCTCAGCGCCTGGCTCAGGCTGGATTGCAGCGAACTGTTGGCCGCGCCCACCGACGAGCCGATCTGTGCGAAGGACAGCACGTCGATCACCAGCGAGCTGAGGTCAGAGACCACCGAGCCCGACTGACCGGCCAGGCCGGTCAGGTTGCTGGAGCTGCTCTGCAGCGCGGTGGTGTTTGCGGTGTACTGATCGCCGGCGGCCATGTTCCTACTCTGCAGAACCGGACGGGGTGCCGGCGACGGCATTTCCGACTGTTTCGGGCGGGGGAAAAATGCCCACCCTCGAACGCCCCACCCCCGCAGCGCCATTTCGCGGCCCGAGTTTCCATCCGCATCGGCGTGTTGTGGAAACTCGGGCCGCGAAATACGGTCAGGAACTGGGGGTTAGAGGTCGGGGCCCTTGGTACGGAGCTTGTCCACCTCGGACATCGCCTCGCGCAGGCTGGACAGCCAGTCGTCGGTGTGCTGGCCGACCAGGTTTACCGCCCAGGCCAGCGCCTCGGACCGGGACCGGGCCACGCCGGCGTCGACCAGCGTGTCAAGCACCTGGCGTTCCGGTTGCCGCAGCCGGGTCATCACCGGGATGGACAGGTGGCTGAACAGCTCCTGGCTGTCACCGATGCCGGCGCCCCAGGCCACCTTGCGCCCGTAGCGGGCCTCGGCCTCGTCCGCGATCTTGATCCGCTCGTCCCGGCTGTCCTCGCGGAACCGGCTGATCCGGCCTGCCGCGGCGGCGCCTTCGGCGGCTACCTCACCCTCGACGGGTGGCAATTGTCCGGTCACGATGATCTCTTCGCGGTCGACGCTGATCTCCGGGGCGCCGACGAACCAGTCAGAGGGTAGTCGGCCGGTGAACCAGGCATTCGCGTCGTCTGCCGACGGCAGGTCGGCTTGCTGCCAACCGCCTGGCCGGCCGAATCCACGGCCGCCTCGGGGGCCGCCGCGGCGTGGACCACCCCGGCCGCCACCACGCGGGCCGCGGCCTCGGTGTGGGCCGTGCGGGGTCTCGTTCTCTTCGTCGTCTGCTATGTGGAAGTACATGATTTCTCCTTAGGTCTTGAAACAACAATTACATGATTACACCGCTGCAACTGAGTATGCAAGTTGGTTATTCCGCCAGCCCCGGTCCAGCCCATAGGCTGGCGGTATGACGCGATTGCACCGCCCAGGACGGCTGGACGCCTTCGGCACCACGATCTTTGCCGAGATGTCCGCGCTGGCGGTGCGCACCGGCAGCATCAACCTGGGCCAGGGTTTTCCGGACACCGACGGCCCGGCCGAGTTGCTGGCCGCCGCCGGCCGGGCGATTGCCGAGGGGCGGGGTAACCAGTACCCGCCCGGCCCCGGCATCCCCGAGCTGCGCCGGGCGATCGCCGAGCATCAGCAGGCGCACTACGGGCTGCGGTTCGACCCGGACACCGAGGTGCTGGTCACCGTCGGTGCGACCGAAGCGATCGCCTCGGCCATCCTGGGACTGACCATGCCGGGTGACGAGGTGGTGACCTTCGAGCCGTACTACGACTCCTACGCCGCCAGCATCGCGCTCGGCGGCGCGGAACGTCGGGTGGTGACCCTGCGACCGGACGCCGGCCGCTGGAGCTTCGACCCGGCCGAGCTACGGGCGGCGATCACCAGCCGGACCCGGCTGATCCTGCTCAACAGCCCGCACAACCCGACCGGCACCGTATTCAACCGCGAAGAGCTCGGCCAGGTCGCCGACCTTGCCATCGAACACGACCTGATCGTGGTCACCGACGAGGTCTATGAGCACCTGGTCTTCGACGGCGAGCACATCCCGCTGGCAACCCTGCCCGGGATGGCCGAGCGCACCTTGACCATCTCGAGTGCTGGCAAGACCTTCAGCGTCACCGGCTGGAAGGTCGGCTGGATCTGCGCGCCGGCCGAGCTGCTGGCTGGCGTCCGCGCGGTGAAGCAGTTTCTCACCTTCGTGGGCAGCGGGCCGTTCCAGTACGCGATCGCCGAGGGTCTGGGCTACCAGCCGCAGTTCTACACCGAGGTCGCCGAGGCGCTGCGGGTACGACGCGACCTGCTGGTGGATGGCCTGTGCGAACAAGGCTATTCGGTGATGCGACCGCAGGCGACCTACTTTGCCACGGTGGATCTGGGTGGCGATGCCGAGGCCTGGTGCCGGGCGTTGCCCGAACAGGCCGGCGTGGTGGCCATACCGTCGCGGGTCTTCTACGATTCCGACATCGACCGCTACGCGAGATTTGCCTTTTGCAAGCGACTGGAAGTCCTCGACGAGGCCCTGACCCGGCTCGGAAAGCTGGCCCGATGAAGATCGCCGCAATCCAGCACGACATCGTCTGGGAGGACGGGTCGGCGACCCAGGCCAGGTTGACCCCGCTGATCGGTCAGGCCGCCGCCGGTGGCGCCCGGCTGATCGTGCTGTCGGAGATGTATGCCACCGGTTTCTCCATGCAGCCACAGGCGATTGCCGAGCAACCAGGCGGGGCCAACCAGCAGTTCTTGATCGAGCAGGCGGCCCAGCACGGCGTCTGGATAGTCGGCTCGATCGCTCAATGGGTCGGCGAACAACGGGATGAACCGGGGGACGGCGATCAGCCTGATTCAGAAAAGCTAAACCGGCAGGCTCAGAACGTCGCGGTCCTTGCCGGCCCGGACGGCCAACTGCACCGCTATGCCAAGATCCACCCGTTCAGCTATGCCGGTGAGGACAAGTTCTACCGGGCCGGCACCGACTTTCTCACTGTCACCGTGGAGGACCTGCGGGTCAGCATCTTCATCTGCTACGACCTGCGTTTCGCCGACGAATTCTGGCAATTGGCGGCCGACACCGACCTGTATGTGGTGGTCGCCAACTGGCCCGAGCCGCGCAGCGAGCACTGGCGCGCGTTGCTCAAGGCCCGGGCCATCGAGAACCAGGCCTACCTGCTCGGCTGCAACCGGGTGGGCACCGGTGACGGGATCCGCTACCTGGGCGACTCGACGATCATCGACCCGCTCGGACGCAACCTGGTCGAGGCCAGCCAGGCCGAAACGGTCCTGCTCGCCGACGCCGACCCCGGCGAGGTGAAGCGGGTGCGGGACCGGTTCCCGTTCCTGGCCGACCGCCGGCAGCGGTGAGACCGCCGGCAGCGGTGAGACCGCCGGCAGCGGTGAGACCGCCGGCAGCGGTGAGAGCGGCGCCAGCGGTGAGAGCGGCGCCAGCGGTGAGAGCGGCGCCAGCGGTGAGAGCGGCGCCAGCGGTGAGAGCGGCGCCAGCGGTGGGAGCGGCGCCAGCGGTGGGAGCGGTGAGAGGGGTAGGAGCGGTGAGAGGTGTAGGAACGGTGAGGTCGAACCGGGTGCTGCGGGTTGCCGGCCTGCTCAGCGCGGAGACCGCCGCGGTGACCCGCGAGACGGCCGCGCTGCCGGGCCGGATCAGCGCCGTGCTCGCCGAGTTGCCCTCGGGCACCCTGCTCACGCTCGAACTGCAGCGAGGGTGGTGGGACCGTCGTCGTCGCCGGCTGGTGCTGTCCCGGCTGAACCGGTCGCTGCGGGCGATCGCGCGGGCCACCGAGCGGGTGACCGTGGTGGCCGCGGCGTTGCTGGCCGACGGGGCGGTGCTGGTGGCCCAGCGCAACCATCCACCGGCACTGGACGGCCAGTGGGAATTCCCCGGCGGCAAGGTCGAGCGCGGCGAGAGCCCGCGAGCGGCGCTGGTCCGCGAATGTGCCGAGGAGCTGGGCTGCCAGGTCACGGTCGGCGCGGAGCTGGCCCGGCAGGATCTCGACACCGGGGCGGTGCTGGTGCTGTTTCAGGTGGCGCTGGCCGCGACCTCGCCGCAGCCCCGGCTGATCGAGCATCGCGCCCTCAGCTGGGCCCGTGCTCCGGAGCTTGCTGCCCTGGATTGGGTCCCGACAAACCGTCGATTTGTGACCGACGTGACAGGACGGTTATAGAAGTCGGCTACAGTCCCGCCTCGAAGTGCAATGGCGCACGTTCTGCGTGTCGCCCCCCATAGAGATAACGACTGATCGCGCAGGGATGGACCGATGCTGAAGTTTATTGCTCGCCGCTTCGTGAACTACCTGATCTTGGTGTTCATCGCGACCAGCTTGGCCTACATCCTGGGGTCGCTGACCCTCAATCCGAGAGCCCGCTACGAGGGTCGGAACCCGCCGATCCCGGCTGCGGTCATCCACGCCGACCTGCAGGAACGCAACGCCGATCCGTCCACCCCGGTGCTGACGCGGTACGAGCACTGGCTCGGCGGTGTGGTGCACGGCAACTTCGGCAAGCAGATCGTCGGCGAGGACACCGTCGCCAGCGAGATGAAGCGCCGAATCGGGGTCAGCCTGCGGCTGCTGTTGGCCGGCACCATCTTCGGCGCGGTCGGTGGGGTCCTGGTCGGGGTCCTCGGTGCGGTCAGACAGCGAAAGCCGGTGGATGTGGGATCCACCTTCCTGTCATACGTCCTGCTGGCATCGCCCACGGTGGTGGTGATCATCGTGGTCCAGACCGTCTTCGTCTGGATAGGTCACCACGGGGGCCCGCTGTTGCCGACCGCGGGTGAGTACGACTCGACCTTGCACGGCTTCACCTTCTGGACCGACCGCGCCAAGCGATTGATCATGCCGACCCTCGTGCTGGCCCTGTTCGGGATCTCGTTCTTCAGCCGGTACCAACGCAGCGCGATGCTGGACGTGCTGGGCAGCGACTTCCTGCGTACGGCCCGGGCAAAGGGCCTGACCAGGCGGCGTGCGCTGTTCAAGCACGGGGTCCGAACCGCGCTGATCCCGATCGTGACGTTCTTCGCCTACTCCTTCGGCCTGCTGCTGACCGGCGCGACGTTCACCGAGACGCTCTTCAACTGGCACGGGATGGGCCAGTACCTGGTGCTGTCGGTGCAGCAGCACGATGTGAACGCGGTGGCGGCGGTAGCGTGTTTCACGGCCGTCCTGGTGCTGTTGTCCGGATTGTTATCTGATGTGATGTACGCCGCGCTTGATCCGCGCGTGCGTTCGAAGTAGGAGGTGCGGCTATGTCCATGTCGCCACAGGAAATCTTCGAGGTCGCATCGCCGACCGTCGAGGATCCGGACGCCACCGACCAGCAGATCGGCAGTACCGAGGCCATCTCGCGCGGGCGGCTGATCTTCAAACGGTTCCTGCGGCAACGCTCGGGCGTGCTGGCCGTGGTCGTGCTGGTGCTGATCTTCGTGCTCGCCTACTTCGGGCCGTATCTGACCCACTGGAAGTTCGACGACTTCGACCAGGCCAACATCCTGACCGGGCCCAGCAGCGACCACTTCTTCGGGGTGGACGAGATCGGCCGGGACGTCTTCGCCCGGACGCTCAAGGGCCTGCAGAAGTCGCTGATCATCGGTCTGGTGGCCGCGCTGATAACCACCAGCATCGCCGCCATCGCCGGCTCGATCGCCGGCTACTTCGGCAAGTACGTCGACACCACGGTGGTCTGGATCATCGACCTACTCCTGGTGCTGCCCGGCTTCCTGATCCTGGCCATCCTGAGCCCGGTGCTGGCCGGTCGGACCTGGTTGTGGCTGGTCGTGCTGCTGTCGGTGTTCGGCTGGATGATCACCGGCCGGGTGATCCGCGGCATGACGATGAGCCTGAAGGAGCGCGAGTACGTGCAGGCCGCGAAGTTCATGGGCGTGCCGGCGTTCACCATCATCCGGCGCCATCTGCTGCCGAATATGGCCTCGTTGCTGATCGTCGACGTGACCATCAACGTCGGTGGCACCATCGTCGCCGAGACCGGCCTGAGCTTCTTCGGCTTCGGTGTCCAGCCGCCGGACGTGTCGCTGGGTACCGTGCTCGCGGACTCCCAGGACCTGGCCACCACCTATCCGCACGTGTTCATGTTCGGTGCCGGACTGCTGGTGCTCACCGTGCTCTGCGTGAGCGTGATCGGTGACGCGCTGCGAGATGCCATCGACCCGTCTTCAGGATCGAGCCGACTGTGACCT
Organism: Actinomycetota bacterium; assembly: GCA_030853265.1. Taxonomy (GTDB): domain Bacteria; phylum Actinomycetota; class Actinomycetes; order Mycobacteriales; family Jatrophihabitantaceae; genus Jatrophihabitans_A. The sequence continues at coordinate 18,223 of JALYVK010000018.1, forward strand.
CAGCTGCTACCCCGCCGTCCGGCAGCCCACTGCTCGAGGTTTCCGACCTCACCGTCAGCTTCGGCAGCGAAGCCGGCAAGGTACAGGCCGTGCGCGGTGTTTCCTACAACGTCTGGCCGGGCGAAACCCTTGCTATCGTTGGTGAATCGGGATCGGGCAAGTCGGTGAGTTCGCTGGCCGTGATGGGGCTGCTGCCGTCCAACGCGGTCATCACCGGCACCATCAAGTTCCGCGGCCAGGACCTGCTCACGCTCAATGACAAGCGGCTGTCCAAGATCCGTGGCTCCGGCATCTCGATGGTGTTCCAGGACCCGCTGTCGGCGCTGACGCCGGTCTACACGATCGGCGACCAGATCGCCGAGGCGGTGATGATCCACCAGGACGTGTCCAAGTCCCAGGCGCACAAGCGGGCCGTCGAACTGCTCGACGTGGTCGGCATCCCGAACCCGAAGCTGCGGGCCACCTCGTTCCCGCACGAGTTCTCCGGCGGGATGCGCCAGCGCGCCATGATCGCGATGGGGATCGCCAACGACCCGGATCTGATCATCGCCGACGAGCCCACCACCGCGCTGGACGTGACCATCCAGGCGCAGGTGCTGGACGTGTTGCGCAAGGCCAAGGACGTCACCAACGCGGCCACCGTGCTGATCACCCACGACCTCGGTGTCGTTGCCGGATTCGCAGACCGGGTAATGGTGATGTACGCCGGCAAGGCCGTCGAACTTGCCGAGGTGGACGATATCTTCTACCACCCGCGGATGCCCTACACGATGGGCCTGCTCGGCTCCATCCCGCGGATGGACGTGGAGGAGAAAGAGCCGCTGATCCCGATCGAGGGCACCCCGCCGTCGCTGGTGGCGCTGCCGGCCGGCTGCCCGTTCGCGGCGCGCTGCCCGATCGCGGTCGAGCAGTGCCGGACCGTCGAGCCGACGCTGGATCCCACCGACCGGGAGGGGCACCTCGCGGCCTGCCACCGCAGCCTCGAGATCTCTCAGCGGCAGTGGACCGCGGCCGACGTCTTCGTCCGGCCGGTGTTGCCCAAGGACCAGCTGGTCGCGATAGATCGCGAGCAGCGCGAGGTGGTGCTGACGCTGGACAACCTGCACCGCGCGTTCCCGATCCGCAAGGGTGCGGTGATCCGCCGCACGATCGGCAACGTGCATGCGGTGGATGGCGTCTCGCTCGACATCAGACGCGGCGAAACCCTTGGCCTGGTTGGCGAATCCGGTTGCGGCAAGACCACCACGATCATGGAGATCATGAACCTGCTCGAACCGCAGCAGGGCAAGATCGTGGTGCTGGGCAAGAGCACCGCCAAGCTCAAGGGCGAGGACCGGCGCAAGATGCGGGCCGACCTGTCCATCGTGTTCCAGGATCCGATGGCCTCCCTCGACCCCCGGATGCCGGTCGGCGACATCCTGGCCGAGCCGATGTGGGTGCAGAAGTTTCCCGACGCCAAGATCAAGACCCGCACCGCTGACCTGCTCAAGATGGTGGGGTTGAGTCCGGAACACGCCAGCCGCTACCCGGCCGAGTTCTCCGGTGGCCAGCGACAGCGCATCGGGATCGCTCGCGCCCTCGCGCTGGACCCCAAGGTCATCGTGCTCGACGAACCGGTTTCGGCGTTGGACGTCTCGATCCAGGCCGGCGTGATCAACCTGCTGGACGAGCTGAAGGCCAAGATGGGCCTGAGCTACCTGTTCGTGGCGCACGACCTGTCGGTGGTCCGTCACATCGCGGACCGGGTCGCGGTGATGTACCTCGGCCGGATCGTCGAGATCGGCACCACCAGAGAGATCTTTGCCGAGCCCTCGCATCCGTACACCCAGGCGTTGCTGTCGGCGATCCCGCTGCCGGACCCGGAGAAGGAGCGGACCCGGCAGCGGATCCTGCTGACCGGAGACCTGCCGAGCCCGTCCGATATCCCGAGCGGTTGCCGATTCTCCTCGCGCTGTTTCGTCTTTGCCGAACAGCTCAATGCCGAGGAGCGCAACAAGTGCAAGAGCGATGATCCACAATTGTCTGATTTAGGTGCCGACCATCAGGCAGCGTGCCACTTTGCTAAGGTCCGCGAGGTCGTGTGAGCTCTCGGCTGACACCACTGGCATGTGACAGCAGTGTTTCCGGGCGCTCGATCAGACCTCGGTTTCCTATCTGATGCATACCGATTCGGCAACGGCCCTAGCCTCAACGCGATCGAGTGCGTAGCAAGTACCAAGAACCGCGACAATTTTCGCGGATTTGATGTGTACCGAAGATTCAACATTCCTGAGGAGGAAGTGTGAGGTTGTTCAGCAAGGTAGGGATCACGGCCGTTGTCGTGGCATCCCTCGCCCTGACTGCCTGTGGTAGTTCCAAGAGCTCTGGCGGTAGCAGCAACACGGGCAAGAAGGCCCAGGCGGCCTCGAACCTCAACGACGTCAACCCATTGGCGTATGACCAGGTCGCGACCGGCGGCACGTTGCGCTGGCCGATCGACAGCTACCCCCCGAACTTCAACATCAACGAGATCGATGGCAACGACATCAACATCTCGAACGTGATGCTGGGGACGCTGCCCCCCGTCTGGCACTTCGACGCCGGAGGCAAGCCGATCCTGGACACCGACGTGGTGGACAAGGCCTCGCAGACCTCGACGAGCCCGCAGACGATCGCCTATCACATCAACTCGAAGGCTGTCTGGAGCGATGGAACCCCCATCACCTACAAGGACTTCGTGGGTATGTTCACCGCGCTGAACGGCACCAACAAGGCCTACAAGCCGGCCTCCACCAACGGCTACGACCAGATCGCCAGCGTCAGCAAGGGCGCCACCGACCAGGACGTCACGGTTGTCTTCAAGAACCCGTACCCGGACTGGCAGTCGCTGTTCAGCCCGATCATGCCGGCCAGCCTGGATGCCACCCCGACCACGTTCAACACCGCCTGGGCCAACGGCCCGACGCTGTCCGGTGGTCCTTTCAAGATCAGCTCGATGGACAAGACCGCCAAGACCATCACCGTGGTCCGCAACGACAAGTGGTGGGGTAACCCGGCCAAGCTGGACAAGATCCAGTACATCGTGCTTGACCAGTCCGCGCAGGCCAAGGCGCTGCAGTCCAACCAGGTCGACTTCGTCGACATCGGCTCGGACGTGGCCACCTACGCAACCGTCAAGGCGACGCCCGGAGTCACCATCCACAAGGCGGGTGGCCCGAACTGGCGCCACATCGACCTCGGTAACTCCGGTCCGATGACCGACGTCCGGGTTCGCCAGGCAGTCGTGCTGAGCATCAACCGGGTCGGCGACGCCAAGACCCTGCTCGGCCCGCTGGACTGGCCGGCCACCGTGCTGGACAGCCACATCTGGATGAACAACCAGGCCCAGTACAAAGCCACCTGTGGCGCGTTCTGCAACCAGGACGTTGCCAAGGCCGACTCGCTGCTCACCGCGGCCGGCTACACCAAGGGTTCGGACGGCTTCTACGCCAAGGCTGGCAAGGTGCTGAACCTGAACTTCATCATCCCGGACGGCGTGAAGACCTCCTCCGACGAGGCTGCCCTGCAGCAGAAGGCGCTGCAGACCGCGGGCATCAAGGTCACCATCAAGTCCGTGCCGTCCGACCCGTTCTTCCCGGAGTACGTCCTGGTCGGGAAGTTCGACCTGACGATCTTCAGCTGGATCGGCACGCCGTTCCCGATCTCGTCGGCTCAGTCCATCTACGAGTCCAACGGTGACCAGAACTACGCCAAGATCGGTAACCCGCAGATCGACGCCCTGTACAAGCAGGCCGTCACCGAGCTGGACACCGCCAAGGCGACCGACCTGACATACCAGATCGACCAGAAGATCTGGGAAGAAGGCCACTCGGTGCCGCTGTACCAGCGTCCCGACTTGGTTGCCAGCAAGTCGAACCTGATGAACTTCGGCTCGTTCGGCTTCGCCGACACGGTCTACGAGAACATCGGTTTCAAGAAGTAGACATCTGCCTGCAAGCAGTAACAAACAACCACAACTAAATACATACGCACGACGGGGCGGCTTCGGCCGTGTGCGATTCCGCTGAAGAAGGCGGGGGTCTGCAACCGTAACGATTGATGCAGATCCCCGTCTTTTCTTCAGCGATACCCGAACAATCAACTAGTGTCCGAAAACGCTGGTTACCCTTCGATCACGATCTGGTCGAAAGGTTGGCCTTGTTGCTCAGGCGTTACTCGGAAGTCCTAACATTCCCGGCTGGTGGGCACCGCGAACCACGGATCCCACGAATCGAAGGAGGCCTGCCGCACGATGTCCCTCCCACAGGGTGAACTAGAAGTCGCGTCCGTCGGCCTGATGCATGCCGACGTTGTCGAAGAAGAGATCCAAGGCAGGTCACTGCGGCAGATTGCCTGGCGCCGCCTCAAGCAGGACAAGATCGCGATGGCCGGCGGGGTCGGTATCGTGCTGGTCACGCTGATCGCGGCCTTCTCCTCCCAGCTCAATGACCTGTACGGGCACCAGCCCTCGCAGTTCAACACCCGGTTAACCAGCCCGGACACCACAATGCCGTTCGGCAGCCTCAGTGGTGCCTCGTCTTCGCACTGGCTCGGCGTCCAGCCGGTCGACGGCCAGGACATCCTGGCCCGGTTGATCGCGGGTGCCCGCACCTCGTTGATGATCTCGGTCTCGGCCATGATCGTCTCGCTCATCTTCGGCTTGGGGATCGGAGTCGTCGCCGGCTACTACCGCGGTGTCGTCGACTCGATCCTGTCCCGGCTGCTCGACGTGCTGCTGGCCTTCCCGACGCTGCTTTTCGCATTGGCGCTGCTGGCGATCTTCAACCAGTCGCCGTCCTTCCTGGGGATGTCGGGTCAGACCCTCAACTTCGCAGTGGTGATCTTCGTCCTCGGTTTCTTCGGCTTCGCCTACCTGGGCCGGATCGTGCGCGGCCAGGTGTTGTCGCTGCGCGAGAAGGAATTCGTCGACGCGGCCCGCAGCCTCGGTGCCAGCGACTGGCGGATCATCACCCGCGAGATCCTGCCTAATCTGCTCGGCCCGGTGCTCGTCTGGTTGACCCTGACGATCCCGGTCTACATCCTCGGTGAGGCTGGCCTGTCCTACCTCGGGGTGGGCGTCCAGCCGCCGACCTCGTCCTGGGGCGGCACGCTGAACTCCGCCGGCCAGTTCTTCCAGCACGATCCGATGTTCCTGATCTGGCCGGGCCTGGCGCTGTTCTTCACGGTGCTGTCGTTCAACCTGTTCGGTGACGGATTGCGTGATGCCCTCGACCCGAAGTCGACTCGATAGGTTCCGCCACAAGAGTTTGGCCCTCGCGATGTGCTTGCGAGGGATCAAAACCGGCATCAGCCGGTGCCGGCTCCTCGGAGCCGGCGAGTAGTTCCGATCGCCTAGGAGGGTGAGAGAAACCAATGCAACGAAACAGAAAGGTCGCGATGGCGGTCGGATTGACCGCCGTCGCGTCCATGATCATCACCGCATGCGGAAGCAGTGGCGGTGGCGGCTCGAGCAACGGCCCAACGGCCAGTGCGAGCAACGCCAATGGAAAGAACCAGTCGGTAGCGGCAGCCTTCAACGCCGCGACCATCGGCTTCGTCAACAAGTCCACCAAGACTGGCGGCAGCCTGAACCTGGTTGCGACCGGTGACTGTGACTCGTGGGACCCCGCGAACACGTATTACGGCTGGTGCTGGAACATGCAGCGCCTGTTCACCCGGACCCTGGTCGGATACTCCTCCATCCCCGGTGCGAACAACGTCGCCATCGAGGGTGACCTCGCGACCGGCCTGGGCACCCACAACGCCGACTTCACCGAGTGGACCTACCACTTGAAGACCGTGAAGTGGGAGGACGGCACCGCCGTCACCTCCCAGCAGATCAAGTACGGCATCGAGCGGGTCTTCGCGACCGACATCTTCAGCCAGGGCCCGGCTTCCTACTTCCTGTGCCTGCTGGCCAAGTGCGATGCCAAGGGCAACCCGCCCTACCTTGGCCCGTACAAGGACAAGACCGGCAGCCTGGACAGCATCACTACGCCGGATGCCACCACGGTCAGCTTCAAGCTGCAGACCCCGACCCCGGACTTCGACTACCTGATGACGCTGCCGGCGTCCGCTGCGGTGCCGCTGACCGAGAACGGCTCGAACTCCGGTTCGAAGTACACCCTGCACCCGCTGTCCGACGGCCCGTACAAGTTCTCCAGCTACACGCCGGAGCAGAAGGTCGTCTGGGTCCGCAACGACAAGTGGGACCAGTCCACCGACAAGATCCGCACGCCGTTGGTCGACAAGATCACCTTGAACATCAACACCAACGCCGATGACAACGACAAGCAGTTGCAGGCCGGTTCGGCCGATGCCACTGCTGACAATGGCGTCTCGCCCGCGTTCCAGACCTCGATCATCCAGAGTCCGGACCTGAAGAAGAACGCCGATGACCCGGTGTCCTCCTACACCCGTTACTTCGCGATCTTCCCGTCGGTCAAGCCGCTGGACAACGTGCACTGCCGTCGCGCGATCTTCTACGCGATGAACAAGACCGACCTGCAGCGTGCCCGCGGTGGTTCCTATGGTGGTGACATCGCGAACACGATGGCGCAGCCGACCGTCCCCGGTCACGACAACAATGCCAACCCGTACCCGACTGGCGCCGACAACACCGGTGACCTGGCCAAGGCCAAGGACGAGTTGAAGCAGTGTGGTCAGCCCAGTGGCTTCACGACCAAGGAAGCCTATGTCAACACCGGTCGCGGCCCGTCGGTCTTTGCCGCCTCGCAGCAGGCGCTGGCCCGGGTCGGCATCAAGGTAACCGCGGCTGTGCACGCGCAGTCCGGTTACTACGGTGGCTACATCGGCAAGCCGGACACGGTCAAGAGCGTCGGCATCGGAATCGGCCAGGCCGGCTGGGGTGCCGACTACCCGACCGGTGGCGGTTTCTGGACCTCCATCGCGGCGAGCTACGCCCCGCCCGGTGGTGGTAACTACACCCAGCTGAACGACCCGAAGGTCGATGGTTTCCTGAAGGAAGCTGCCCAGAGCACCGGTCGTCACGACGACCTGTTCAAGCAGCTCGACGCAGAGGTCATGCAGGACGCGGTGATGCTGCCGTTCGTCTACGACAAGACCCTGTACTACCGGAACCCGCGCTTGACCAACGTGCGGAACGACTTCGCACTCGGTTCGTACTACGACTTCGTCAACATCGGTGTCAACGACGGCAAGTAAGTCGTTCGCACCGGGCTAGCGGCTAGCTAGCCGGCGAAGTTTCAGCTGACAAGAAAGGTGGCAGTGGCGGTGGCCGGCCCGTATAGTCCGGGCCGGCCACCTACACGGAGATCCGATGATCAGATACATCATTCGCCGCGGTATCGCCGGCCTGCTGGTGCTACTGGTAACCAGCTTCGTCACGTTCTTCATCTTCCAAGTGGGGCCGAAGATCGCGCACGTGTCACCTGCTCTGTTCTACGTCGGAAAGATCCCACCCACCGCCGCAGGGCAGAAGCTGATCGAACATCGATTCGGCTTCGACCTGCCGCTGTGGAAGCAGTACTTCAACTGGGCCCACGGCATCCTGTTCGGCCGCAACCTCGGCGATGACACCGGTGCCGTCGTGCACTGCTCCGCGCCGTGCCTGGGCTACTCCTTCCGGCAGCAGTTGCCGGTCACCCACATGATCATGCAGGCGCTGCCGGTCGAGCTGAGCCTGGCCGCCGGTGCGGCCACCCTGTGGCTGATCGGTGGCCTGCTGATCGGCTCGATCTCGGCCCTCAAGCGGGGTTCGATCTTCGACCGGTCCGCAATGACCGTCGCGCTGGCGGCGGTGTCGCTGCCGATCTTCTTCACCGGCCCGATCCTGCTGCTGATCTTCAAGTACAACCTGAAATGGTTGCCAGACACCCACTTCGAGAGCCTGACGTCCAACCCGGTGCAGTGGGTCAAGTCGTTGATCCTGCCGTGGTTCGCACTGGCCTTCATCTATGCCGCGCTCTACGCCCGGCTGACCCGGGCCAACATGCTCGAGACCATGAGCGAGGACTACATCCGGACCGCCCGGGCCAAGGGCTTGCCCCGGCGTACGGTGGTCATCAAGCACGGCCTGCGAGCCGCGCTAACCCCAATTGTGACCATCTTCGGCCTGGACATCGGGCAATTGATCGGTAACGCGGTGATCACCGAATCGGTGTTCAACCTGCAGGGGCTTGGTTTGATCTCGATCCGGGCTATCAACAGCCAGGACCTGCCGGTGATCCTCGGCGTCACCTTGGTGGCAACCTTCGCGGTGGTGATCGCCAACATCTTCGTCGACATCGCATACGCGACGGTCGATCCGCGCGTGAGCTACAGCTAGAGACCGGAGAGCTATCAGTGAGTGCACTGCCCCTGAGCGTCCGCGAAGACAAGGCGACGACTGACAGCTTCCTGTCGGTCCGTGACCTGCGAGTGCATTTTCCGACCGCGGACGGCCTGGTCAAGAGCGTGGACGGGCTGTCCTTCGACCTGGCCAGAGGCGAGATCCTCGGCATCGTGGGTGAGTCCGGCTCTGGCAAGTCGGTGACCTCGCAGGCCATTCTCGGCCTGCACAAGGGATCGCAGGCCCGAATCACCGGTGAGATCTGGCTCGACGGGGTCGAGTTGGTCGGTGCCTCGGAAGAGAGCATGCGGTCGCTGCGCGGCGACAAGATGGCGATGATCTTTCAGGACCCGCTGTCCTCGATGCATCCGTTCTATCGGGTCGGTGACCAGATCACCGAGGCCTACACGGTGCACAACGACGTCTCCAAGGCGGTCGCCAAGAAGCGCGCCATCGAGATGCTCGACCGGGTAGGAATCCCTAACCCCGACAAGCGCTTTCGCGATTACCCGCACCAGTTCTCCGGTGGTATGCGGCAGCGGGCGATGATCGCGATGGCGCTGGTCTGCGACCCGAAATTGCTGATCGCCGACGAGCCGACCACCGCGCTGGACGTGACGGTGCAGGCGCAGATCCTGGACCTGATGAAGGACCTGCAGCGCGAGTTCAACTCCGCGATCATCCTGATCACCCACGACCTGGGCGTAGTTGCCGAGACCTGCGACAAGGTCGTGGTGATGTATGGCGGCCAGTGCGTGGAGACCGGAATGGTCGATGACCTTTTCTACGAACCCGAAATGCCGTACGCCTGGGGCCTGCTCAGCTCGATGCCACGGCTGGACCGACTCCGGCAGGAGCGGTTGCAGCCGATCCCCGGCCAGCCACCGTCGCTGATCCGGGTTCCCAAGGGTTGCGTGTTCAACCCGCGTTGCCGTTACATCGAGCACGCCGACGGCGAGCAGTGCCGCACCCAGCGTCCGGACCTGCTGCCGACCGCTGGTGGTTCGGCCGGGCACGCGGTTCGTTGCCACATCCATCCTGATGAGCGCCGTCGGTTGTGGGCCGACGAGATCCAGCCCACGCTGTAGCCGACGAGGAGACTTCGAATATATGAGCACGCCCACTCAGTCCCAGGACGCAGCCGCACCCGCCGCCGAGCTCAATCCGGCTGCCGACGATTCGGATGCGCTGCTACGGGTCAACAACGTCGCAAAGCACTTTCCGATCAAGCAGGGAATCCTGATCCAGCGCCAGATCGGTGCGGTCCGCGCGGTAGACGGCGTCTCGTTCGCGGTCCGGGCCGGCGAGACCCTTGGCCTGGTAGGCGAGTCCGGCTGTGGCAAGTCGACCACCGGACGGGTGGTGGCCAAGCTGCTCGACCCGACCAGCGGCCAGATCTTCTTCGATGGCCGGGACATCGCCGAGCTCAGCCGCCGTCAGATGCGGGCGTTGCGCACCGATATCCAGATGATCTTCCAGGACCCGTACTCCTCGCTCAACCCGCGCCACACGATCGGCACCATCGTCGGCGCACCGTTCCGAATCCAGAACTCCAAGACCGAGAACGGCATCAAGGCCGAGGTGCAGAGCCTGATGCAGCGGGTCGGGTTGAACCCCGAGCACTACAACCGCTACCCGCACGAGTTCTCCGGCGGCCAGCGCCAGCGGATCGGTATCGCACGCGCGATTGCCTTGCGTCCCAAGCTGATCGTCTGCGACGAGCCAGTCTCGGCACTGGACGTCTCGATCCAGGCGCAGGTGGTGAACCTGCTCGAGGATCTGCAGAACGAGTTCGGGCTGACCTACATCTTCGTCGCCCACGACCTGTCCGTGGTGCGCCATATCGCCGACCGGGTCGCGGTGATGTACCTCGGCAAGATCATGGAGCTCACCGATCGGGACACCATCTACAGCTCACCGGTGCACCCGTACACCCACTCGCTGATGTCGGCGGTGCCGGTGCCAGACCCGCGCAAGGAGAACAAGCGCGAGCGCATCCTGCTGGTCGGTGACCTGCCCAGTCCGATCAACCCGCCGCCGGGCTGTGTCTTTCACACTCGCTGCCCGAAGTACCGCTCGGTGCTCTCGGACAACGACCAGCAGCGTTGCCGGACCGAGGTGCCGCTGCTCGAGATCAAGGCGCCCGGTCAGTTCGCGGCCTGCCACTATCCGGAAGCCCGCGCGGATATCGCGCTGGCCGAGGACGCCGGAGTCGGCGGCGGGGTGCACGAGGCCTGAGCCAGCCGGCTGCCCGGCCGGGTAAGTTTGCACTTGTGAGTGATAACGCGATCCCTGCCCGCCGCCTGCTGGTGGTACACGCCCATCCGGACGACGAGTCGATCGGCACTGGTGCGACCATGGCGCACTACGTCGCCGAGGGTGCCCAGGTCACGCTGATCACCTGCACGCTCGGCGAAGAGGGCGAGGTGCTGGTTCCGTCGCTGGCGCTGCTGGCCGCCGACCACGCCGATCAGCTGGGCGGCTGGCGGATCTCGGAGCTGGCGACCGCGATGACCGAGCTTGCGGTGGACGATCATCGGTTCCTCGGTGGTGCCGGGCGATTCCGCGACAGCGGGATGATGGGCAGCCCGGCAAACGCGAAACCGCGTGCCTTTTGGCAGGCCGATTCCGACCCGGCGAGATTCGACGAGGCGGTCGGCGCGCTGGTCGAGGTGATCCGCGAGGTCCGGCCGCAGGTGGTGGTGACCTATGACGACTTCGGCGCCTACGGCCATCCCGACCACATCATGGCGCACCGGGTTGCGACTGCCGCAGCCAAGGCCGCGGCGGACGAGGGCTACCCGGCTGGCGGCCAGCCGTGGACGGTGTCGAAGTTCTACTGGACGACGATGCCTCGTTCGGCGATGGCTGCCCAGCTCGAGGCGATGAAGGCAGCCGGCGGGCAGATTCCGTTCGAGGGCGTGGAGTCGGTGGACGACATTCCCTTCGTGGTTGCCGACGAGCTGGTCACCACCGTCGTGCACGCCCCTGCGCACGGTGCGGCGAAGATGCGGGCGCTGGCCGCGCATGCCAGCCAGATCATGGTGGACGGACCGTTCTTCGCGCTGTCGAACAACCTGGGCCAGCAGGTGATGGGAACCGAGTACTACCGGCTGATCGACGGGGTGGCCGGCGGTGAGCGGGACGAGCTGGGCCGCGAGACCGACCTGTTCGGTGGCCTGGAACTCGATGGGCTCGCCGAGCCGGCCGGATGAGCGGGCCAGCCCGGCGCCCCCGCCCGTCGGCGGATCACCTTGTTGCAACAGAACGATCCGACGTTGCGACAGACCAGTCCGAGGCGGTGGGGGACCAGCCCGAGCAACGGCCGCCAGCCGTCGACCGGGTCGCCGATCGACAGTTGTCGGCCGCGATGCTGGTGCTCGGCTACCTGATCTTCGCCCTGGCCGGCGTGCTCACCGCGATCTATGAGGTGCTGCTGGTGCCCACCCGCTGGGGCGGCACGCTGATCCCGCTGGCCCCGCTGCTTGCCATTATTGCCAACGTGGGATTGCCGATTCTCGCCCGCCGGCTGACCAACACGGCGGCCTCGGCGGTGCCGCCGGTGATCGGCTGGTTCGTCACGATCTTCGTGCTCGCCAGCGCCCGGCCCGAGGGTGATGTGCTCCTTCCCGCGGGTAAAACGGCCTGGGTGTCCTACGGATTGCTGATCTGTGGAGCGCTCGCCGCGATCGGCACGCTCGCGCTCGGTGAGCAACCTGGCCAGTGGGGCGCACGCTACCTGGGATCGCTCCGTCGAAGCCAGTTACCCGGTCGGGCCAAAGCGCGGCACTGACCCCACCGTCTGGTCTAACGCTCGGCACGGGCCCGCTGCCTGATCACACGCTCGGCACTGACCTAGCTGCTCAGATCGACGCGCGGACTAGTCAGCCGGCTCGCTCCGTTGGTCAGCCGGCTCGCTCCGTTGGTCAGCCGGCTCGCTCCGTTGGTCAGCCGGCTCGATCCGGTAGTGGTAGCGATGGTGCTCGATGTAGCCGAGCCGGTCATACAGCGCCAGCGCGCCGGCGTTGGACTCGTCCACCTGCAGGTAGCAGGCCCGGGCGCCCTGCTGGTAGCCCCAGCTATGCACGGCATGCATCAGTGCCCCGGCCAATCCGCGCCTGCGGTGACCGGCCGCCACCTCGACGGCGGTCACTCCCAGCCAGCCCTCGTCCACCGCGCCCCGGGCGATCGCGAGCACGTCGCCGTCCTGGCTGATCGTCAGGAACCGGACCTGGTCGTGCCGGCTGAGCAACTCGACCGCGTGGCCCGGCAGCGTGCCGCCCCGGTAGTGGTAGCCGGCCAGCCAGGCCTCGTCCGGCTCGGTGGTCAGTCGTACCGGGTAGCTGGCCGAGGCCGGGGTGTCGGTGAGCGGCCGGGTCAGCATGATGGTGGGCCGCTGGATCGGCCAGCACCGGCCGGCCAGTTCGGCGTCGAGCAGGCCGCGAGCCGGTAGCGGCAGCTGGATCTGTAACGGCAGCCCGCGCTCGGCGTAGTAGTCGCGGGCGGTGGACAGCAGCTGGTCCAGCGGCCGTGCCGGGGTGCGCACCGGCAGGATCGAATTGGCCCGGCCTGTCCAGCCGCGGTCGGCGAACAGCAGCCAGCCGTCCAGTTCGAGGTGTTCGGCGGCTCGCCAGCCACGCCGGCTGATTCGTTCCAGCTCGAGAATTTCGCGGCGATTGGCGGCGACCGGTCGAACCAGCTGCACCGAGGCCCGGCTGATGGTTACCGGCCCGCGCCTGGTGGCCACCGTGACGGTATCCGGGCCGAGGTGGGTCAGCTCGCCCAGCAGATCCGACAGCGGCGGCAGTTCGCCAGCGTCCGGGCGACGGTAGCGGATCACTATCCGGCGCCCCAACAACCCGTCTGCGAACATGACCGGCATACTATTGCGCGGCGCGGACTGTGCGTGCCGTGCAGCTGGGACCCGTACCGGGAGGAACTTTCGTGACCTACGTGATCGCCGAGCCGTGCGTCGACGTTTTGGACAAAGCTTGCATAGAGGAATGCCCGGTCGACTGCATCTACGAGGGTGGCCGGATGCTCTACATCCACCCGGACGAGTGCGTCGACTGCGGTGCCTGTGAGCCGGTCTGCCCGGTCGAGGCCATCTTCTACGAGGACGACCTGCCGGACAAGTGGCGCGAGTACACCCAGGCAAACGTCGATTTCTTCGACGAGCTGGGCTCGCCGGGCGGCGCGTCCAAGGTCGGCAAGACCGAGTCCGACCCGGCCCTGATCGCCGCGCTGCCGCCGCAGGCCGGCGAACACTAGCATCGCTGGTCCGGGCCAGCATCGCGCTGGTCCGGGCCGACGCTTTCTAGCCCGCGAGGGTGGCCACCACGCCGCTGGTTCGGGCCAACGCTTTCTAACCGGCGAGGGTGGCCACCACGCCGCTGCTGGTACTGCCCGATGTGGCACGCCAACCCTTGCTGGGGCGCCATTGCTGGCCGGCGTAGCTGACCGAACCGATCCCGAGCCGGTCGGCATTGCACACCAACCAGGCGCTGGTTGCCCAGCCCGCACCCGGCACGGTGATGCTCTTGTCCGAGACGACCGGAGTGCTCACCGGCAGGTCGGCGAGGACCGCCGCCGATACCGCTGCGGGGCTGGCGACCTGGCTCGGCTTGCCGAAATCACAGGTCACCGCGGCCGCAGTGGCCCCGGTCAGCGCGTCGGCAATTTCCTGGGCTTCGGCCTCGTGCTTGGCGTAGGCAGACCCGTCGGCCGAGAACTGCACCTGCTGCACCACCGTCGCCAGCGAGTCGCTCTGCCAGTGCGGCACCTTGACCACAGCGTCCAGGAACTTGCCGGTCGCATAGTGGATGTCGGCGATCTGGGCGGCCGAGCCCCAGCCCTGGGACGGGCGCTGCTGCAGGATGCCGACCGAGTCCCGGTCACCCTGGCCGGCCGGGATGTTGCGCAGTTTGGACTCCTGCAGCGCGGCACCAAGGGTGAGCACCGCGGCCCGCTCGGGCAGCTTGCGTTGCAGCACCACGCCGACCACGGTCGAGGCGACCTGCGACTGGTCGAGATCCAGGGTGTAGTCGCCGAAGTCGCAGCCGTCGGAATGCACCGCTGACCGGGCGGCATGCAGCAGCGCCCGGCCGCCGATCACCAGGCCGCCGACGGCCAGGATGACCACCGCCAGGGCCACCCCGGCTCGGCGCGCTCGATAGCCCACTGTCGCTACTCCGGTCCGCTTCGAAGTCTGTTCAGTTCGCGTGCAGGGCCGCGTTGAGCTCGATGCCCTGGCCGCCGCGCTGGCGTACCTCGAGCGCGCCGCTCACCGAGTTGTGCCAGAACAGCAGGCCGGACTGGCCGGAGAACTCGACCGCCTTGCGGACGCTGCCGTCGGGCAGCACCACCTTGGAGCCGGCGGTCACGTACGTCCCGGCCGCCACCACGCAGTCATCACCGAGCGAGATCCCGATGCCGGCGTTGGCCCCGATCAGGCAGCGCCGGCCGACCGAGACCACCTGGGTGCCGCCGCCGGACAGGGTGCCCATGATGGACGCGCCGCCGCCCACGTCCGAGCCGTCGCCGACCACGACGCCGGCCGAGATCCGGCCCTCGACCATCGAGGTGCCCAGCGTCCCGGCGTTGAAGTTGACGAAACCCTCGTGCATCACCGTGGTGCCGGCGGCCAGGTGGGCGCCGAGCCTGACCCGGTCGGCGTCGGCGATCCGGACGCCTGAGGGCAGCACGTAGTCCACCATCCGCGGGAACTTGTCCACGGCGTAGACGGTGACCGCACCGCGAGCCCGCAACCGGGTTCGGGTGGCCTCGAAATCCTCGACCGCACATGGACCGTGGTTGGTCCACACCACGTTGGTCAGCAGGCCGAACACCCCGGTCAGGTTCTGCCCGTGCGGGGCGACCAACCGGTGTGAGAGCAGGTGCAGTCGCAGGTAGACATCGACGGCGTCGGCGGGCTCCGCATCCAGGTCGATGACCGTCCGGACCAGCTCGGTGCGTACCCGACGGGCCTCGTCCGGACCGGTCAGCGCAACCAGTTCGGCGGGCGCTGCCGCGGCCTCGGCCAACTCACCGAGGGCGGGCGCCGGGTAGTAGACGTCCAGCACCGTGCCGGTGGAGTCGACGGTGGCCAGGCCGAAGCCGTAGGCCCGCCGGGTCGCGGTGGTGGCTTCGGCGTTGGTGGTTTCAGCGCTGGTGGTCACGCCGCCACCCTAGCCACCTCAGCTAGGACTAACCTGACTCGCCGTGGCAGTCACCGATTCCGAACCCGTCCGGCTGGATCTGAGCAGGCCGGTAGCGGAGCTCACCGCGGCCCTGGTGGACATCGAGTCGGTGTCGCGCGACGAGGCCCGGATCACCGATGCGATCGAGCAGGCACTGCGGGCATATCCGGCGCTGACGGTGCAGCGGCTGGGCAATGTGGTGATCGCCCGCACCGAGTTCGGACGGTCCGAACGGGTGGTGCTGGCCGGCCACCTGGACACCGTGCCGGTGGCTGGCAACCTGCCGTCCCGGCTGGACGACGGCCGGCTGTACGGCTGCGGGACCTCGGATATGAAGTCCGGGGTGGCCCTGCAACTGCGGGCCGCCCACCTGGTCGGGACGGGTGAGCTGGTGCCGGCGCTCGACCTGACCTGGTTCTTCTACGACTGCGAAGAGATCGAGGCCGAGCACAACGGGCTCAACCGGGTGGCCCGCGAACAACCGGAGCTGCTGGCCGCGGACCTGGCGATCCTGCTCGAACCCACCGACGGGATGGTCGAAGGTGGCTGCCAGGGCACCATGCGGGCCGCCGTCACGCTGACCGGCCAGCGGTCGCACAGTGCCCGGTCCTGGCTGGGGGTCAACGCCATCCACCTGGCCGAGCCGGTGTTGCGGCGGCTGGCCGAGTACCGGGCCCGTGAGGTGGCCGTCGAGGGGCTGACCTACCGCGAGGGCCTGAACGCGGTGTTCATCGACGGGGGAGTGGCCGGCAACGTGGTGCCCGATCGGTGCATCGTCACGGTGAACTACCGTTTCGCCCCGGACCGGTCCGAGGCCGAGGCCGAGGCCCACCTGCGGTCGGTGTTCGAGGGCTACCAGCTGGCGGTGCTGGACTCCGCCCCGGCGGCCCGTCCTGGCCTGGACCGGCCACTGGCCCAGCGCGCGGTGGCGGCCCTCGGCGGTGCGGTCCGGGCCAAGCTCGGCTGGACGGATGTGGCCCGGTTCTCCGCCCTCGGAATCCCGGCGCTGAACTTCAGCCCGGGCGATCCGAACCTGGCGCACAAGGTGGACGAGTCGGTGGAGCTGGCCAAGCTGGCGCCCGCCGAGGACGCCCTGCTGGCTTTCCTGGCCACCGGTTGATCCGATGCCGGTCGGGGCTGCCTAGGGTGTGGGGATGACCAATGGCAACCCCGCTCCGGAGCGGCACCGCGGACCGGTGATCCTGCGCCGGCAGCAGGTCGAGCACGGCCTGCACAGCACCACCGATCAGCGACTGCTGGACTCGCAGGACTCGTCCAGCTGGCTGCATACCGATCCGTGGCGGGTGCTGCGCATCCAGTCCGAGTTCGTCGAGGGTTTCGGGTTGCTGGCCGAGCTCGGCCCGGCGGTGTCGGTGTTCGGCTCGGCCCGTACCAAGCCTGAGCACCCGGAGTACCAGACCGGCATCGAGCTGGGCGCGGCGCTCGCGGCGGCCGGTTACGCGGTGATCACCGGCGGCGGGCCCGGTGCGATGGAGGCGATCAACCGGGGCGCCTCGGAGGCAGGCGGCGTATCGGTGGGACTGGGTATCGAGCTGCCCTTCGAACAGCGGCTCAACGACTGGGTCGATATCGGGCTCAACTTCCGGTACTTCTTCGCGCGCAAGACGATGTTCGTCAAGTACGCCCAGGCGTTCGTGATCCTGCCCGGTGGCTTCGGCACCCTGGACGAGCTGTTCGAGGCGCTCACCCTGGTGCAGACCCGCAAGGTGACCCGGTTCCCGGTGATCCTGTTCGGCACCGAGTACTGGTCCGGGCTGCTGGACTGGCTGCGAACCACCGTGCTGCCGGACGGCAAGGTGGGCGCGGCGGACCTGGACCTGATCCGGCTCACCGACAGCGTGGACGAGACGGTGGCCATCATCGTCGAGGCCGACGCCGAGCGCTCTGCCCAGGACCGGGTCGAGACCGCGGCGGTGTCCGAGGCGCAGCTGTCCGGCGCGCACGACGCCCAGTAGCCGGCGATGGCCTCGATCTGCGTCTTCTGCGCGTCCTCGCGCGATATCGACGAGAGCTACCTGGCCTTAGCCGCTGAGGTGGGTGCCCGGATCGGCGACGGCGGCCACCGGCTGGTGTCCGGCGGTGGCCGGGTCTCGATGATGGGCGCGGTGGCCAGCCAGGCCCGGGCCCACGGGGCGCACACGCTCGGGGTCATCCCGCAGCACCTGGTGCCGTTGGAGGTCGCCGACGACGACGCCGACGAGCTGCTGGTCGTGCAGACCATGCGCGAGCGCAAGGCGCTGATGGACGCGCACGCCGACGTGTTCCTGGTGCTGCCCGGTGGCATCGGCACCTTGGAGGAGTTCTTCGAGGTGTGGACGGCCGGTTCGCTGGGCATGCACGACAAGCCGGTGATCGTGCTCGATCCGACCGGTTTCTACCAGCCGCTGTGGCAGTTCATCACCTCGATGATCGAGCGGGGATTCGTCCGGGAGGTGGCCTGGCAGGGCCTGCACCGGGTTTCCACGGTGACCGAGGCGTTCGCGCTGGTCGAGGGCTGACTCGACCGGTGTCGCAGGGCTGACTCGTCCGGTGTGGCAGGGGCGGACTCAACCGCTGCCGCAGGGGCGGACTCGACCGGCGTCGCAGGGGCGTGCCAGGATCGGGGGGTGATATTGCTGATCGGCTACCTGCTGCTGACCCTGGTGGTCGCGGCAGTGCTGTTCTACGCCGTGGTCGCCTTGCTGCCGGCCGGGTTGTCGGTGCCGCCGCAGCGCGACCAGCTGCCCTTCGAGCTGCCGCCGGATCGCCGGCTGCGGGCGGGCGACCTGGACCGGATGCGGCTGCCGATCAGCCTGCGCGGCTACCGGTTCAGTGAGACCGACGACCTGATCGACCGGTTGGCTGCCGAGATCGTGGTACGCGATGAAGAGATTGCCCGGCTACGCCAGCAGCCCGGGGCGTCGGCGGACAGCTCGGCCGGCACCGAGGTGCTGATCGGCGCCGACGAGGACCTGAGCGAGGCCGGCGACCGGCGGGACGGCTCGACTGCCGGGACGGCTGAGTGAGCGACCAGCGCCGGTGCGACTGGGGTGACAGCACTCCGGACTATGCCGAGTACCACGACACCGAGTGGGGCGTACCGCTGCGCGGTGACAACCAGCTGTTCGAACGGCTGACCCTCGAGGCGTTCCAGTCAGGCCTGTCCTGGTTGACGATCCTGCGCAAGCGAGAGAACTTCCGGACGGCGTTCGCGGGTTTCGACATCCCGGCCGTCGCGGCGTTCGGCGCGGCCGACCGCGAACGGCTGCTGGCCGATGCCGGCATCGTGCGTAACCGGGCAAAGGTCGACGCGGCGATGAACAACGCCCGGGTGGCGCTCGACAACGTCCCCGAGGGTTTGACCGAGCTGCTGTGGTCCTTCGCGCCGTCCGAGCATCGGCGTCCGGCGGTCCTGTCCGACATCCAGCCGGTCACCCCGGAGTCCAAGGCGATGGCCAAGGAACTCAAGCGCCGGGGGTTCGCCTTTGTCGGCCCGACCACCGCGTACGCGCTGATGCAGGCCACCGGCATGGTGGATGACCACGTCGCCTACTGCTTCCGCGCCGCGCCGGTTAGCAAGGCCGCGGGCCGGGCTGGCAAGGCTGCGGGGGGAGCTTCGCGACGGTGATGCTGAGCGCGGCCGATAGCCCGCGCTGAGTATCACCGTCGGGTGGGACGCGGGCCTCAGTGGCCGACGAAGACCGGCTTCTCCTTGTTCACGAAGGCGGCCACCGCGGCGCGGTGATCGTCGGTGCCGCCGGCCTGTCCTTGCTGCACCGCTTCGTTGGCCAGCGACTCGCGCAGCCCGTGGCTGGCCGAGAAATGGATCGCGTTCTTGATCGAGGCGTAGGCGGCGGTAGGACCGGCGGCCAGCTTCGCGGCCAGTTCCTGGGCCACCGGCAGCACCTGCTCGGCCGGCACCAGCTGGGTGACCAGCCCGTAGCTGTGCGCCAGCTCGGCGCTGATCGGCTGCGCCAGCAAGGACAACTCGATTGCCCGGGCCGAGCCGATCAGCCGGGGCAGTGTCCAGGATGCGCCGCTGTCCAGGCCGAGGCCGACGTTGGCGAAGGCCAACAGGAACCGGGCCTGATCGGACACGATGCGCAGGTCACAGGCGAAACTGAGCGAGGCGCCGGCGCCGGCCGCGACCCCGTTGACCGCCGCGATGACCGGTTTCGGCATCTCCGCCAGCGACAGCGTGATCGGGTTGTAGTGCTCCTCGACGGTGTGCAGCGGCGCCGGGTCGTTGGCCTGCAGCAGCTCGATGTGCTCGCCAAGATCCTGCCCGACGCAGAAGCCCCGGCCGCTGCCGGTCAGCACCACCGCACGTACCGCCGGGTCGGAGCTGAGCTCGCCGAGCGTCTGGACCAGGGCGTTCTTCAGCTCCACCGAGAGCGAGTTCATCGAGTCGGGACGGTTCATCGTAACCGTCGCGACACCCTCGGTCCGGTCGAGTAGCAGCACATCAGCCATGGCTGCAGCCTAGGACATCACCGGCACGGGCGTCCCCAGACGCAGGCCGCTTTGGCTTGATAGCCACAGATGCGAGACAATGTGTCCAGCACTGCCTGATCCGATCCCGGTCGGCAGCGGTGACGGCGCAGTTCTGAACGCACATAGGAGGCACGAATGGCGGCGATGAAGCCGCGGACGGGTGATGGTCCGCTGGAGGTCACCAAGGAGGGTCGCGGGTTGGTTATGCGCGTTCCGCTGGAAGGCGGCGGCCGTCTCGTCGTCGAGCTATCCGCTGACGAGGCGAGCGCGCTGTCGGAGGCGCTGTCCGGAGCCGTCAGCTAGCAGTTCGAACGGCCCCAGCCCGACGGGTGCACGACGCCCTGAGCGGCTGGGGCCGATCTGTGTTTCCGTACCCGCCCACCACCGCCTTGCAGCCGGCGGCCTGCTTGCAGCCCGCGGCCTGACCGGAAGAAGTTCGCCGTGATCCTGTTGCAGATCCCCGATCGTCGCCGCAGTGCCGATGTCGTCGCGATCGGGCTGCTCGGTTCGGAACTGCAAGTGCAGGACGTCTCGACCACCGTGTTGCCGGTCGAGGCGGCCACCTCGGCGGCGCGCTACGTCAGCGACGAACAACCGGCGGCCAAGGCCGGCTCGGTGCACACCGTGACGCTGCCCGGATCGGTACCGGCCACCGTGCTGATAGTCGGCCTGGGCGATGGGTCGGCCAGGGACCTGCGGGTCGCCGCAGTGGCGGTCGGTCGCTGTATCGGCGGCCTGGCCGAGAGCAAGCGGTTCTGCGTGGCGATCGATGCACCGGCCGCCGCGGACAGTCGCGCGCTGGCCGAAGGCCTGGTGCTGGGCGGCTACCAGTACAGCCTGGCCTCCGACGCCCAGGACAGCCTGCACACCGTCGACCTGGTCGGGAACTACGACCGGGACGGCCTGACCGCCGGCGATGAAGCGGCCGACGCGGCCGGCTGGGCCCGCGATCTTGGCAATACGCCGCCGAACGAGCTCAACCCGGCGCGGCTCGGGGAGCTCGCCGATCAGCAGCTCACTCCGGCCGGCTGCAAGGTCACCGTCTACGCCGAGGACTGGCTGCGCGCCGAGGGCTTCGGCGGCATCCTGGCCGTCGGCGGCGGTTCGGCCACCGGTCCCCGGCTGATCGAGGTCAGCTATCGCGCGCGCAGGCGCCGGGGCGCTGCCAAGCCACGACATGTCGTGCTGGTCGGCAAGGGCATCACCTTCGATTCCGGCGGCCTGAACCTCAAGCCGGTGGACGGCATGCGGATGATGCATACCGACATGTGCGGGGGTGCCGCCGTACTCGGCGCGGTCCAGTACGCCGCGATGCAGAAGCTGCCGGTCGATGTCACCGTGCTGGTGCCGACCGCCGAGAACGCGGTGTCCGGCACTGCGATGCGGCCATCCGACGTGATCGTCCAGTACGGCGGCCGGACCACCGAGATCGGCAACACCGACGCCGAGGGCCGGCTGATCCTGGCCGACGCGCTGGCCTACGCCGTACACCGCCTCAAGCCGGACGTGCTGGTCGACATCGCCACCCTGACCGGCGCGATGAAGGTGGCCCTGGGCATGGAGACGGCCGGCTACTTCGCCAACGACGACGAGCTGGCCGCGACCCTGGCCGAGGCGGCGGTCGATTCCGGCGAGCCGATCTGGCGGATGCCGCTCGAACACGCCTACGCCAAGCAGCTCGACTCACCGGTCGCGGATGCCCGCAACGACCCGGGCGGCCCCGGCGCCATCACCGCGGCGCTGTTCCTGCAGCCGTTCACCGGCGAGGTGGCCTGGGCGCACCTGGATATTGCCGGCCCAGCCCGGGCCGCCGCCGACGGGGCGATCTTCAGCCGCGGCGCAACCGGCTTCGGCACCCGCCTGCTGGCCAGGTTCTTAGAATTGGTGGCGGAAACCGCAGCCTAAGCGGTCTCAGCCATCCCGCTGGCCGGGAAAGCACAGAATTGGTGGCGGAAACCGAGGCCTGAGCGGTCTCAGCCATCCCGCTGGCCGGGAAAGCACAGAATTGGTGGCGGAAACCGCAGCCTAAGCCGGACCCCCATTTCGCGGCCGGAGTTTCCACCCCGATCGGCGTGTTGTGAAAACTCCGGCCGCGAAATGCCAAGAGGCAGCTCGGCTAGACCAGCGAGCGGTAGAGCTGCACGGTCCGCTCGGCGATGGCCGGCCAGCCGTACTCGCTGACCGCCCGCTGCCGGCCCGCCAGCCCCATCGCCCGGCTCCGCGTCGGATCACCGATCAGCTCGTTGACCGCCGTGGCCAGGCCGGCCTCGAACTCCCGAGGGTCGGCGGCATAGTCGACCAGCAGGCCGGTCGTGCCCTCGACGACGACGTCCGGGATGCCGCCCACCCGCGAGGCCACCACCGCCGTCTCGCACGCCATCGCCTCGAGGTTGACGATGCCTTGTGGTTCGTAGATGGACGGGCAGATGAACAGGTCCGCGGCCGTCAACAATTGCAGCAACTCCGGACGGGGCAGCATCTGCTGGATCCACACCACCCCGTCCCGGCCGGCTTGTAGTTCGGCAACCGCCGCGGTGATCTCGGCGGCCAGCTCCGGGGTGTCCGGTGAGCCGGCACAGAGCGCCAGTTGGACGTCCGGGGCGAACGACGCGGCCGCCTTGACCAGGTGCGCCACCCCCTTCTGCCGGGTGATCCGGCCGACGAACAGCACCATCGGGCGGTCTGGACGCAGGCCGAACCGGTCGAGCACGTCCCGCTCGGCAACCGGCCGGTACAGCTCGGTGTCGATGCCGTTCGGGATCACGTGCACCCGGGCCGGGTCGATCGCGGGGTAGGCGATGAGCACGTCGCCGCGCATGCCGTTGCTGACCGCGATGACGGCGGCGGCCGCTTCGTACGCGCCGCGCTCGGCCCAGGACGACAGCCGGTAGCCGCCGGCCAGCTGCTCGGCCTTCCACGGCCGCATCGGTTCGAGCGAATGTGCCGTCACGATATGTGGAATGTCGTGCAGCATCGAGCCGAGGTGGCCTGCCAGGTTGGCGTACCAGGTGTGCGAGTGGACGACGTCGAGGTCGGCCAGCGCGGCGGTGATCTCCAGGTCGATGCCCAGGGTCGCGAGCGCGGGGTTGGCTGAGGCCAGCGCGGCCGGCGGCCGGTAGGCATACACGCCGGGCTCGTCCCGGTCGGCACCGAAGCAGTGCACTTCGACGTCGATGAGCTTTCGCAGCTCGGCGACCAGGAATTCCAGGTGGACGCCGGCGCCTCCGTAGACCTCCGGCGGATACTCACGGCTGATCATCGCTGCGCGCATGGATGCAGGTTAGTCGGCTATGACTCGCTGTGACAGCGCTCGCCGCGATGCCTACCTAGGTGGCGATCACCGCTGTGACAGCGCTCGCGGGCGGGCTAGGGTTAGTCCATGGTTGCACCGGTTCGGGTACTCGGCATCGTCCTCGCCGGTGGTGAGGGAAAGCGGCTGTGGCCGCTCACCGCCGACCGCGCAAAACCCGCAGTGCCCTTCGGCGGCAACTATCGTCTGATCGACTTCGTCCTGTCGAATATGGTCAACGCCGGCTTCCTGCGGATCTGCGTGTTGACCCAGTACAAGTCGCACTCGCTGGACCGGCACGTCAGCCAGACCTGGCGAATGTCGCAGCTGCTCGGCAACTACGTGACCCCGGTGCCGGCCCAACAGCGGTTGGGGCCGCGCTGGTACACCGGCAGCGCGGACGCCATCCTGCAGTCGATGAACCTGATCACCGATGACAATCCGAGCCACATCGCGGTCTTCGGCGCCGATCACGTGTACCGGATGGACCCCAAGCAGATGCTCACCCAGCACATCGAATCCGGTGCCGGGGTGACCGTGGCCGGCATTCGGGTGCCGCGCGAGAGTGCCGACCAGTTCGGGGTGATCGACGCCGACGCCGACCACAAGGTGCTGCAGTTCTTGGAGAAGCCGGCCGACCCGCCCGGGCTGCCCGATGACCCCGATGTCAGCTACGCCTCGATGGGCAACTACATCTTCAGCACCGAGGCACTTGTCGAGGCGTTGCGAGCCGACGCCGATGACCCGACCTCGGTGCATGACATGGGCGGCTCGATCATGCCGTGGATGGTCGAGCGCGGCCGGGCTTCGGTCTATGACTTCGACGACAACGACGTGCCTGGCTCGGAAGCCCGCGATCGTGGCTACTGGCGTGATGTCGGAACCATGGATGCCTACTACGACGCCAACATGGACCTGGTCAGCGTGCACCCGATCTTCAATCTCTACAACGCGGCCTGGCCGATCTACACCCATCACGACCAGTTGCCGCCGGCCAAGTTCGTCGACGGCGGGCTGGCCCAGGAATCCATCGTGGGGGCCGGCGCGATCATCTCCGGCTCGACCGTACGGGCCAGCGTGCTGTCCCCGAACGTCAAGATCCGCAACGGCGCCTACGTCGAGGGCTCGGTGATCATGGACAACGTGGTGATCGGCGAGGGCGCGGTGATCCGGCGGGCGATCCTGGACAAGAACGTGGTGGTGGCTCCCGGGGCACATATCGGGGTGGATCTGGAACTGGATCGGCAGCGCTATCACGTCTCCGACAGCGGCGTGGTCGTGTTGGGCAAGGCCGAACGGGCCAGCTGAAACGGAGCCTGGCCGCCTCGATTCCGCACGAATCCGGCACAGCCGGTATCCGGCGAACGATCCGGTTACGGTTGCGCCGCGATGGCGACCCGGTTGCGTGGTCTAGGGTCGGCCAGGGCTTAGAGTCTGGAAAAAGGTCGCGTCCGGCGGGCGCGGCTACCGCCCATCGCCCAGCAATGACACCGGATCGCGAGAGAAGTGAAGATGCGTCGTTCTGTAGTGCTCGTCCTCGGTTTGACCACGGTGGCCAGTCTCGGTTTGGCAGGCTGTGCCAAGAACACCCCGAAAAATGTGAGCCCAACCAGCACCGCTTCGGTCGGTGCGGTGAGCAAGGATCAGGCAGCCGCGGACCTGCTGCCGCCCAGCGTCAAGTCGGCCGGCAAGCTCATCGTCGGAATCAACGTTCCGTACGCACCAAACGAGTACAAGGACCCGTCCGGCAAGATCATCGGCTGGGAGGTGGACTTCCTCAACGCGGTCGCCACCAAACTCGGAGTCACTGCCACGTATCAGGAATCGGGCTTCGATAACATCATTCCCAGCGTCAAGGGCGGCAAGTACACCCTCGGGATGTCGTCGTTCACCGACAACAAGACCCGCGAGGCGCAGGTCGATTTCGTCAACTACTACAGCGCTGGCTTCCAGTGGGCGGCTCCGGCCGGCAAGACCGTTGACCCTAACAATGCCTGCGGGTTGAAGGTTGCCGTCCAGTCGACCACCACCGAGGAGACTGTCGACCTGCCGGCCAAGAGCAAGGCCTGCACCGCGGCCGGTAAGAAGGCCATCACGATCATCAAGATCGACAGCCAGGACGCGGTCAACCAGGCCGTGATCCTCGGCCAGGCCGATGCATTCGACGCCGACTCGCCGATCACCCAGTACGCGGTGAAGCAGTCCAGCGGCAAGCTGCAGCTGTCCGGTGACATCTACGGTGCCGCGCCGTACGGGCTGGCAGTCGCCAAGGACGGCGGGACGCTCAAGGAGGCCCTGCAGAAGGCGGTCCAGTCGATGATCGACGACGGCACCTACAAGCAGATCCTCGAGAAGTGGGGTGTGCAGGCAGGAGCAATCCCGCAGGCCACCGTCAACGGCGCGCAGAGCTAATCCCATGTCGGTGGACGAGCCGCTAACCCGCTCCGCTCCGCCGGAGCTGATCCAGGCGATCCCGCTGCGCCGGCCGGGCCGGTTGGTGGCCGCGGTGATAGTGCTGATCCTGCTGTTCCTGTTCGGCTATGGCGCGGCTACCAACTCCGCCTATGACTGGTCGGCCTTCGGGTCCTACCTGTTCGACCAGCGGGTGAGCCAAGCGGCCGCGATCACCCTGTCGCTGACTGGGCTGGCGATGCTGTTCGCCATCATCCTCGGGGTGATCCTGGCGGTGATGCGGCTGTCGCCGAACCCGGTGCTCAAGTGGGTCAGCTGGGGTTTCGTCTGGTTCTTCCGGGGAACTCCGGTCTACGTACAGCTGGTGTTCTGGGGCCTGATGGTCGTCATCTACAAGCAGATCGATCTCGGCATCCCGTTCGTGGCACAGTTTGCCCATATCAAGACGGAGAGTTTCTTCAGCGTCTACTGGCTGGCGGTGATCGGGCTGTCGCTGAACGAGGCGGCCTACATGGCCGAGATCGTCCGGGCCGGGCTGGCCAGCGTGGACGAGGGGCAGGAGGAGGCCGCTCGTGCGCTGGGCATGTCGTGGTTCCAGAGCACCCGCCGGATCGTGCTGCCGCAGGCCATGCGGGTGATCATCCCGCCAACCGGCAATGAGCTGATTTCCATGCTGAAAACCACCTCGCTGGTGATTGCGGTGCCCTATACCGCCGAGCTGTACAGCCGGACCAGGGACCTGGCGGTGGAGACCTTCAACCCGATCCCGATGTTGCTGGTGGCCTCGGCCTGGTACCTGTTCTTCACCTCGGTACTGATGGTCGGGCAGTTCTACTTGGAGCGCTACTTCTCCCGGGGCGCTTCGCGCAAGATGTCGGCCCGGCAGTTGCAGGCGCTGGCCAATGCGCAGTCGCTGGGCGGCGGTCCGCGATGACCGAGGTGATGGTGCGCAGCGAGCAGGTCTGCAAGTACTTCGGGGCACTGGAGGTGCTCAAGGGCATCTCGCTGTCGGTCAACCGAGGCGAGGTGATGTGCCTGGTCGGGCCGTCCGGTTCGGGCAAATCCACTTTTCTGCGCTGCATAAACCACCTCGAACAAGTCAGCGCCGGACGGCTCTGGGTGGACGGGCAGTTGGTCGGTTACCACGAGCGCGCCGGCCGGCTGCACGAGATGCATCCGCGGGCGGCGGCGCTGCAACGGCGCGACATCGGCATGGTGTTCCAGAAGTTCAACCTGTTCCCGCACCTGACCGCGCTGGAGAACATCACCGAGGCACCGACCCGGGTGAAGAAGCTGAAGAAGTCCGACGCGGTGGCCCGTGGCAAGCAGCTGTTGGAGCAGGTTGGCATGGCGGAGAAGGCGAAAGCCTATCCGGCGCAGCTGTCCGGCGGCCAGCAGCAGCGGGTCGCGATCGCCCGCGCGCTGGCGATGGATCCCAAGCTGATGCTGTTCGACGAGCCGACCTCGGCGCTGGATCCGGAGCTGGTCGGCGAGGTGCTCGACGTCATGAAGCAGCTGGCCCAGGGCGGCATGACCATGATCGTGGTGACCCACGAGATGGGTTTTGCCCGCGAGGTGGCCGATTCGCTGGTGTTCATGGACGCCGGGGTGGTGGTCGAATCCGGTGATCCGAGGGGGGTGCTGGCCAATCCGCAGCACGAGCGGACGAAGGCGTTCCTGTCCAAGGTGCTCTAATTGTCGCCATGAGTTCTGAACCGGGCGCTGAGGTTGGCTGGGATGCCGATCCGGTGGTAGCGGGCTGGCCGGGCTATCCCGCGTTGACCGAGCAGGTGCGCGCCGATGTCTGCGTGATCGGCCTCGGCGGCAGCGGATTGGCCGCGATCGGCGAGGTGTTGCGGCGTGGCCTATCGGTGGTCGGCCTGGACGCCGGCCGGGTGGCAGCCGGCGCAGCCGGCCGTAACGGCGGGTTCCTGCTGGGTGGCCCGGCTATCGGCGTGCACCGAGCAGCGACCGGCTGGGGTCTGGAAGCGGCACTCACGGTGTATCGAGAAACCCTCGAAGAGATAACGGCATTGGCTGACCTGCTGGGTCCGGCGGTGATCCAGCGGGTGGGCTCGTTGCGGGTGGCCGGGCTGCCCGGTGAGCCGGCGGACGTAGCCGAGGCCGCCGATCGCGAGGTCGAACTGGCCGATTGTCGTGAGCAGTTCCGGGTGATGGCCGAACACCGGATCGCGGCCGAGTGGTATTCCGGCGAGCTGGGGCAGGGGTTGTTCCTGCCCGAGGACGCGGCGATGAACCCGGCCCGGCGGGCGATGGGGTTGGCCACGCTGTACCAGGGCAGCGCTCAGCTGTTCGAGAATAGCCCGGTGCTGTCGATCGAATCCGGCTCGGTACGGACCGCCGCCGGTTCGGTGTCGGCCGGCCTGGTGGTGGTCGCGGTCGACGGCAAGCTGGAGTTGCTGCTGCCCGAGCTGGTTGGCCGGGTGCGTACCACCCGGCTGCAGATGCTGGCCACCGAGCCGGTGCCGGTCCGGCTGAACTGCCCGGTGTATGGCCGGTGGGGTTACGACTATGCCCAGCAGGACGCGGCCGGCCGGTTGTACGTCGGTGGCGGCCGGGATGCCGACCTGGACGCCGAGTGGACGGTCCAGACCAACCCGACCCCGATCGTGCAGGGCTGGATCGAGCAGGTCGCGGCCCGGTTCGCTGGCGCCCCGGTCACCGTCAGCCATCGCTGGGCGGCCTCGGCGGCCTACACCGAGGACGGCCGGCCGGTGGTGGCCGAGGTGCGGCCCGGAGTGGTGGCTTGCGGTGGCTACAACGGCACCGGCAACCTGGTCGGTCCGATCGCGGCCAGGGCGGCGCTGGCGCTGGGCCTGGACGGCCGCAAGCCTGGCGAGTACTTCAGCAGCTAGCGCAGCCCTTCAGCAACTAGGGCGGCTAGCAGTTAGCGCAGCCCTCAGCAGCCAGGGCAGCGAGCAGTTAGGGCAACCGGCGGGCGGTCGTCCGGATCGCGGCGAGCGCGGCAGCCAGCAGGCTGTTGCGGGCCGACGGCCGGTGCAGGGCCAACACGGTGCGTCGCGGTGGCCGTCCGGCCAGCGCGGTCGCCACCACGCCGCTGACGTCCAACAGCGCCGGGCCGGGCTGCTGCACCGGGCTGGACGCCGCCCACTGCGCCAGGCCAGGCGCCAGTGCCAGACCGGGCACCAGCGCGACCCCGAGGCCGGCCGCGACCAGGCCGTGCACCACCGAATAGTCGTTGCTGCGAAAGCTGATTCGAGGGCTGAAACCGGCCCGGGCAGCCAGCCGATCCAGGTTGACCGCGCCCGGCGAGCCGGCCAGCGGCGCCACCCAGCGGTCGGCGGCCAGCGCCGCTAACCGGATCGAGGCGGTTCCAGCCAGCGGATGCCCGCGAGGTAGCAACACCGACAGCGGTTCGCGCAGCAGCACCGTCTCGACCAGCTGCGCCGGCCAACCGGCCGGCACCGCCTCGTAGCGGTAGGCCAGCGCCAGATCCAGCTCACCGGACAGCAACCGGGGGAGCAGGGTGTCGAGTTCGCCCTCGTCCAGCGCAATGTCGATGCCTGGCCGGTCACCGCTCAGGGCGGCCAGCGCGGCCGGCAACAACCTGGCGGATGCGGTGGGAAAGCTACCGATTCGCAGCTGGCCGACCTCGCCGCGCGCGATCGAGGCAACCTCGCGATCCAGGCCGTCCAGGGTAGCCAGCAGCTCCGCCGCCCGGTCGGCGAGCAGCTCGGCATGCGCGGTCGGCCGCACGCTGTGCGCGCCGCGTTCGAACAGCACCAGACCGGATGCCCTTTCCAACGCGGAGATCTGCTGGGATACCGCCGATGGCGTGTAGTTGAGTTCGGTGGCCGCCGCGGCGAACGAGCCGGTTGCCAGCACCGTCCGCAGGGTGTGCAACTGCCCGAGTGCCAGCATCAGCTCAGCTTAGCCTGATACTCAGCAGGATTCGTGCTGCTGAAGGTGACGTGGGCCGGCCCGGCCAGCAACAATGGCAGCATGACCGAATTCGAGTGGACCCTGCACCCGCAGGCCGAGGCGCTGGTCGATCGGCTGGTTGCCGATGCGATCGCGAAAAGCCCGGTGCTGTCGACGTTCTCGCGCCGGCTGGCCGCCGAGACCTCGACCCGGCTGCAGGATTGGCTCGACACGGTGGCCGGCCCGGTCACCATCGACGAGCTGTTCGCCGTCGGCTACCGCAGCACCGAGCACCCCAACCTGTGGCGGCATCCCGGTGCGCAGCTGCCGGCGCTGATCCCGGCCGATCACTACGAGCTGGGATTGCGTACCGACGATGTCGCGACGTTCGCCGCACTGCACGGCCGCGTGCGCGGCATCGAGGGGTCGGCGCTGTCGGGCTATCGCCGAGTGCTTATCTCGCAGGAGAATGCGGTGCGAATCATCGGCATCGAGCGCCGGTCGTGGGCCGCCGGGCACACTCCGCAGCGGTTCAGCTCCGCACAGTCGGCCAAGGCCGAGCAGGCCTGGCAGCTGCTCGCCGATCGGCCCAGGCAGCTGGATGGTGCGTCCGGCGTCGGGGCTCAGTTGGCCAGCGCTCGCGAAGCCGTCCGGTTGGTCGGACCGGATCTGGCGGCTTCCTACTTCCTGCAGCAGGAACGGCAGTACTGGCAGGCCCGCAACGCCGCCGGTGCCGCGCAGCATGCCCGGCAGGACGCGCTCGGGCTTGGCTGGGGTAACAACGACCATCACACCTTCCGGTCCTCGCGGTCGGCCTTCGGCGCGTTGATGGAGTTCCTGACCGCACTGGGTTTCGGTATGCGCGAGCGTTTCTATGCCGGTGCGGAGGCCGGCTGGGGTGCCCAGGTCATCGAACATCCCGGTTGTGGTGGGGTGATCTTCGCCGACGTGGACCTGCGTCCGGACGAGGTCGAGCTGGACTTCGCGCATTCGGAACTGGCCGATCAGGTAGCGGGCAGCTCGCTGGGCACCGTCGGCATGTGGTGCGCGCTGCATGGCGAATCGCTACTCGGCGCCGGTATGCACCATTTGGAAGGGCAATTCTCCTTCGAGCAGCTGACCAGCTCGCTGGCCGACCTCGGGCACTCGTCGATGCGGCCGTTCTCGGACTTCGACCACCTGCGGCAGGCTTTCACCGAGGCCGAATGGTGGTCGGTGCCGCAGGATCGGCTGGCTGCCCTGGTGGCCAACGGCGAGTTGACGGCTGACCGAGCGGGCGAGATCTCAATGTCCGGCGCGGCCGGTTCGCATCTGGAGAACCTGGCCCGGCGCGGCGGTTTCAAGGGCTTCAACCAGCAGAACGTGTCGGTCACCATGGCGGCCACCCACCCCCGGGACTACCGTCGCCAGGCTGGCTGAACCGCTGCCGGACTGCCACCGTTCGGCTCGCTGAACCGCCGCCATGTTCCCACCGTTCGGCTGGCTGAACCGCTGCCAAACTGCCACTGCTCGGCCCGGCCACGACGAGCTGGCCGGCCGACTGGCGCTCGGCCGGGGCGAATCACACTCGGACTGCCACCTACCCCTGCCAGCCCCGGCGACAACCAGTTGTCCGACCGACTGCCAAGATTGACACTGTGAATCCGGATCAGCTGGCTGCCGAACTCCGCCGGGCGGGAGTGGCCGAGGCTGACCCCTCGACCCGGCGGCGAGCCGAGTATTCCAGCGATGCCTCGAACTACCGGGTGGTTCCCGAGGTGGTTGCCTTCCCGCGGCATGCCGATGAGATCGCGGCGGCCCTGCAGGTCGCCCGGGACACCGGCACCCCGCTGACCGCACGCGGCGCCGGCACCTCGTGCGCCGGCAACGCGGTCGGCGCCGGCATCGTGCTGGACTTCTCCCGGCACCTGAACAAGCTGATCGAGCTGGACCCGCAGGCCGGCACCGCGCTCGTCCAACCAGGCCTGATCCTGTCCGAGCTGCAACGGGCCGCCGCCCCGCACGGCCTGCGGTTCGGGCCCGATCCCTCGACCCAGGCCCGCTGCACGATCGGCGGCATGATCGGTAACAACGCCTGCGGCGCGCACGCGCTGGCCTACGGCAGGACGGCTGACAACGTCGAGAAGCTGTCGCTGCTGCTGGCCGATGGCAGCTCGCTGCAGGCCGGCCTGCTGGCCGAGCTGATCGACCCGGTCGGTGCCGAGCTCAGCGCGCTGGTGAGCGCCAACCTCGGGGTGATCCGTCCGGAGTTCGGACGGTTCACCCGGCAGGTTTCCGGCTATTCGATGGAGCAGTTGCTGCCCGAGAACGGTGGCCGGCTGGCCCGGTTCCTGGCCGGCACCGAAGGCACCCTGGCGGTGATCACCCAGGCCGAGGTTCGGCTCGTCCCGGCTGCCCCGTTCACCGCGCTGGCGGTGCTGGCGTACCCCGATATCGCGACGGCCGCCGACGCGGTCCCCGCGCTGCTGCCGCTGCGTCCGCTGGCCCTGGAGGGGATGGACTCGCGGCTGGTCGAGGTGCTGCGCGCCCGGCGCGGGCCGTCGGCGGTGCCGGTGCTGCCCGACGGCGG
>JALYVK010000132.1 GCA_030853265.1 Actinomycetota bacterium
GTCCGGGGGTGGGGGCACCTGGGGTGGCGGGCTGCAAGCCGGAGGTGGCGGTATTGATGTAGTGAGCCGTCCACAGGAACGAACCCAGCACCGCAGCGCCGAGGACCACGACCGTCACCAGAGCCGGCACGATGAGCCTTCGCCGCCGGCTCGGTCTGCGCCGCTCCGGCTCCCCCGCCGAGAGGGGGCTGCCGGCGGGCAAAGGCATACTCCTCTCGATGCTACCGGGCCTGTCCGACTCCGCCCCGCCCGCCCGTCACCGACGTTGGGGGGAATGTCCTCGCCCCCGCAGGTGAACGCCCCGCCGGGGCTGCGGTCCGTTGGCCCGGATCGCTGCCGCCGGCGACCGGGTTGAGCGGGGACATGCGCCGGCGCCCTACCAGCTGACATGGTTGAGGCCAACCGCCCGCGCTGTCGACTCCGGCCGTGCAGGGTGGCGCACCGCCCGGGTGGCTCGTAGCGTCGCCATCACCGACAACGAGAGGACGACCTATGACTGTCGATCGAGGACTACTGGCCCTGCTTGAGGCCAAGCCCGGCAAGGGTGAGGAACTGGGCGCCTTCTTGAAGCAGGGGCGGGAACTGGCCGCCGCCGAGCAGGGCACGGTGACCTGGTACGCCTTCAAGCTCAGCGACACCACCTACGGGATCTTCGACACCTTCGAGGACGAGGACGGCCGCCAGGCTCACCTGAACGGACAGATCCCCGCCGCCCTCGGCGAGGTCGCCCCGGACCTCCTGGCCAGCGCCCCCGACATCCGCACCGCAGACATCCTGGCGGTGAAGTAACCCCGGGCCCGCCCGGCGGTCATGGTGCAGGCTTGAGCTTGCGCCAGCCGCCGGCCCGGTTGTTGGCGATGATCTGTTTGTCCTTGGCCGCCAGCAGGGCGCAGATGTTGCCGTCGAGCACGAAGTAGGGCTGGACCGTTCGTTTGATGGTCTCGGTGACCTCGGGGTCGGCGGCGTGGGCGAGATCCCGGACCCGCCCGCAGACATCTTGCTGCCAGACCGGTAGGGCGGCGATGTAGGCGTCGACGCGGGGGTCAGTCTTGGGCATGGCGTCGCCCCGGCCCATGGGAGTCCACGGGCGCGACGGTAACCCTCGCTGCTCGCCTGACCCGCCAGCACAAGCCCGGGGTGTCAAAGAGGGACCACTTCACGGGACAAGGCCCACCTGGGTGGCCGGCTGACCCCTCAAACACCGGCGCTCCGGTTGGACATCGCCCAGGCTCGCACTTCACAACCTACGCCGCGCGGACCTTCTCGGCTACGAAAGGTTTGCCGTCTACCAGTGAGGCTTGTCGGAATGTTCGCACGGCGAGGGGATGAAGATGGCCAGCAGTCCGATGAGCCAGGCGAAGGATTCGTGGAGCCAGACGGCCTTCTATGACCGTGAGCCGCCCGACGGTGTCGCCCGCTGCGACCTTGACCAGCATCGTCCAGTTCGGCAGCTCGTTCCTCTGACCATCATCCCGACCACGCGCGAATCCGTGGACAGGTTGTTCGACCTCGTCGAGGACATGGAGCGCGAGGTCCGTGGTTGAGGCCTCAGCGAAGGGGCCCCAGCTCGGGCCGAGAGGTTGTGTCCAGCCGTCGTGGTCGACTCCGATCATTCCCCGCCGCCAGGCTTCATAGTTGGCCTGCAGGAAGCCGGGAAGGGCCTCGACCGTGGTGGCGAGCTCGACAGCGTTCGGTGTGGGGTTCCCTTCGCCGAAGCGTCGATCGGCGAAGCCCCCCAGACCCAGTCCGGCGAGATGAGCGATTCTCCACGCGATGGTGCAACAGGGACCGGCTCGGGAGCCGGGCCACCACCGCCACCGCCGTCAAGAGACCACCGGCCGTTGCTGGCGGGCCTCATCGACCAGCAGCCCGCTACGGGCTCCCAGAAGTACTCCTCGTCGGTCAGCCCGATCAACCGGGCCGTGAAACGGCGCCACACGTAGTCGAAGGTCGCCAACAGCGCGGCCCCGGTATCAGCCACCGCCATATCCGAGCACGCCGGTTATGGTGCCCCTCTCGGAGGTTGACTTCAAGCCATGGTGGCCAAGCATCGATGCCTCGGACACCCGAGTGTGGAATTCTCCGGGGGTGCCCACAGGCGAGGTGTCACGATCGGGTCCGTTCTGGGACACGATCGAGGGCCGGCGTGCCGCTCCGCCCGCGGCCGCGACCCTCGGCTGGCGCCTTTCTCAGGTGGCACCCGAGCGGGGCGAGATCGAGGTGAACTTCACGGCCAGCGGCATGGGACTCTCCTGAGTGGGCGGCACCTGCGCCACGCCCGGGTCGCCGGTTCGAGGGTGTCTTGTCATGATGGTCCTCCGTGGAGGCCCGCGGGTCGTCCCTCTCGCGATACTGGGGCGTGGCCCTGACGGCGGACCTGCTTCGGCACAGTGACGAAGGTCGAAATGTCACCAACATCGAGCTGTTCTTCGACCTCGTCTACGTGTTTGCGATCACCCAGCTCTCCCATCACCTCCTGGCCCGGACAACAGCCATCGGGGCGCTAGAGACGGCGCTGTTGTTGGCGATGGTCTGGCTGGTGTGGATCTACACCACGTGGGTGACGAACTGGCTGGACCCGAGCCGTCTTCCGGTGCGGCTGATGCTGGTGGCGTTGATGTTTGGCAGTCTGGTGATGTCGGCGGCTCTGCCTCAAGCGTTCGCAGCCCGCGGTCTGTGGGTGGGCGGGGCGTATGCCGCCATGCAGATCGGACGGAGCATCTTCGCCATCGCCGGGATGGCCGGGGACCGCCTGCAGCGCAACTTCGAGCGGATCCTTGCGTGGTGCGTCGTCAGCGGCGCACTGGCCGTAGTCGGCGGGTTCACCCACGGCTGGATCCGGGCAGGCTGTTGGATCGGCGCCGTGGGGTTCGACGTGCTGGGGGGCGCGGTCGGCTTCTACACCCCGGGCCTGGGTCGTAGCTCAACCGGCGAGTGGACCATCTCCGGCGACCATATGGCCGAGCGTTGCCAAGCCTTTCTCCTCATCGCCCTCGGCGAGTCGGTCGTGGTGATCGGTTCCACCCTGAGCGGGTTCCACAACGTGTCCGCAACGGACGTCGGCACCTTGATAGCCACATTCGTCGGGGTGGTCTTGCTCTGGTGGGTCTACTTCGACCGCAGCGCCGATGCCGGTGCGAGCGTTGTCGCTCGCTCGACCGACCCTGGCCGCCTGGGGCGCTCTGCGTATCATTTCGTCCACCCGATCATGGTCGCCGGCATCATCGTGACCGCGGCTGCGGACGAGCGGGTGTTGGCTCACCCGACCGCAGCCACCGACGCCTCGACCGCCTGGCTGGTCCTTGGCGGCACGGTGCTGTTCCTGGCCGGGCATGCCGCCTTCAAGGCGACCCTGTGGAGGGTCGTGCCGTGCACCCGACTGGTGGCCATCGCCGTGCTCGGCCTCCTCGGCCTGGGGGCCACGTTGCTCCCGGTTGTCGCCCTCGGTGCCCTGGCCGACGCTGTTGTCGTCCTGCTCGTGGTCAGCGACCGTAAAGGCGCTCGCCAAGACTCTCGAAATGACGCCTAGGAAGCGGAGTGGGAATCAGGCGGAGAGCCCGAGCGCGGAGGTCGTTGGGGCGGCTCAGAGGCGGGTGGCGTGAATGAGCCAGACGGTGAGCGCCCCATCTGCAAGCAGGTCGGCGAAGCGCCCTTCGGTGGCCTGACTCTCCTCGAGCGCCTTCGCTCCGGCGTGGCGGTCGGCGAGGGCGTGCTTGACCTGATCTGCGGCCGCCTGCCAGTCGGACGGTGGCGAGCCGAGCTGGTCGGCGCCGATGTCCTCGACGATCTCGAAGCCGGCGCCGGAGAGGGTGGCGGCCAGCTCAGCGAAGGTGAGGAAGTCATTGCCCGCCGGGGGGTCGTCGAGACGGTCGACCGTCCTCAGGTACTCGTGCAAACCGAGGTGGCCTCCGGGGGCCATCACCCGGTGCAGCTCCGAGAGGGTGAGCACCTTGTCGCCCACCGTGGAGAGCACGGCCAGAGCCCAGGCGGCGTCGACGGACCCGGCGGCGAAGGGGAGCTGGTCCGACACGGCAACCGAGTCCAGATCGAAGAGGGTCCTGGCACCCCGGACAGCATCGATCATGGGCTCGGCGACGATCGGGTCACACCCCTGCCGCTGCCGGAGCCAGGCCGCGGGACCGCCGATACCGCCGCCCAGGTCGAGGAAGCGGGTGGCCTGGTTGACCTCGAGCGCATCCGCCAGCCAGTCGAGGGCGGCCGGGTCGCCGCTGCCTCGACAGGCCCCGGGCATGGCGTCGTCCGGCGCCAGCTCGGCGAGGATCTCCACGGTCCACGCCGCTTCGGTGTCGAACTCCTCGGCGGCGGTGTCAGCGTCGTCGGTCATGTCCGGACCCGCCCACCCGTCTGACGGATCCGCCGGCCCAGGTCGGCCATGAGCTCGGCCGAGTCGACCTCGGAGGCCTTCGACGCGGAGCCGGAGAGGTTCACGCCGGCGACACCATCGATGGCCATCATGGCAGCCGCCTCGGCCACGGCGACCGTGATCCCACCGTGGGCGCCCTCGGGATCGTGGCCAGCCGCGGCCACGGCAGTTGGATCGAGGACCAGCCCCGGAAGGGACGCCAGGGTCTGTACCGAGGCCCGATCCGAGAGGAACGGGATGCACGGAACGAAGGGAATGTCGGCGCCGAGCTCCCGGGCCCGGGCTACGAAACGGGTGACGGGAGCGGGACCGCCGGCGTGGTTGACGAGGCACAGCTGGGCGCCAGCCCGGACCTTCTCGGCCAGGCGGGCCGCCCGCAGATGGGTCGGGGGAGCGGCAGGAGCGGCGGCGACCGACACGGTGAGGCCGTAGCCGCGGGCCAGGTCGACCAGGCGGAGGGCGTCGAGGTCGAACACCTTGGTCTCGCCCTGGCCGCCGGCGACGCCCTGCCAGTCGCCGGTAACGCAGTGGACCCCGGCCACACCGATCTCGGCCAGGGCCGCGCACTCCGCGGCCAGTGCCACCCGGTTGCGGTCCCGGCACGACAGCGTGACCCACGGGGAGATCCCCTCGGCGAGGATGGCGGCGGCGATGAAGGCGGGGGGGAAGTCGCTCCTCGTCCCGCCATGGTCTCCGACCAGGACTGCATCGCACGTTCCTTGCAGGCGGCGAATGACGTCGCGCAGCGACCCGAGATGGCGGGGCCGGACGTGCAGGTCGGTGATGACGAACGGTCGCCCGCTGTCCACGGCCACGTCCGTCGCGGCCGGCGGGGTGGCCTCCTCCGGCCAGCGGGTGAGGGGGCTTTCGAGGAACACGCAGGGCTGGTCGTCGACGACCTCGCAGTCGCCGTTGGCGCGCACGCCGCCGCACGGACCGAAGATCATCTGCTTGGGGCAATCGGGTGGTTTCAGGGGCCGACTTGGCTGCGGAACTGGTCGTTGCAGGACTGGATCTGGGCCTGATTGCCGTTGGCATCGCTCAGGCAGGTCTGGAGGTTCTTCCCTGCCTTGGAGTTGAGCAGCGACGCCCCGGCGATTATGAGGCCGATGACGACGAGGAGAGCCAGGGCGCCGGTGGCGATCCCGGCGATGGCCATGCCCCGGCCAGCGGCCTCGCCCCGTTTGGCCCGCTTCGAGGCGACGATACCGAGGATGATGCCCAGCAGGCCGAAGACGATGCCGCCCAACACGGTGATGCTGGTGATGAGCCCCAGTATGCCGAGCACCAGAGCCGCCACGGCCATCCCCGACCCCCGCCGTGGTGGCGTGCCTCCCCCGTAGGGACCCCCGCCCGAATACGGCTCACCACCCTGAGCCGGGTAGGCCTGGCCGCCCGGGTACGGCTCGCCACCCTGGGCCGGGTAGGGCTGGCCGCCTGGGTAC
>JALYVK010000133.1 GCA_030853265.1 Actinomycetota bacterium
GGCCCACCCCACCGCCCTCCTTGACGTCGACCAGCTCGTGGTCGTGCTGCCCAACCACCCGCTGCCGGCGGGCTGGTCGCACGCGAGCACCGACGTGCTGTTCGCGATCCCCGCCAACTACCCGGCCGGGCAGCCCGACAACGTTTGCGCCCGCCCTGACCTGACCCTCGACGGCGGTGCGCCGCCCGGCAACAACCAGGGCCAGCAGACCCACGCCGGCCGGACCTGGCTGCAGTTCTCCTGGCACATCGAACCCGGCGACTGGCGACCCAGCGCCGACCCCGCCGCCGGCAGCACCCTGACCGACTATCTCACCGGGGCCCTGTCCCGATTCGACGAAGCGAGCTGATCGCCATGAGCACGATGAAGTTCACCAACCCCCAGCACTGGCGCCGGATCGAGGATCATCTCGCCGGCGCGTCCGGCGAGCGGTTCGCGTTCGCGTTCACCCGCACCCTGCTCGATCGTGACGACGACGACGACTCTCAGCTCGGCCCAGTCCTCGAGGTCGTGGACGTCGCGCTGATCGGCGACGCGGACACCGAGCACGATGTCACCGGCTGGTACGTCAGCGACCAGGCCCTGGACCGGATCCACAACCAGGCCGTCGTCACCGGCGCCGAGCTGGCCGAGTTCCACAACCACCGCTACGGCCCACCCCGCTTCTCCCCCACCGACCGAGCGGGTCTGCAACCCAGCGCCGAGTACGTCCTGGACCTGCTGCCCGGGCGCCCCTACCTGGCGGTCGTGTGGGCCGAGGGTCAGGTCCACGCCGAATGGTGGGCCGCCGGCACCAGCCACGGGACGGTGGACACGGTCACCGTGCTCGGCGATCAGCTGCGCGTGCTCAGCGCCGCACCGACCGACCCGACCGACGAGCTCGGCGGCGGCTCCGGCGGGGCGGGGCGGGGCGATAGGCAGCTGCCGCTGATCGGCCCGGCCGGGCAGTCGACGGTCGCGGCATTGCGGGTCGCGGTGGTGGGAGCCGGCGGGACCGGCTCTCAGCTGCTGCTGCAGCTGGCCTACCTCGGGTTCGGCAACGTGCTGGTGCTCGATGACGACCTGGTCGAGGTGACCAATCTGAATCGGCTCATCACGGCCGGCACGGCCGATGTCGGGATCGCCAAGACCGACGCAGCGCTCCGGCGCCTGCGGGCTATCGATCCGTTGATGCGAGTGATCGCAGGGCCGGGGATCACGGTGACCGGAGACCACCCGGAGTTGCGCGACGTGGATCTGATCATCGGCTGCGTCGATCACGACGGCCCCCCGGCAGAGGCTCAATCAGATCGCCGTCGAGACCAGCATTCCGTACCTGGACATCGCGACCGGCGTCGACACCTCGATCACGCCCCCTCTGGTCGGCGGGCGGGTGGCGCTGATCATGCCCGGCAAGGCGTGTCTGCAGTGTCTGGGCGAGCTCGACCCGGCCGAGGTCGCCCGCTGGGCCAAGCCGGCCGACCAGCAGCGTCTGGACCGCCTGCACGGCTACGGCACCGGCACGGCGAACCCCTCGGTCGTGCACCTGAACGCATTGACGGTGAGCGTCGCGATGGCCGAGCTGCTGGCGTGGATCAGCGGGTCTCGCCCGCCCGCGCTGTGGGTCGACGTGGATCTCACCGGCGGCACGACCCAGCCCGGAGTTCGCGTCGCCCCGCGGGTTCTTCCCGGCCGCGACGTCACCTGCCTTGCGTGCGGGCGTCCGGCCGCCGCCACCGGCTGAGCGGTCGCCGCGACACGACGCAGGGTCAGTCGGGCGCGGCGGGCGGCGCATAACCCCGATGAACTACATCTCTGCGTTGCGACGACCGCTGCCGGTCTGCTTCACGGGACGAGGCTGACGCGTCCTTTGAGGCCGCCGGCGGCCTGGCGTCGGTGAGCGTCGGCTGCGCCGTCAAGCGGGTAGGTGTGCTCGATAGCGTGGACAACACGCCCTGCGCGGCGAGGGCGAGCAGGGTGTTGAGCCGGCCGGTGTCCGGGGAGACCTGGTAGACCTAGGAGGCGATGTCGCGGTCGGGCTCGAAGCGGCCGGTGCCATCCACGTACCGCGGCACCGCGGTGACGTAGCGACCGCCGTCACGGACCAGGCCGAAGGTTGCGTGCGACGACAACCCGCCGATCAGGTCGATCGCTGCGTCGACACCATCTGGGTAGCGCTCGCGGACCGCGTCCGTGAAATCGTTGCGATTGACCGTTACCGAGGCGTCGAGTGCGCGCAGGTCGTCGGCGCGGTCAGCGGCGGCTGCGCCGATGACCTTCAGGCCGGCGCGGGTCGCGAGAGCGACGACGTGGCGGCCGACGGCCCCGAGCGGGCCGATGACGCCGTGCTTGCTTGCCGTGTAAGCGGAGAGGCCGGGGACGCCGACCAGACCGCCGACGCGAACGGAGCCCAGCTCACCGGCCTCGAAGTGCCTTCCCTTGGACTATGTGACAGAATCTCGGTATAGTTTCATGTCATGGAGACGGTCTCGATGAGTCCCGGCAAGCACCTCGCGGGCGTGCCTTCGGGTTCCTTCGTACATGTCGACACGCTTCCTGGCAGCCGTGGAGCGGCGAGTTCAGCCGCCTCCCGAGCTCACAAACACGGCGATCTGATTCCCATCCGCAAAGGTCTCTACTGGAAGGGCGCACGCACGCGGTATGGAATGACCCGACCTTCTTCGGAGGCGATCGCTGTCGAAGTGCTGGGACGAGTCGGCGTAGGACCGAGCGGCCACACAGCTGCACGGGCTCTCGGACTAACCACTCAGTTACCCGCAACTCCGGCTCTCACCGTGGCTGGTCCAGTTCCGACGTCCGTACCGGGCGTCCGAGTCTCTCGACGTAACAACATGCGCCGCCGCGAACTCAACTACACCGAGATCGCCCTGCTGGAACTGCTCCGCGGCAGCTGGGAGTCTGTCGTGGAAGGCGGTTGGGCTGCTCTCGTCGCGGCAACGGCCGATGCCTCCGAACGCGGGACATTGCGCCTCGATCGCGTCGTTTCCGCTGTAGATGGCGAGCGCTCGCCGACCGCGCGGGTCAACTACGCCCGCCTTGCCAACGATGTGCAGAACAGGATCCGCGCCGTGCTGCCCCTCGACCAGGAGCAGGCTACGCACTGATGGTCCTGCTCAGAAGCGACCCGGACAGCCTCGACGCTTTGGTCGCGACAACCGCTGATGCCCTTGGGATCGACGCAACCTTCGTCGAGAAGGATTTCTGGGTGATCGAGGTGCTCCGGGCGGCCACTCGGGAGGTAACGGTGCTCGCCAAAGATGGGCGAGAGCATCCTGTCCAGACGATCTTCAAGGGCGGGACCAGCCTCAGCCGTGCGTACGGGCTCATCGAACGCTTCTCGGAGGATGTCGATCTGCTCGTCGCTTTTCCCACCGTAGAGCTCTCTATCGGAGCTCGCGACAAAGCACTCAAAGCGATCCGCGACGCGGTTGCAGCCCATCTGGGCGCCGAGTTCACCGCAGTCGCCAGCACGACCGGAGTCAAACGCAATATCCGCTACGCCAACCCGACCCGACGCACCTCCTCCGCGGTCACCGAGGGCGTGCTGCTGGAGATGGGCTCTCGCGGCGGCACCTATCCCACTCAACGTCATGATCTGCGGTCCCTCGTGGCCGAATATGCGATCGGCACGCTGGGCGACACCGAGACGAGCTGGGAGGAATTTCTGGCAGTGCCGGCATCCGTACTTGCGCCCGAACGGACGCTGCTGGAGAAGCTCGCCCTGTTGCACGACGGGGCTTCCCGTTTCCCAGACGGCCACGCGCGCTCGAAACTGCTGCAAGGCGGGCGTCACTTGTACGACGTGCACCAGCTGCTCGGCTCAGAATCTGTTCTCGGCGCCTTGCGAACCCAGGGCCCGGCCGGAGTCCAAGCCCTGTGGTCTGACATCGATGAACATAGTCAAGAAGCAGATTTCAGCTTCACGCCTCGACCCGCTGCGGGCTTCGGCGGCAGCCCGTTGCTCGACAACAATTCACCCTGGCAGTCAGTTGGGCGCCAAGGCTACGCGACCGCAATGGATCTGGTCTACGGCGAGAGACCAAGCTTCGATGACTGCATCGAGATCATCCGCGCGCACGCCAGCCTGCTTTAGCTCCGGCGGACGCCGCGACAACCAGCACTGTCCGAGCGAAACTGAGCCCGTCGCCAGCGAGCGCGCCACCAGAATCAAAAATCCATCGCGATTCAGGTCAGCCAACTGCCCTACCTGCGGTACACCGGGGAGTACAGGAGCGATGCTATGGGATGTGAATCCTCAGACGTCGGGCTCGCTCTTCGAACGCATGCTGACCGCCTTCGAGGATCTCGC
The DNA here is from genome assembly GCA_030853265.1 of Actinomycetota bacterium. GTDB lineage: Bacteria > Actinomycetota > Actinomycetes > Mycobacteriales > Jatrophihabitantaceae > Jatrophihabitans_A. The sequence goes on from JALYVK010000133.1 coordinate 4,310, forward strand.
AAACCTGTTGCCGAATAGCTGGGTTCTCAAGGCCACCGCTGGTGTAGGTCATCACGGGTAGCCGCCCAGGCCGGTGCGCGCTGGCGCTCGCCACGATTACTTGGTCGGCGTCGGTGTTGACCACCAGGTTCGCGTTGTGGGTCACGATGATGATCTGGCGACGGCGCCGGGTTTCAACGAAGCGCCCGACCAACTCGTCGAAGATCGATTTTGGGTCGAGATTCTCCTCGGGCTGGTCAATGATCAGCGGCCGGTCGTCTGACTGGTCGACTGCCAAATACAGCAGCAGGAGCACGATGCCGCGCGTTCCCGGCGAGAGCTGCTCGATCGCCACGCCGTCGTACTGCACGCCGTACTTGACAGAAATGTGATCAGAGTTGTTGAGCCAAGCAGCGACGTCGGCTGCCCACTTTCGGAAGGCCTGCTTATCCGAGCGCGGCGCCTTAGCTTGCTGGATGAAGTGTTGATCGTGCTCGTCGCGAAACTCCGCCATCGCCTCGGCGACGTTTGCGCTGGCACCAGACTCCCAGGCAGATAGCAACTTTTCGCGCACCTGGTTCAGTAGCTCACCATGGCCACGAAACTCCCCGGTGCGCAGGTCCAACAGAGCTTCGCCTCGCTTCGCCCAGGCGTCGACATCGACCACACGTCGGACGCTGAACGTCAGCTTGCCCAGCGTCCCCTCCTCCGCACCGAGCACGCCCCTGAGAGGCGAATACATCTCCTCGAGCTGGGCCTGCTCTGAGGCGAAGCCGTCGAACAGAGAGGCGTAGGCCTGCTTGCGCTTGAGCATTAACGCCTTGACGCGGCCAGAGGCACCTTCGGCCTCCTGGATGCTCCGATCAAGAGAAACGATCGCCGCCTCAGTCTTGGCGATCTTGTCGTTGAGCGTCTGCAACTGTCTCTGCCGGTTGGCATCCAGCCCGATCAGTTCACCGAGCCGCCATGCCTCAGCGCGAAGTGCATTGAGTGTCGCCTTCGTCAGATCGGCCGTGTCAGCCACATACGGGCGTAGCTCATGTGCCGACTTGGCTGGCTTGGGGATCGCCGGGCCGACCAGATCGCCGATGGTTGTGCGCAACGCTGCAAGACGATCGCCGACAAGCCTGCCCGGATCGCCGCTGAAGCCCGGGTCGAAGTTCTGCCATTCGATGGCCGTCAAGTCAGCACCGGCGTACTCGCGCTCGAGCTCTGCTCGGATGGCCGGCAGCCGTCGAACGGCGATGTCCTTGACAGCGTCGCCTAGGGCGTGTCTCCTAAGTGTTTGAGCCAGATGGTGATCGCTCGTAAGACGATGCCGCCGCGGTAGGTGAGGGCGAGTTTGTCGTATCTGGTGGCCAGCCCGCGCCATTGCTTGAACAGGTTGAATGATCGTTCGACGGTGTTGCGGCTCTTGTAGGTCTCGTGGTCATAGCTGACCGGCCGCCCGCCTTGGCGCCCGCGTCGGCGACGGTGGCCGATCTGGTC
>JALYVK010000134.1 GCA_030853265.1 Actinomycetota bacterium
GGGGACGGCCCCGACGACACCAGCGGACCCGGCGGCAACCGAGAGCCCGGCGGCCCTGGCGGGCCGGCGCGACCGGCAGGACCGCCGGCGACGGTCATCGCCGTGGTCTCCCACAGCGCCTTGGTCCGCGGACACGTCGAAGCGGGCGAGACCTGTGTGATCGACGGCGTCGGCCCCGTCCCCGTCGCCACCGTGCGAGCCATGACCGCCGATGCCTTCCTCGCCGCCATCGTCACCGACAGCACCGACATCCGAGCCGTAGCCCACACTGGGCGCCAAGTCACCGCCCGCCAACGCACCGCCCTGATCGTGCGCGACCCCCACTGTGTCGTCCCCGCCTGCAGCGTGCGGACCGGCCTGGAGATCGACCACGTCGCCGCCTGGTCCCCCACCAAGATCACCACCCTCGACCAGCTGGCCCGGCTGTGCAAACACCACCACCACCAAAAGACCTACGACGGCTACAGCCTCAGCGGCCCACCCGGACAATGGACCTGGAGCGCACCCACCACCCCCAGCCCAGCTGACAACCACAACACCGGCCCACCCGGGCCCGAGCCCACAACCCTCTTCGGGCCCTAAGCCCAGGGTCCCCCCGCACAACCACGACACCCTGACCGACCGCGCCACCCGGTCGGTCCGGACCCGCGCCCGCTCCGCCCCCAGGTCCTGCCGGACCCGCTCCCCCGGGCCACCCCCGGTTGGCCGGCCGAGACCTGCGGCCGGCCCTCCGATCGGCCTGGGACCCCGGCCCCCCGGTCCGTGCGAGGTCTGGGACCAGCCGACGCGGCCTCCTTTCGGCCGTCTGATAGTCCCGGCCCCAAACGGGTAGGGATCAGCTGTCCGCCATCACCAGACGGCGAGATCAGGGGGAGCAACGCATGGAACCGGACAGCTATGCAAACGAGCCCCGCCAGCCGGGCGAGGCGCCCTCTGGCGATCCGGGCGGCCATCCCGGCCAACCGGGGGATCATCCCGGCTCGCCCTCTCCGACTCAGCGCAACCAGCCATCTCAGGGCGCCCAGCCGTACCCGCCAGCCGGCCAGCCTGACCCTTACGGTGGCCAGCCCTACCCGCAAGGCGGCCAGCCCTACCCTCAGGGCGGCCGGCCATCCCCCGCCGGTGGTCCTTACGCAGGGGGCATGCCACCACGGCGGGGGTCGGGGATGGCGGTCGCAGCTCTCGTGCTCGGCATCCTGGGCCTCGTCACCAGCATCACCGTGGTGGGCGGCATCATCTTCGGCCTGCTGGGCATCGTCCTCGGCATCGTCGCCTCCCGGCGGGCCAGACGGGGCGAGGCCGGCGGCAGAGGCATGGCCATCGCCGGTATCGTCACCGGCGCTCTCGGGCTCATCGTCGTCGTCGGCCTCATCGTCGCCGGGGCGTCGCTGCTCAACTCCAAGGCGGGCAAGAACCTGCAGACCTGCCTGAGCAACGCCAACGGCAATCAGGCCCAGATCCAGGCCTGCAACAACCAGTTCGGCAGCCAGGTCGGCCCCTGATACCACACCCGGGCTGCCCCAAGCAGATGATCTTCGGCCCGTGCGGCGGCGTCCGAGCCAACGGTGACTGCGAGGTCGTCGGCGGCCAGCCCTGCGTGTTCCTCGAGACCCCCCTGCTCCTCTGGCCCCAGGACGCCACCGCGTCCACAGGGGACGTGGCCGTGATGCCCGGGCGACCCTTCGTGGTCACCGATCTGCATGTCCGGCCCCGTCACCTCGGGTCGCTGCGCGACGTCGCCCACCGCCTGAAGGGCACCTGCGATACCGTTCTGGTCGGAGACCACGGCGGGTCGAGGAACGACTTCTCGCCCGCCTTCACCGCCGCCGCCCTCCTCGCCGAGGGGATCTCCCCGTGGGTGACGCTGTCATGCCGGGATCGCAACCGGGTGGCGCTGGCCGCCGAATGCGCCGCCCTGGCCGAGATGGGCGTGGCCGGGGTTCACTGCGTGACCGGGGACTGGCAAGGCGTGGCCGGCGGCCAGGGCGAGACGAAGGTGTTCGACCTCGACGCCCTCCGACTGGTCGACCTGGCCCGGGGCCACGGCCTGACGGTTTCGGTCGCCGCCGCTCCCGCCGCTCCCCCGACCCACCTGCGGGCGCCCCGCCTGGCCGAGAAGGTCAGGGCCGGCGCCCAGCTGTGCCTCGTCAACCACGCCGGAGGTCCCGCGCCCGTCGCCCGCTTCGTTGCCCGGGCCCGGGAGCTCGGCGCCGACATCCCCTTCGTGCCGTGCGTCCCCTTCCTGTCGGACCGGGCGTCGGTGCAGACCCTGGCGTCGCTTCCCGGACTGGTCCTCGACCCCACCGCCGTGGAGGCCGCCGGCCACGACCCCGAGGGCGCCCACGGGGGGATCACCGTCGCCACGGCCGAAGCGGCTGCCATGATGGCCATCGATGGTGTCGCCGGCGTGAACCTGTCCGGCTCGGCGTCGAAGGCGTCGGACGTTGAGTCGGCCGAGCTGATGGCCGACCTCGGCCGCCGCATCCGCCGGTCGGGTGGAACGGTCGCGACATGACCGGCGACCCCGACGCCGCCTCCGACGAGTTCGACACCGAAGCGGCGTGGACCGTGGAGATCCTCGTCGACCTGGCGCCGGACGACGCCATCCCCGGGGCGTGCCGGGGCAGCGGCGATCCGGCCGCCCTCGACTGGCTGGCCGATGCCCTCGAGGTCAACCAGGCCAGCCGCTTCCTCGACCTGGGCGGTGGCATCGGCGGGCCCGCAGCCTGGCTCCGGCAGCGGCAGGGCTGCGACCCGGTCGTCGCCGAGCCGATGATCGACGCCGCCCGGGGGGCCAGGACCCTCTTCGACCTGGCCGCGGTGGCCGTGTTGGATCAGTTGCCCTTCGCCGCCGGGACCTTCGACGCCGCCTGGGCTCTGGCCGTGCTGTCCACCGTGGATGACAGAGCACTCACCCTCTCCGAGCTGCACCGGGTGTTGGCCCCCGGTGGCCACCTCGGTCTGCACGAGTTCCTGAGAACGGTCGAGCGCCTCGACGACCCCCCGGCGGGCAACGACTTCCTCACCCTCGCCGAGCTGGCCAACGCCCTCTCCGCGGCCGGCTTCGAGATCGTCGAGGACATCGGCGCCGACCGGCTTGATTCGCCGCCGGCGGACTGGCAGGCGGCGGCTGATCGAGTCAAGGACGCCCTGGTCGAGCGGCACACCGGCGAGGAGGCACTCGAGGAGAGCCAGCAGGCCGAGGGGCGCTTCGCTGAGCTGCTCGACGACGGGGCGCTCACCGTGCGGCTCATCCACGCCACCCGCCTGTGAGCGTCCCCCCTCTCAGGCGAGGCACTCGCCACACCAGTCCCGGAGGACGACACCGAGGTCATACGCCGGGTCGGCAAGGAACCCGTCGGGATCGACGAAGACGAACCCGGACTCGGCGCCGGGCCGGGGCGATGGGACCTGAAGGAGGTTGCCGGGGTGAGGGTCGCCGAGACGACGCAGCCGTCTGTTCCCACAACCGCCTGACCAGCACCCCGAGGGTCCGAGCCTTCTCCTCCGCCGGTGCCACCGTCAAGCCCGGGAGGCGGAGGCACCCCCACGCCCGAAGCAGCGTGGCGCCCAGCGCCGCTATCATTCTCCGGGCTCAGGCCGAGTTTGACCATCGGCTCCCCGAGCGCCTCGAGGAGCACGGCGCCCCGTTCGATGTTCGAAGCGAGGAGTCGCACGTACCCCTGGCCGTTCGCCAGGCGCAGCGTCTGCACCTGGCCGGCGACCTCGACGTCGGGCGCCCACCGGTGTTCTCTCGGGCATTCCGGGGTAGGGGCATCACCATAGGGAGGCGATCCCATGACGATCTCACCCGACGAGTCGACGCAGGCGGCGAAGGCCGGCAACGCAGAGGGGCTACCTGCGGTGACGGTGACCGGCCTGTACAAGGCCTTCGGTCAGACGGTGGCTGTCGACCATGTCAACCTGACAGTCCCTCGCGGGTCGTTCTTCGGCCTGGTGGGACCCAACGGGGCGGGCAAGACCACCACCCTGTCGATGGCTGTCGGGTTGCTTCGCCCCGACGCTGGCCAGGTGCGCCTCCTGGGTATCGACGTGTGGAACGACCCGGTGCGGGCCAAGTCGCTCGTCGGCGTGTTGCCCGACGGTCTGTCCCTGCCGGAGCGGCTCACCGGGCGCGAGCTGCTCACCTACATGGGCCAGCTGCGAGGCCTCGATGCTCCGACCGTCGCTCACCGCACGGGCGAGCTCCTCGACGTGCTCGAGTTGGCGGACGCCCAAACGACGCTCGTGGTCGACTACTCAGCCGGGATGCGCAAGAAGATCGGCCTGGCCGCCGCCCTGCTCCACGCGCCGCGGGTCCTCGTGCTCGACGAGCCGTTCGAGGCGCTGGACCCGGTGTCGGCGTCGACCATCCGCACCATCCTGGGACGCTTCGTCGCCGGCGGAGGGGCCGTGGTCCTCTCCAGTCACGCCATGACCATCGTCGAACAGCTCTGTGACCATGTGGCGGTCATCGCGTCGGGGCGGGTGGTGGCCCAGGGGGCCGTCGCCGAGATCAGCGGAGGCCAGAGCCTGGAGGATGCGTTCGTGCGCCTGGTCGGTGGCCACACCGGCGGCGGTGAGGGCCTGTCGTGGCTGGCGTTCTGATCCGGATGAAGCTGCGAGTGCTGCGGCACTCGCTGAACGGCAAGCGCGCCGTGCTCTTCGTCGTCGGCCTGATCTACGCCTTCATCGCCGCCCTGGTCTCCGCCCTGCTCCCCCTCGCCGCCGGCGCCAACCCGGAGGCGGGCACCGATGTCGTCGCCGCCCTGTTCGCGGTCTGGGCGCTGGGCTGGGTGGTCGGGCCCATCGTGACGGGCGGTGGAGACGAGACCCTGCGCCCGGAGAACTTCGCCCTGCTTCCCGTCACGTCGTCGAGCCTGGCCCGGGGCATGCTGGCGGCGTCGTTCATCGGGGTCCCCGCCGCGGCCACGGTGGTCGGCTTTCTCGGCATCGTCGTGATCGGCGCCCGTTCCGGGGTGACAGCCGCCGTGGTTGCCCTGGTCGGCCTGGCCATCGAGGTGGTCTTCGTGGTCGTGTTGTCGCGGGTGGTCATCGCTGCCCTGGGTGCCGTGCTCAGCTCCCGGCGCGGGCGCGACCTGGGGGTCCTCTTCGCGTCCCTGGTGGCCCTGGCGTTCATCCCCATGCGGTTCGTGTTCGAAGCGATCGGGCCCACCCTGGTCAACCGGCGGTCGCCGACGCTGACCACGGTGGTGCGCGCCTTGCCCTCGGGGTGGGCGGCGGTCGCCATGCGAGGCGCGGCCCGCGGGGACATGGTGGCCACGGTCGCTCCCCTGGCCGGCCTGGCGGTGCTGATCGCCGTTCTGCTGGCCGCCTGGGCCCCGCTGCTCGGGCGCCGCCTCACCGTCACCCCGGTGTCGGTCGGGCCGTCGAAGCGTTCGAGCTCCGTCCGCCCGGCCGGCCGGGAGCGTTCCCTCGGCCCGGTCGGTGCGGTGGTCGGGCGAGAACTGAAGCTGTGGTGGCGTGACGCCCGGCGCCGGGCGCTGCTGGTCACCTCCGTGCTGCTCGGCGTGGCCATACCCGCGTTCTCCTTCGCCGGTGGGGGCCGGTCGGTGGTGCCCTTCACCGCCGTGTGGCTGGTTCTGTTCGCCGTCATGCAGGTCGGCAACCTCTACGGCCTCGACGGTGGATCGTTGTGGCACGTGGTCGTAGCCCCCGGCGCCGCCTGGGCCGACGTGCGGGGCCGCCAGGTGGCGTGGCTGATGCTCATCGCCCCCGCCGGCGTGGCCGCCGCCGTCGTCGCCCCCCTCGTA
>JALYVK010000135.1 GCA_030853265.1 Actinomycetota bacterium
GGTCACAGGGCGGCTTCCTGCGCGGCGCGGCTGCCGTCGATCCGGCCGCGACCCCGCGCAACCTGATGGGCCAGCTGGACGGCACCGACAACCCCACTGGCGCCCGGCGGGACCTGGCGGTCTGGGTGCCGGCCGGCGTCTCGCCGAGCTGGATGGCCGGCGGCAGCTACCTGGTCTGCCGGCGGATCAGGATGCTGCTCGATTCCTGGGAACGGCTCGGCGTCGCTGCCCAGGAGGCGGCCGTCGGGCGCCGCAAGGACACCGGCGCGCCGCTGACCGGGCAGCAGGAACATGACAATCCGGATTTCGCGGCCGAGCAGGCCGGCCGACCGGTGATCGCCGCGAACGCGCATCTTCGACTGACCCATCCGGCGAACAACTCCGGCGCGAGCATGCTGCGCCGGGGCTACTCCTACGACGACGGCGTCGATGCCACCGGCAGCCCGGACTCCGGGCTGTTCTTCCAGGCATTCCAGACAGATCCGCATCAGGTCTTCGTCCCGATCCAGCGCAAGCTGGCCGCCTCCGACGCGCTCGGCAGCTTCCTGCGGCACGAGGCGTCCGCGCTGTTCGCGATGCCACCCGGCGCCTCGCCCGGCGGCTTCGTCGGCGAACGGCTGTTCTGAGTCGAGCCCGGGATTCCCTTGCGGAAACTGGGCTTTCCACGGTTGGCAGATCGGCATCCGTTGTCATCATGAGCTTATCCAAGTTGACAACGAGATTCATTAAGGAGTTAGCTGAGTCGAGCAGGGCGGTCCTCAGCGAACCCGGCTGCCCTTGATTCGTCACACAGGAGAGATTGCCGATGAACAGCCGCCCTACCGCGTTCCGCCTGGCCGCGATAGGGGCAAGCGCCGTGCTGCTCGCCGGCTGCGCGACGTCGCCCGGGTCCGGTACCAAGGCATCGGCCGGGCCGGGTTCGACACAGGTGATCACCGCCGCCGCCAGTATCAACGCCTGGGGCAGCATCCTGGCCCAGCTCGGCGGCAGCCACGTCAGGACCACCTCGATCATCAGCAACCCGGATACCGATCCGCACGATTACGAGCCGACCCCGGCCGACGGCAAGGTCATCGCGACCGCCTCGCTCTTCGTCGAGAACGGCGTCGGCTATGACAGCTGGGCCGACAAGGCGATCAAGGCGAACCCCGACCCGGACCGGACCGTGATCGACGTCGGCCGGCTGACCGCGACGCCGACCGACGGCAACCCGCACCGCTGGTACTCCCCCACCGATGTGAACCTGGTGGCCGACGCGATCACCGCCGCTCTGAAGAAGGCCGATCCGGCCGACGCCGACTACTTCGACAGCCAGCGCCAGGCATTGCAGAACACCGGCCTGGCCGAGTACCACCGGCTGATCCAGGACATCAAGACCAGGTATGCGGGGACTCCGGTCGGTGCCAGCGAGAGCATCTTCGCCCCGCTCGCCGAGGCCCTGGGGCTGGACCTCCGCACGCCGGCCAGCTTCCTGCGGGCGATCAGCGAGGGCACCGACCCGTCCGCGTCGGACAAGGCTACGATCGACTCCCAGATCTCGGGGAAGAAGATCAAGGTGTACGTGTTCAACAGCCAAAACGCCACGCCGGACGTCGCGGCGCAGGTGAGCGCAGCCAAGCAGGCCGGCATCCCAGTCGCGACCGTGACCGAGACGCTGTCGCCGCGGGGCGCGAGCTTCCAGGACTGGCAGGTCGGCCAGCTCAAGGGCCTCGAGGCCGCGCTGGCTCAGGCAACCGGCAAGTGAGCGCGGCTTCCTCGGCGCCCTCGGCATGAGTTCGACCTCGCCGGGGCCGGACCGCGACCCGATCCTCCGGCTGGATCGCGCCGCGGCCAAGGTCGCCGGCCGGACCATCTGGGCCGATGTGAGCTTGTCGGTCCAGGCCGGCGAATTCGTCGCGATTCTCGGGCCGAACGGCGTCGGAAAGTCCACCCTGCTCAAGGCCGTCCTCGGTATCCAACCGATCTCGGACGGCGTGCTGGAGGTGCTCGGCGGGCCGCCTGGCAGGCACAATGCCTGGCTCGGCTACCTGCCCCAGCGGCGGGCCTTCGACCCCTCGACCCGGATCCGCGGCATCGACATCGTCCGGCTCGGCTGGGACGGTGACCGCTGGGGAACCCCGTTGCCCGGCTGGTTGCAGGGCAAACGGGGTCAGCAGACCCGCGACCGGGTTCGTGAAGTGATCGCGCTGGTCGGTGCCGAGCACTACGCGCATCGCCCGATCGGCCAGTGCTCCGGCGGTGAGCAGCAACGGCTGCTGATCGCCCAGGCGCTGATCCGCCGGCCGGACCTGCTGATACTCGACGAGCCGCTGGACAGCCTGGACGTCACCAACCAAGCCTCGGTCAGCGCGCTGATCCAGCAGGTCTGCCGGACCCAGGACGTCGCGGTGCTGCTGGTAGCCCATGACGTGAATCCGATCTTGCCCTATCTGGACAAGGTGATCTACCTCGCGCACGGTGGCGCGGTGATCGGCGCACCGGCCGACGTGATCACCGCCGACACGCTCAGCATGCTCTACGACACCCCGATCGACGTGTTGCGGGACCGGGCCGGCCGGCTCGTTGTGGTGGGCCAGCCCGACACCCATGCCGAGCACCGGCGATGACCGGCGGCTTCACCTGGAACCTCGCCGACGACGTCCGCCAGCTACTCAGCTTTCACTTCATGCTCAACGCGCTACGGGCCGGCACCATCGTCGCGGTGGTCGCCGGCGCAATCGGCTATTTCATGGTGCTACGCAGGCAATCCTTCGCCGGCCACACCCTGGCGGTGATCGGATTCCCTGGCGCGGCCGGGGCAACCTGGCTCGGGATCAACGCCGGTTTCGGTTACTTCGGCTTCTGCATCGCCGGCGCGCTGATCATTTCGGCGCTACCGGGCGGTGGCCGAGCCAGCTCCGGATTGGGCGGCTACGGCGAGGAATCCGCCGTGATCGGCACCATTCAGGCCTTCGCGCTGGCCTGTGGATTCCTTTTCGTCAGCCTGTACAAGGGTTTTCTGTCCGGGTTGAATAGCCTACTGTTCGGCACCATCACCGGGGTGAGTGACGATCAGGTCCTGGTGCTGCTGATCGCGGGGACGTTCTGCCTGCTGCTGCTGGCAATTCTCGGCCGGCGTCTACTGTTCGCCAGCATCGACCCGGAGGTGGCCAGGGCCCGGGGGATCGGCGTCCGGTTGCTGTCGGCGGCCTTCCTGGTACTGCTCGGGGTGGCGATCGCCGGCACCAGCCAGGTCACCGGCAGCCTGCTGGTGTTCGCGTTGCTGGTTGCCCCGGCCGCTACCGCCGCGCGGCTCACCGCCCGTCCGGGATTGGGGGTGGCGCTCTCGATTGTGATTGCGGTGCTGGTCACCTGGCTCGGCGAGGGCATCGCGTTCTTCTCGCCGTACCCGATCGGTTTCTGGGTCACCACGATCGCCTTCGGCGCGTTCCTGCTGGCCACCGGCTACCGCAGCCTGGCCGACCTTCGTGGCCGGCGCGGGCAGCTTGCCGTCGAGGCCCGGGTCCCAGTCGGTGATGCCGGATGAGCGTGCTGCTGGCCTCGGATCCGGTCACCGGTATCGGGCACATGCTGGCCCACCCGTTCATCCAGCACGCGGTGGCTGCCGGCACCGCCATCGCGCTGCTGTCCGGCCTGGTCGGCTACTTCGTGGTGTTGCGCGGACAGGTCTTCGCCGGTGACGCGCTCTCGCACGTCGCCTACGCCGGTGCGCTGGCGGCACTGGCGGCCGGGGTCGATCTGCGGCTGGGCCTGTTCACCGCGACCGTCGTGGTCGGCCTGGCGCTGGGACTGCTGGGTGGGCGGGGCGGTGCCGACGATGTCGTCATCGGCACCACTTTCGCCTGGGTGCTCGGCCTCGGAGTGTTCTTTCTGGCTTACTACACAACCCATTCGAGTACCGGCAACGGCACCGCCAGCGTCACGGTGCTGTTCGGATCCATCTTTGGCATCAGCGGATCGGACGCCACCGTTGCCATCGTGATAGCCATCGGGCTGATCGCGGTGCTGCTGGTGATTGCCCGTCCGCTGCTGTTCGCCAGCCTCGATCCGGGGGTGGCCAACGCCCGCGGGGTGCCGGTGCGGTTGCTCGGCCCGCTGTTTCTGGCCATCGTGGGCGCCAGCGCGGCAGAGGCCAGCCAGGCGATCGGGGCGTTACTGCTGTTCGGCCTGCTGGCCGCTCCGCCGGCCGCCGCGCAGCGACTGACCGATCGGCCCTGGCACGCGCTGGCGCTGTCCGGTGCGCTGGCGGTGCTGGCCATGTGGGGTGGTCTGGGGCTGGCCTATGCCTATCCGTCGCTGCCCGCGAGCTTCACGATCATGTCGGTGGCGACGGCCGAATATGCCCTGGCAGCACTGTTCACGCTGCGCAGCCGCGCCGGCCGACGGGAGCTGGCGACCAGCTCGGCTTAGCGCGCAGCCTTCACCGTCTACGTCTCTGGCGATCTTCGGCCCAGCGTCCGGCCTTCGGTGTGGCGGCCGGCCTTCGGCGTGCCGGCCGGCCTTCGGCGTTCGGCCTGGCGGCCGGCGTCCGGCGTGCGACCTGGTCACCTGGCAACCAGCCTTCGGCCTGGCGACCAGCCTTTGGTCTAGCGTTCGGCGTTCGGCGTTCGGCGTTCGGCGTTCGGCGTTCGGCCTGGCGGCCGGCGTTCGGCCTATCGTTCGGCGTTCGGCCTGGCGGCCGGCGTTCGGCCTATCGTTCGGCGTTCGGCCTGGCGGCCGGCGTTCGGCTTTTGGTCTAGTTCGGCGTTCGGCCTTTGGTTTAGCACCCGGTCTTGGTCTAGCGTCCGGTTTTTGCGGGGCCGCGCCGGCCCTTGGGCCGCTTCGAGTGTTCCGGGCAGAGCCCGAAGACCTCGAGCGTATGAGTGACTTCGGTATAGCCGGCGGCCAGCGCGACCCGCTCGGCCCACTCCTCGACCTCGGGTCCGGAGACCTCGACGCTGCGGCCGCACACCCGGCAGATCAGGTGATGGTGATGATGATCGGCCGCGTTCGGTTCGGTGGCCGTCCCGCACAGCCTGAACTGGGTCTCGCCATCGGCGGCGTGCACGATGTCGGCGCTGCCGGTCTCGGCCAGCAGGTTCAGGTGCCGGTAGACCGTGGTCAGCCCGATCTGGTGGCCCCGCTGACGCACCTCGTCGAAGAGTTGCTGGGCCGTCCGGAAACCGTCGGCGTCCCGCAGTACCTCCTCGACCGCGGCGGCCTGGCGAGTGTTACGCAGCCGCCCGGTGGGTCGCGCTACCGAGTCGGGCATCGCAAGATCCTTTCCCATAGTTGCAGGCTAATCCTGTCGGGGCCGGGGCGGTGACCGGCCGCGCGATCGCGGGCGCTGGCAGGCCGGAGTCGCTGGCAGTTGTCCTCGGTGGCGGTGGCGGTGGCGGGGCGCCCGCTTGGCGTGGGTGTGACCCCGGCCACGCTACTGCCTTGGTCGGGAACCGTGCCGCCGTCCGTGCCGACTACCGGAACAATGACCGTGCAATGGCGCGGCCCAAACTACGGAGATCACCGTTGAAGTTGCTACCCCGATGCTCGGCCGTCGCAGTACTCGCACTCGGTCTGGGGGCCGCCGCCGTGATGGCCGCCGGTACGGCCTCGGCGCACGTGACGGTGAGCAGCCCGAGCGCCAGCCAGGGCGGCTACGCCGTGCTCATCTTTCAGGTGCCGACCGAATCCGACACTGCCAGCACCACTGAGTTCAAGTTGCAGTTACCGGCTGATCAGCCGCTGGCCTCGGTCTCGGTCCAGCCGCATACGGGCTGGTCCTACAC
>JALYVK010000076.1 GCA_030853265.1 Actinomycetota bacterium
CGGTGGTGGGCGCAATTGTGCTGCTCGGCCACCGCGGTGGCTCGGACAACCCGGTGATCCAGCCCAGTCCGACGCCGAGCGGGGCCAGCAGCAAACCGGTCACCTCGCCGGGCAGCACGGTGCCGACAATCACCACCGCCCAGACGACCACCGCGCCAACGACAAGTGCACCGACCACGAGTGCGCCGACCACCACCGCGCCGACGACTACCGCTCCGACGACCACCGCGCCAACGACGACGGCACCGACCACCACAGCGCCCACCACCACCGCGCCGACGACCAGCGCACCGACCTCACCGGCCAGCACCGGCGCGAGTGGGACACCTGCCAGCGCCCCGTCCGGTGGCGGTAGCCCGACGACCCGGGGCTAGCGTCATGCGCTTGCAGCATCGGGTGATCGTGCTCAACGGCATCTCCAGCGCGGGAAAGTCCACCATTGCCCGGCAATTGCAGTCCAGCTTGGACGGGCCCTATCTCGTCTTCGGAACCGACACCCTGATCGCCGCGATGCCCGAGGCGCCGATCGTGGACGGCCCTGACCTGATCAGGTTCGAGCCGGACGGGACGGTGGCTGTCACCGCCGGCTTCCGAACGCTGGAGGCAAGCTGGTACGCCGGGCTCGCGGCCATCGCACAGGCCGGGACCGGGCTCATCATCGACGAGGTCCTTCTCGGCGGCGGGGCGTCACAGGCACGGTTGGCCGATGCGCTAGCGGGCCTGGACGTTGTCTGGGTGGCGGTGCGCTGCGATCTCGGGGTCGCGACCGCGCGGGAGGCCAACCGGGCGGATCGGGTGGTGGGGATGGCCGCTAGCCAATTCCCACTTGTTCACGATGGCGTTAGCTACGACCTGGCGGTGGACACGACGCACGATTCGGCGGCTAGTTGCGCCACCCGGATCGTGACCTGGCTTGACCGCCGAGCGGACTGATCCGATCCCCGCGTACCCGTGGATCGAGGCGCCAACCACGGGCCAGCGACCCGCCCGGGCCGGCGGCTCGGCCATCTGCCGGTGGCCGAGCTGCCGACGTCGGATCAGCCCTGGGTCTGCACGCTCACGTAGTCGATCTTCATCGAACTGCCCGGCTGGGTCGCGCCGGTCGGGGTGGTGCTGCCCGCCACGCCATTCGGGAACGCCCCGCCCATCGCCAGATCCAGGATCACGTACACGCCGTGGTTGGTGGCGTTGTTCCAGGTCGTCGAGTCGAACTGGGATGAGTTGAGCTGCCAGTACTGCTGGCCGTCGACGTACCAGCGCAGTTGCTGCGGCGAGGTGCTGCGGTCCAGTTCGAAGGTATAGGTGTGAAAGTTGCCGGGGCACGGGCTACCGGGGCAGGCGACGTTGCCGCCCAATCCGTTGCCCTCGTTGCACGGCCCACCCGGGCTGACACCACAATGTAGCGTGCCGTACACCAGATTCTGCCCGTTGACATCCTCCAAGGCATCGAACTCGCCCACGCTCGGCCAGCTGCCGCCATTACGCAGCGTCGAGCCGAGCATCCAGAATGCCGGCCAGTAGCCGGCCGCTGCCGCACCGGTCACGTCCGGCAGTTGGATCCGGGCTTCGACCTTCAATATCCCTGTTGCCGAAGGCTGAAAGTCATCGCGGACGGTCTCGATCCGGCCCGAGGTCCAGTTGCCGTTGCCGTCGCGCTGCGGGGTGAGCAACAGGTCACCGGCACCGTCCAGGCTGACGTTGGACGGGTCGCTGGTGGTGGTCTCGATCTCGCCGGTGCCGTAGTTGGCGCCCGGTCCAAGGTCGTACTGCCAGTTGCCCGACGAAGGCGCGCTACCGGCCGGGCCGTTGAAGTCGTCCTGCCAGACGGTGCTGAAGTCGTTCGGGCTTGCGTGGGGAGTGCCGGCATGGGCGGCCACCGGGGCGAGCGCTGCGGCCAGGCCCAATCCAATTGCGGCGGCGAGGATGCCACGTGGTGTACGAATCAAACTCATCGTTCCTCCAATTTCGTTCGGATCAGCTGGGTGAGCCGACGGTGATGGTGAAGGTGCCGGGATTGCCGTCCTGCACCTTGCCCTCGACGTCGGTACCGCCGCTGGCGTGCACGTCGTCGTAGGGGAAGGCGTAACCCAGCCCGCCTGCGGTGTTCTGGTGCAGGATCCGGGCGTAGTGGTTCGTCCGGGGCTGGGCATAGAAGTTCGCGACGTTCTCGCCGTCGGGCTGATTGGCGTTGTTCAGCAAGGTGGTTCGGTTCAGGGCCGCAGCCAACCGGGCGGTCAGGTTGCCCATCTCGTCGTTGCCGGTGGTGAACGGCGCGGTGCTGCAGTTGAAGATCGCGTACGTCGACGGCTTGGTGAAGCTGCCGACACCCGGGAAGGTGAGGGTGTCGCCGCTGACCCGGCCGGTCACAGTTCCCCACGTGTACTGGGTGTCGATGGTCAGGTCGGTACCGGCGTACTTGGACCAGCACTGGTTCACATAGTCGTCCAGATAGCCTGCGAACAAAGAGGATCCACCGAGGTTCGGGCTGACCGCGCGCAGGTTCCGGCCGCTGCCGTCGGTCTGGATCAGCTTGGCCCAGTCACTGCCGTCGGCGGCGGCCTGGGCACGCAGGGCAGTGCAAACCCGATCCAGGCCGCCGCTGGGCAGCCCGTTGACGGTTTGGCTGCCGTCGCTGGACTGCAAGGAGAGCGCGATCGGCAACGAGACGAAGTCGACGAAGCTGATATTGGCGTACAGCTGGCTGCTGTCGTAGGTAAGTTCGCAGAATCCCCATTGGATATTGATGTTCGGGTCGCTTGGATTGCTCACCGAGGGCATCACGATGCCCGGCCCGGGGTTGACGAAGAACTGCAGCGGCGCGCCGATCGAGAACCACACTCGACCGCCGACCAGATGCGGCACGGTGATGCTGGTGGAGCCCGAACTGCCCAATGGAATCGAGCAGTTCGCGCCCAGCGGGGTCTGCGGCGCGCTAGGGGACGGCGGGTAGTACGGGGTGTGGCCATCGGCCTGTAGGAACATCCAGGCGCCGCCGTTGTCCGGGGCCATCCCGGTGACGTAGGCGTAGACCGGCCTGGTGCCGGTGTTGTTGACCAGGTTGACGGCCAGGGTGGCGGGGGGGGCCGGGGTGGCGGCCCCGGCTCGCTGCCGGGTGCCGAGTCCGAGGTCGAGCAGGACGGGCGCGGTCAGGGCCGCGGCGCCGGTACCGAGAAAAGCGCGTCGGGAAATCATGATGCCTCCGTTGGGGGTGGGCCGGAGTAGTTCGCGGGCAGGCTCGAACAGGCCTCGGGCGCGAGCGCGCCGATGGCTGCGGTGCTGCTGATCCGGGTCGGTTGCCGGTGGCTGGCCCGGCGACATCATCGGCGCCGGCAGTTTGCGCAAGCGGCTGGCGCCCACTGTCAGAACGCTGTCACGATCGCTAATCGCCCAAACCGGGCTAGCCGCTTAATCGGGACGTCTTCGACCGTAAACCGAATCGTTATCTTGCGCAACCCCAAAGTGCCGTATTCATTGGATGAGAGCGATCCCATGAGGCTCTCGCGGGGCGTCCACGCCGACTCCGCTGCCCGCTTCGTCGCTAGCTAGCCCAGCCGCTGATCGCGGTCGGCCGATGCCCACTCCCAGTCGGCCGAGCACCGTCAGCGCGGCCAGCCAGACCAGGCAGGCGCCGAACATGTGGATGCCCACCAGCAACGCCGGAACATGCGTGAAGTACTGGACAAAACCGATCAGGCCCTGGCCCAGCTCGATGCCCAGCAGCCAGTAGCCGGCCCGTTGCAGCTCGCCGGACGCGCCGGTGGCCCGGGCCAGCAGCACGAAGCCGATGGTGACCCCGATCAGCAGCATCACCAGGTCGGCGTGCAGTTGCGCAACTGAGGCCGGCGCCAGGTGAATCCGATGGGTCGCACCCTTGTCACCGGCGTGCGGTCCGCTGCCGGTGACCACTGTGCCGACCGCCAGCACCGCCGCAGTGATCGCCAGCATCACCCAGCCGGCACCGCGCAGCGCACCGGGGGCGGCCGGCTCGGCAGCAACGGCGCGCAACCGCCACCAGAGCACGAAGGCGACCGCGATGATCGCGATCGACAGCATGAAGTGCGCGGCTACGCTCCACGGATTGAGCTTGGTCAGCACGGTGATTCCACCGAGGACGGCCTGCGCCGGAATGCTCGCCGCGAGTAGCACGGCCAGCGCCCGCTCGCGCCGCACCAGCAGCGCCGCGACCAGGGTCGCCAGCACCACGATGCTCAGTACGAAGGTCAGCTGCCTGTTGGTGAACTCGATGATTCCGTGCAGGGCATAGGACTTCGTCGGCGTCAGCGAGTCGTCCGTGCAGGACGGCCAGGTCGGGCAACCCAGCCCGGAGCCGGTCAGCCGGACCGCGCCGCCGGTCACCACGATGACCACATTGACGATCACCGAGGCCAGCGCCAGCCTGGGCAGCAACGCCGGGTTGCGGGCCCAGCCGAGGATTCTCACTCCCACTTGAACCACCTGGCCGCGGCCGGCATCGCCAGCACCGCCCAGCCGAGCAGGATCAGGATCGGCCGCACCGGCAGCCCGCCGCCGTGCTGCAGCACCTGGTGCAGGCCGTCGGACAGCGCGGCCGAGGGCAGGTAGCGCAGCACGTCGGCCGCCGCCCCCGGGTAGCGCGAGAGCGGGATCGCGATCCCACCGGCGAACAGCAGCACCAGCCATACCAGGTTGGCCGCTGCGAGGGTGATTTCGGCTCGGACGGTGCCCGCCAGCAGCAGGCCCAGGCCGCCGAAGGTGGCGGTGCCGAGCACGATCAGCAGTACCGCCAACAGCCCGGTGTCGGCCGGCCGCCAGCCCAGCAGCAGCCCGAAGGCGCAGATTAGCGCGGCCTGCAACACCTGCAGGATCAGCACCGCGCAGGTCTTGCCGGCCAGCAGGATGGGCCGGGACAGCGCGGTGGCGCCGAGCCGTTTGAGGACCGCATACTTGCGCTCGAAGCCGGTGCCGATGGCAAGGCCGGTGAACGACGCGCTCATCACTGCCAGCGCCAACACCGAGGGCACCACGAAGTCGATCCGGCGTGGCGTGTCCAGGCTGTAGAGCAGCGGCAGGTTGAAGAAGAACTCCAGCAGCAGCGGGATGATCAGGGTCAGCCCGACCTGCTCGCCGTTGCGCAGCAGCAGCCGCAGCTCCATCCGGGTCTGGGCGGCGAGCATCGCGCCGGCCGGCGCGGCAGCCGGAGCCGGGGCGAAGCTGAGCTGCGCCGGGGCGGAGTTCATCGATGGCGATCCCGAACTCATCGGCGCACCGGTGCCCGGTCCACGGCCAGCCGGCCGGCGTTGGCGGTATTCGCGGTCAGCGCCAGGAAGACATCTTCGAGGCTGCGTCGCTCGACGTTCAGGCCCTCGGCCAGCACCGATTGGCCGGCACACCAGCCGGTGACGGCGGCCAGCAGTTCGGGAGTGACCTCGGCGGCCACCAGGTAGCTGCCCGGGTGCGGCTCGCTGACCAGGGCGCCGGCAGGCAGCGCCGCCTGCAGGGCCTCGATCGGCAGGCCCGGACGGGCCGTGAAGCGCACCTGACCGGCGGAGCCGGCTCGGGTGAGCTCGGCCGGGCTGCCCTCGGCGATGATCCGGCCGGCGTCCAGCATCACCACGTTGTCGGCCAGCTCCTCCGCCTCATCCAGGTAATGGGTGGTAAGCACCACGCTCACCCCGTCCGCGCGCAGCCTGCGGATCAGCTCCCAGGTACCGCGCCGGGCCTGCGGGTCCATCCCGGTGGTGGGCTCGTCGAGGAACAGCAGTTCCGGACGGCCGATCAGTGCCATCGCCAGCGACAGCCGCTGCTGCTGACCACCAGACAGTCGCTTGACCGGGGTGCGGGCTGCCTCGGCCAGGCCGACCAGTTCGAGCAGCTCACCGGCGTCCAGCGGATGGGCGGCGTAGCTGCCGAACAGCCGCAGCAATTCCAGTGCCCGGGCGCCGGTGTAGCCACCGACGCCGTCCTGCAGCATCACCCCGACCTGCGGTCGCAGCCGAGCCGAATCCCTGGTCGGATCCAGCCCCAGCACCCGGACCGAGCCCGCGTCGGCGGACCGGAATCCCTCGCAGATCTCGATGATGGTGGTCTTGCCGGCCCCGTTGGTACCCAGCAGCGCGAGCAGCTGGCCGCGCTGCAGGGTCAGTGAGATGCCGTCCACCGCGGTGCGGTCGCCGTATCGCTTGACGAGACCAGCTATCTCGACGGCGGGAAGGGGCACGGGTTGAGTCTAGGTAGCCGGGATGTGAAGGTCCCGCCGGACGGCCGATCGGTGACCTGGTCAACTCGGCCGGGGCTACTCGCCGGCTTTAACCGTGCTGCCGTAGCTGTTCACGTACTCCTGCCCGGACAGTTTCTGGACGGCTTCCCGGATGGTCTCGGTGACCTCGCGCAGCGCCCGGGAGGACCGCTCGTCCTCGGGTCGGCCGGAGAAGTCCAGGGCCGGCCCGTAGTGCACCTCGAGCGGGACCCGCCGCCAGCGCTGCTCGCCGGCCGGTAACACCCGGTCGGTACCGATCAGGCCAACCGGGACGACCGGTGCGCCGGAGCGCAACGCCAGCCGGGCCACCCCGGTACGGAACTTGTGCAGCCGGCCGTCCGGGGATCGGGTGCCCTCGGGGTAGATGCCCAGCACCTTGCCGGCCGCGAGCAGGTCGACCCCCACGTCGATGGTCGAGGCGGCGGCCCGTGGGTTGCTGCGATCGACCGGGACCAGCCCGAACTCCGTGAACACCCAGGCCAATGCCTTGCCCCGGACTCCGGGGGCGTCGAAGTACTCCGACTTGGCGAAGTACACCACCTGGCGGCGGGCGGTGATCGGAGTGAACACCTCGTCCGCGGCGGACAGGTGGTTGGCGGCGATGATCGCCGAGCCGGTCCGCGGGACGTGCCGCTGCCCGCTCGAGACCGGACGGAAGTAAGCCCGCAATAGTGGTGAGACGGTCAGTTCCGCCGCGCGATAGAGCACGCGCAGGAATTTACCGCGCCGCGCGATGCGCCAGACGCCCCTGATCCGGTCGAGGTCCATTTGGTGCGCTCGCCGACGATCGCGGGCACGGACCGTTGCTGGGGCTAGCGAGGCTGTCTGGCTCGAAGGAGAGTGCTGCCGAAATGCCAGATGATCAGGATGGCGGCGAGCAGGCTTGGAATCGCAAGGATCAAGCTCACGACGGCGGTGTGTGCCGCGAGGGCGGCGGCAAAGTCCGCGAGGGCCACAATCGCGATCAGTGACGCACGCGGGGCAATCGCCCGCGACCGTTCGAGCCGGATCGCTAGCAGACCGTAGGCGACGGTAGCAACGGCCACTGCCACTCCAAGTGCTGTCCTGAACAGGACTTCCGGATGAACACTAAGTAGCAAGAAGATCGTGAGCACTCTGATCTCAACCAGCCACCCGGCCACGCGCAAAATTGCGGACGGTGGAACCTGAGCATCGTGCGGGACACCGGCCGGATCGATATCGACCTCACGGACCCACGCCGGGCCGGCAGCCGACTCATCGCGGTCTTTCACGGCATCCAGTGTGCCCCAGCCAAGTGACCAAAAGCCCCCAACCGCCGAAAATCCTGGCTAGGATCTGCTCCGATGCACGGACCTATCGGGGGGATAGATGAATAAGCGTCAATTGATGTCAGCGGCCGGCTCGGCCTGTCTCATCGCTTTCGCGAGCGCGGCGAGCGCGGCGGCCGTCACTCCGAACAATGTCGCGCCGCCCGGCGGTGGCGGCTGCACTCTGAATGTGACCGGCGACCAGGGCGATCAGTCCTTCACGGGCCACATCACCGACAGTTGCGGTTACTCCGTCCGGGTCTATGTGTTGTGCGATTTCGTCTTCGACGGGATGAACGATCGGACTACCAAGTACAGCGGCTCCACGACAGCCATCACTGGGACCGAGAAGGCTTCCTGCGATGTCACCGACGATATCCTCGGCCACGGATGGCAGTGGAACGCCGGCTATGGCTGGAACACCGTGGGCCCCGCGCCGATTTAGGTTCATCGAGCCGCCGCTTTTGACCGGCCGAGGTCACACACCGTGAGTGATTGTCATCCGCGCATGGACTTCGCCGTCACGTTGGGCATGAACCTCGGCCGCGCTCCAGGCACCGACGAAGGCCGTCAGCCGCCGCTCAAATTCGCGACAGGCATCGTGTAGTTCGACTGTCCAGGCCTCGATGGCGTCTCCGCTACCGTCCCGGCGATGCGCGGTCAGGATCTGATGATGGGAATCCAGCCGCAGGATCAGCTCATGCCAATCGAAGGCGCCGGCACAATCGGCCATCGATTCACCCAGCAGGGATACCGCGCGCCTGGCGGCCGATCGAACTGCGCGCCGGCGTGCGGTGGTGGACCTTTGCCATCCGAAATAGGCCAGCCCGACTGCCGCGAGCCAGCCGAGAACTGCCAGCACTGCCAGCAGGACCCAACTGCTGCCCGAGTGTCCGGATGGCAAGGTGCTAAGGATGACGAGGGCCGGCCAGCCCGCGGCCAACAGCAGCAGCGGCAGCCCCAGCAGAGCTGGAAATATGGCCGATCCGCCGGCAACCCGACGTGCCCGGTCAAGGCTGACCTGCTCGCCGTCAGACCGAGCACCTGCCATGCCAGCCGCGCGGAAGGCGCCGAACCGGCCGCGAACCTCCACCGTCGGCACCGCCACAGGTTATCTGACGAACCCGGGCAGACCAGGTCAGCAAGCCCGTGCTGGCCCGAGCGCGGCGGCGGGATGGCCGCGCGATGCGCCGGATGCACCCCGGGGTGGGAACGTGGACGGAAATACGTCATACTTGTCTTGTGAAAATCACCAGCTCCGGCGTGGCCCTGTCCGGGCCCGATGTGAGCGGTGTGCTGTCGGCCGAGGGCCGGACCCGGGACGCGGTGGTCCGACTGATCCAAGAGACCGGCCCGTTGAGTGCCGCGGCGCTGGCCGAGCGGCTCGAACTGTCCGCCGCGGCGATCCGTCGCCACCTGGACGCCCTGGTGATCGACGGCCTGCTGGCCGAGGTCGAACCGCGGATCTCGCCGCTACGCCCGCGCGGTCGTGGCCGGCCGGCTCGTACCTATGCGCTGACCGACTCCGGCCGGGCCAGCTTCGGCCATGCCTATGACGACCTCGCCTCAACCGCGTTGCGTTACCTGCGCGACAGCGGGGGAGACGCCGCGGTGCTGGCCTTCGCCGAGCACCGGGCGCACACCTTGACCGAGCGGATCGCCGCCCGGTTGGCCGACCGGGACGACTTGGCGCCGGGTCAGCGGGCCGACCTGGTCGCCGAGGTGCTGACCGAAGAGGGCTACGCGGCCAACGCCGCGCCGGCCGGCCAGGGCATCCAGATCTGCCAGCACCACTGCCCGGTGGCCCACGTCGCGGCCGAGTTCCCCGAACTCTGTGAGGCCGAGACCCGGGCGATGGCGCAGGCCATGGGCACCTACGTACAGCGGCTGGCCACCATCGCGCACGGCGACGGGGTCTGCACCACGCACGTACCGCAAGCCGAACAGCACCACCGCAAGAACCACCTAGATAGCACAGTCCCCAGCACGGGAGGCAGATAGTGACCACCGCAGCAGAGCGAATCCAGACCCAGGACGAGCAGATCGATGCCCTGTCCACCTATAAGTTCGGCTGGTCGGACACCGACGTGGCCGGCTCGACGGCGCGCCGCGGCATCAACGCAGACGTCGTGCGCAACATCTCGATGCTGAAGAACGAGCCGGAATGGATGCTCGAACGCCGGCTCAAGGCGCTCGAGATCTTCTTCAAGAAGCCGATGCCGAACTGGGGCTCGGACCTGTCGGGGATCGACTTCGACAACATCAAGTACTTCGTCCGCTCGACCGAGAAGCAGGCGGCGACCTGGGACGATCTGCCCGCCGACATCAAGAACACCTACGACAAGCTGGGCATCCCGGAGGCCGAGAAGCAGCGGTTGGTCTCCGGTGTCGCGGCCCAGTACGAGTCTGAGGTCGTCTACCACAAGATCCGCGAGGACCTCGAAGAGCAGGGCGTGCTGTTCCTGGACACCGACACCGCGCTGCGCGAGCACGAGGACCTGTTCAAGGAGTACTTCGGCACGATCATCCCGTCCGGTGACAACAAGTTCGCCGCGCTGAACACCGCGGTGTGGTCGGGTGGCTCGTTCATCTACGTCCCCAAGGGCGTGCACGTCGACATCCCGCTGCAGGCCTACTTCCGGATCAACACCGAGAACATGGGCCAGTTCGAGCGGACCCTGATGATCATCGACGAGGGTGCCTACGTGCACTACGTCGAGGGCTGCACCGCGCCGATCTACTCCTCGGACTCGCTGCACTCGGCGGTGGTAGAGATCATCGTGAAGAAGGGCGGCCGGTGCCGCTACACCACGATCCAGAACTGGTCGAACAACGTCTACAACCTGGTCACCAAGCGGGCCGTCGCCCAAGAGGGCGCGACCATGGAGTGGGTCGATGGCAACATCGGTTCCAAGGTCACCATGAAGTACCCGGCGGTCTGGATGACCGGTGAGCACGCCAAGGGCGAGGTGCTCTCGATCGCCTTCGCCGGCGAGGGCCAGCACCAGGACGCCGGCGCCAAGATGGTGCACGCGGCACCGCACACGTCCTCGACGATCATCTCCAAGTCGGTGGCTCGCGGCGGCGGCCGGACCTCCTACCGTGGCCTGGTCCAGGTCGAGCCGGGCGCGCACCACAGCAAGTCCACTGTGAAGTGCGACGCGCTGCTGGTCGACACGATCAGCCGCTCGGACACCTACCCCTATGTCGACGTCCGCGAGGACGACGTGTCGATGGGTCACGAGGCGACGGTGTCCAAGGTCAGCGACGACCAGCTCTTCTACCTGATGAGCCGTGGGCTGTCCGAAGACGAGGCGATGGCGATGATCGTTCGCGGCTTCGTCGAGCCGATCGCCCGTGAACTGCCGATGGAATATGCCCTGGAGCTGAACCGGCTCATCGAACTACAGATGGAAGGCGCGGTCGGCTAACCAGTGACTGCAACAGATACCGAATCCCGTATGCCCGCAACCCCGCAGACGACCGGTTCGCCGGCCGAGCGGTTCACCTCGCACGATCCGGACGCTTTCGGCGTGCCGACCGGCCGGGAAGAGGACTGGCGGTTCAGCCCGCTGCGCAAGCTGCGGCCGCTGTTCAACCAGTTCCAGTCCGAGGACTCGTTCCGGTTCGAGACCGAATTGCCCGATGGAGTAACGCTGTCCTCGGTCGGTCGGGATCACCCGCTGTTCGGCAAGGCGGTCAAGCCCGCCGACCGGGTCAGCGCGTTGGCGGCCGCGAACGTGGACCAGGTGGTGCTGGTGAGCATCGCCTCGGGAGCCCAGCTGACCGAGCCGATCACCTTGCGCTCGCTGGGTAAACCCGGTTTGAACTACGGCCATTTCATCATCGACGCGCAGCCGCACTCCAAGGCGACGGTGGTGATGGATCATCTCGGTGAGGCGACCGTCGCCGCCAACGTCGAGACAGTGCTCGGCGACGGCTCCGATCTGACGCTGATCAGCGTGCAGGACTGGGATCCGGGCTCGGTGCACGTCGCCGCGCACGGGGCGCTGATCGGTCGCGACGCCAGCTACCACCACATCGTGGTGAACCTCGGCGGCGACGTCGTCCGGATCAACCCGACGGTCCGTTTCGGCGGCCCCGGTGGTGCGGCGAACCTGTACGGCCTGTCCTTCTGCGGTGACGGCCAGCACCAGGAATCGCGTTTGTACGTCGACCATTCGGTGCCGCACTGCAGCTCCAACGTGGTCTACAAGGCGGTGCTGGACGGCGACAGCGCGCGGACGGTCTGGATCGGCGACGTCCGGATCCGGCCGTCGGCGATCGGCACCAGCACCTACGAGCTCAACCGCAACCTGCTGCTGTCCGACGGGGCGCGAGCCGACTCGGTGCCCAACCTCGAGATCGAGACCGGCGAGATTGCCGGCGCCGGCCACGCCAGCGCGACCGGCCGCTTCGATGACCTGCAGCTGTTCTACCTGCAGTCACGCGGCATCGAGGCCGACGAGGCCCGGCGGTTGGTGGTCCGGGGCTTCCTGGCCGACGTTATCGACCACGTCACCGTGCCCGAGCTGCACGACCGGCTGATGGCCAGCATCGACGCCCGGCTCGGCGGCGCGCCGGAGATTGCCGAGGGCCCGGCCGATAGCGAGGCAGCCGAGTGAGCACCAAGCTGTGCAGCCTCGCTCAGCTGTCCGACGGCCAGCCGCTAAGGGTGGAGCTCGACCAGCTCGACGTGGCTGTCGTGCAGGTCGGCGACGAGATCTTCGCGATCGAGGATCTGTGCTCGCATGCCGAGGTGCCGCTGTCCGACGGCGAGATCGACGGTTGCACGATCGAGTGCGAGCTGCACGGCTCGCGCTTTGACCTGCGCACCGGCAAGCCCACCGGACCACCGGCCACCAGGCCCGTCCCGGTATTCGAAACATCCGTGATTGACGGCGAGGTCTATGCCGATCTCAGCAAGCCGATAGAGGAGAACTAGTCATGTCGAAGCTCGAGATCCGCGACCTGCACGTCGCCGTGGACGACACCGCGATCCTCAAGGGAGTGAACCTGACGGTCTCCTCCGGCGAGACGCACGCCATCATGGGCCCGAACGGCTCGGGTAAGTCCACCCTGGCGTACTCGATCGCCGGACACCCGAAGTACACCGTGACCTCCGGCGAGGTGTTGCTCGACGGCGCCAACGTGCTGGAGCTGGCAGTGGACGAGCGGGCCCGCGCGGGCCTCTTCCTGGCCATGCAGTACCCGGTCGAGGTGCCCGGTGTGTCGGTGTCGAACTTCCTGCGGACCGCGGCCACCGCGGTGCGGGGCGAGGCGCCGAAGCTGCGTAACTGGGTCAAGGAAGTGAACGCGGCGATGACCGAGCTCGAGATGGACAAGTCCTTCGCCGAGCGCAACGTCAACGAGGGCTTCTCGGGCGGTGAGAAGAAGCGGCACGAGATCCTGCAGATGGCGCTGCTCAAGCCGAAGATCGCGATCCTGGACGAGACCGACTCCGGCCTGGACGTCGACGCGCTGCGGGTCGTGTCCGAAGGGGTGAACCGGGTCCGCGAGAGCGGTATCGGCACCCTGCTGATCACCCACTACACCCGGATCCTGCGCTACATCCAGCCTGATTTCGTGCACGTCTTCTTCGACGGCCGGATCGTGGAGTCCGGTGGCGCCGAGCTGGCAAACGAACTCGAGACCAACGGCTACACGCGCTACGGCGTCAACGAGCCCGCCGCCGTCTGATTCACCAGCGATTCGTAGCAGAAAGGGGGTGTGCCCAGATGTCGGATTTTGACGTTGATGCGATCCGCCGGGATTTCCCGATCCTGACCCGGCTGGTGCACGGCAAGCCGCTGGTCTATCTCGACTCGGCGAACACCTCGCAGAAACCGCAGCTGGTGCTCGACACCCTGGACGAGTACTACCGGCTGCACAACGCCAATGTCGCTCGGGCCGTGCACACCCTCGGTTCGGAAGCCACCACCCTGTTCGAGGGGGCCCGGGACAAGGTCGCAGCGTTCATCAACGCGCCCAGCCGCAACGAGGTGATCTTCACCAAGAACATCTCCGAATCGCTGAACCTGCTGGCTTATTCGCTGTCCAACGCCAGCACCTTTCCCGGTGCCGAGCGGTTCCGGCTGGGACCGGGCGACAACATCGTGGTCACCGAGATGGAGCACCACTCCAACCTGGTGCCCTGGCAGCTGTTGGCGCAGCGCACCGGCGCGGAGTTCCGCTATATCCCGATCGACCTCGACGGCCGGCTGGTCGAGCAGGCCATCGACGAACGGATCGACGAGCGCACCAAGGTGGTGTCCTTCGTCCACCAGTCCAACGCGCTGGGCACGGTCAACCCGGTTTCTCGGATCGTCGCCAGGGCAAAGGCGGTCGGGGCACTGACCATCCTGGACGCCGCGCAGTCCGCGCCGCACCGGCCGCTGGACGTGCAGGAACTCGGGGTGGACTTCCTCGGTTTCACCGGCCACAAGCTGTACGGCCCGACCGGGGTCGGCGTGCTCTGGGGACGCTACGAGCTGCTCGCCGCACTGCCGCCGTTCATGGGCGGTGGCGAGATGATCGAGACCGTCGACATGTCGGGCACCACCTACGCCGCCCCGCCGCATCGCTTCGAGGCCGGAACGCCCATGATTGCCGAGGCAATCGGGCTCGGTGCGGCCATCGACTACCTGACCGCGATCGGGATGGACCAGGTCCAGGCACACGAGGATGCGCTCACCCGCTACGCCCTGGACGCGCTGGCCTCGGTGCCCGGCCTGACGGTGATCGGACCCAACACCCCAGACCATCGAGGTGCCACGATCTCGTTCACGGTCAAGGGTATTCACCCACACGACGTCAGCCAGCTGCTGGACGAGCAGGGTATCGCGGTCCGGGCCGGCCACCACTGTGCCCGTCCGGTCTGCGTTCGGTACGGGATCCCGGCGACCACCCGGGCCTCGTTCGGTATCTACACCACGACCGGCGAGGTGGACGCCCTGGTTGCGGGATTGGCCCGAGTGCAGGAGATGTTCGGATGAGTGAGCATCGCAATGAGCTGGCTGTCAGCGCGAAGAGCCGGAGACACAAATGAGCTTGTCGATGGATTCGATGTACCAGCAGATCATTCTCGATCACTACAAGCATCCGCAGCATCGCGGCGAGATCGCGCCGTTCGATGCCGAGGTGCATCACGTCAACCCGACCTGCGGTGACGAGGTCACCCTGCGGGTCCGGCTGGCCGACGGCGAGATCGCCGAGCTCGGCTGGGTGGGGGAGGGCTGCTCGATCAGCCAGGCCTCCACCTCGGTGATGAGTGACCTGGTGGTCGGCGGCTCGATCGCCGATGCCCTGCGATTGCAGGAGAAATTCCTCGAACTGATGCAGTCCCAGGGGCAGAGCACGCTCACCGAGGACGAGGCCGACGCGCTGGACGACGCGGTAGCCTTCGAGGGCGTGTCGAAGTACCCGGCCCGGGTCAAGTGCGCGCTGCTCGGCTGGATGGCCATGAAGTCCGCGGTGGCCGAGGCGACCGCGAGTGAGAACGCGACAGCAGCCACCGAAGAAGAGGAACGGAGCACCAAGCCATGACCGAACCGAGCACCATCCCGGCACCGTCCAAGGACGATGTCGAAGAGGCGCTGCGCGACGTGGTCGACCCCGAGCTGGGCATCAACGTGGTGGATCTCGGCCTGATCTACGGCCTGGACATCGCCGAGGATGCCACCGTGACGGTCGACATGACGCTCACCTCGGCGGCCTGCCCGCTCACCGACGAGATCGAGGAGCAGGCGCACTCCGCGCTCACCGGCGGCCCGACGCCACTGGCCAGCGGCGTCAAGATCAACTGGGTGTGGATCCCGCCGTGGGGTCCGGACAAGATCACCGACGACGGCCGCGAGCAGCTGCGGGCGCTGGGCTTCAACGTCTGAGCGGCCGGCGGTTCTGCGGTAATCTGACGCTGTGAGCACTGTTCCGCGCTGAGGCCGGCCCTGATTCAGCCTTGCCCATCAGCCTTTACCGGAAAGTCTCTCTTGCGATGATTACTGCCACTGACTTGGAACTGCGCGCTGGCGCGCGGATCCTGCTACAACCAACCACCCTTCGCGTGCAGGCCGGCGACCGGATCGGGCTGGTCGGTCGCAACGGTGCCGGCAAGACCACCAGCCTCAAGGTGCTCGCCGCCGAGACGCTGCCGCATGGCGGCTCGGTGGCCAGCAACGGGCCGATCGGCTACCTGCCGCAGGATCCGCGAACCGGTGACTTAGAGCAGACCGCTGGCGACCGGGTGCTGTCGGCCCGCGGGCTGGACGTGATCCTGCACGAGCTGACCACGGTCGGTCACCGGCTGGCCGATGAGCACACCGACGATTCGCTGATCCGGCGCTACGGCCAGCTCGAGGAGCGGTTCTCAGCACTTGGCGGCTACGCGGCCGAGGCCGACGCGGCCCGGATCTGCTCGCACCTGGGCCTGCCCGAACGGGTGCTGGCCCAGCCGCTGGGCACCCTGTCCGGTGGCCAGCGCCGGCGGATCGAGCTGGCCCGGATCCTGTTCGCCGACTCGGCCGGCGAACCGACCACCCTGTTGCTGGACGAGCCGACCAACCACCTGGACGCCGATTCCATCGGCTGGCTGCGGGACTTTCTCAAGGGCCACCGGGGCGGCCTGATCGTGATCAGCCACGACGTGGAATTGCTGGACTCGGTGGTGAACAAGGTCTGGTACCTCGACGCCAACCGCAGCGTGGTCGATGTCTACAACGTCGGCTGGCAGACCTACCTCAAGCAGCGCGAGGCCGACGAGCGCCGCCGGCACCGGGAACGAGCCAACGCCGAGCGCAAGATCGACTCACTGCGCAGCCAGGCCGACAAGATGCGGGCCAAGGCCACCAAGGCACGGGCCGCCCAGCAGATGCTCCGGCGGGCCGATGCGCTCAACGCCGGGCTGGCCGACATCAGGGTCAGCGACAAGGTGGCCAGGCTGCGCTTCCCGGACCCGGCGCCCTGCGGCCGGACTCCGTTGACCGCCGAGGGATTGTCGAAGTCCTACGGCTCGCTGGAGGTGTTCACCGACGTCGACCTGGCCATCGACCGGGGCACCCGGGTGGTGGTGCTCGGCCTGAACGGGGCCGGCAAGACCACCCTGCTGCGGCTGCTGGCCGGCGCCGAGTCCTACGACACCGGCGAGGTGGTACCCGGTCACGGCCTGCGGCTGGGCTACTACGCCCAGGAGCACGAGACGCTGGACACCGGACGGACGGTGCTGGAGAACATGCGCAGCTCGGCGCCGGACCCGGCCGACCTGCAACTGCGCAGCGTGCTGGGCGCGTTCCTGTTCTCCGGCGACGATGTCGACAAGCCGGCCGGCGTGCTCTCCGGCGGCGAGAAGACCCGGTTGGCGCTGGCAATGCTGGTGACCAGCGCGGCGAACGTCCTGTTGCTGGACGAGCCGACCAACAACCTCGACCCGGCCAGCCGCGAGCAGGTGCTGGACGCGCTACGGCACTACTCGGGTGCGATCGTGCTGGTCACCCACGATGAGGGTGCGGTCGAAGCACTCAATCCGGACAAGGTGATTCTGCTGCCGGATGGCATCGAGGACAGCTGGAGCGCCGACCTCGCCGACCTGATCGCGCTCGCCTGAGCAGCCTAGATCAACTAACCATTGCGGTCTGCCGTCCGGACTGCTAGCAAGGTGCTACCACACTCCCGTTTGTGTCGTGCTGACCCCGCAGCCGCCACAAGAAGTCCACTCAGCAATAGGTGCCGCGTCGTCCGAGAGAGGAACTGACGGTGACCGATCTGAAGAAGGGCGCCCGCATCACGGGGTCCGAGCGCAATAAGCTAGCCAGCGAAGTGAAGAAGCAGTACGAGAAGGGCCGCAGCATCCGCGAACTGGCTGACAGCCACAAGCGGTCCTACGGGTTCATCCACCGGCTGCTCACCGAGAACGACGTGTCGCTGCGCGGTCGCGGCGGCGCCACTCGCGGAAGGAAGAAGCAACCCTGAGCTCGCACCCCGTCCCCGCCGACCAGATCCCACCGGCCGCCGGGTTCAGCCTCGCGCTGTCCCGTGACGATGCCGTTGCCACCATCACCCTGAACAGACCGGACATTCGCAACGCCCAGCAGCCACTGACCTGGGCCTGGCTGCTCCGCTCGGTCAATGCCCTACCCGGCACCGTCCGGGTGCTGGTGGTGCGTGGCGAGGGCCCGTCGTTCTCGGCCGGCCTGGACCGGCGGATGTTCACCCCGGCCGGCATCGAGGGGATGACCAGCCCGCTGCAACTGGCCGCGATGCCGGCCGAGCAGGCCACCGCCGAGATCGCCGGCTACCAGCAGGCCTTCGGGGTGTTCGCCCGTCCGAGCCTGGTCAGCCTGGCACTGGTGCAGGGGCACGCGGTCGGTGCCGGCTTCCAGCTGGCGCTGGCCTGTGACCTGCGGATCGCCGCCGAGGACGCCCAGTTCACGATGGCCGAACCGTCCCTCGGGCTGGTGCCGGATCTGGGTGGTACCAAGCGGCTGATCGAGCTGGTCGGCTACTCGCGGGCGGCCGGCATCTGCCTGACCGGCCGCCGGGTCGGCGCGGCCGAGGCCGGCGCGATCGGCCTGGTCAACGAGGTGGTGCCGGCCGCTGAGCTGGCGGCCACCGGCGAGCGCTACCTGGGCCAGCTGCTGGCACCGCCGCGCACCGCGGTGACCGAGACCAAGGCGCTGCTGCTGGCCGCCGCCGACCGCAGCCAGGACGAGCAGGAGTTGGCCGAACGCGAGGCCCAGTATCGCCAGCTGCGGTCGCTGATCGGGCTGGACCGGGAGGACTGACCACCGCCTCGCTCCGGCGGATAGTCGGCCCCGCGACAGCGGACGATCAACGCCGCGGCGACAGCGGACATCGACATCGCCGCGACAGCGGACATCGACATCGCTGCGACAGCGGATAATCATCCAGGTGACGAGCCGATGACCCACCCCGGCGGCAATTGGACGGTAATGCGTTCGATGCGCCGCGACCCGACGCTGTCCAAGCGCCCGCTGCGACCCGGCACCGCCCGCCGGGTCCTCGCCTTTGCCATGCCGTACCGGCTCGCGCTGTTGCTGTTCCTGGCGGTGATCGTGCTGGACGCGCTGATCGGGGTGGCCACTCCGGTGCTGGCCGGCCGGGTGATCAACGAGATCACCGGGCACGGCACGCTGCACACCGTCGTCCAGATCGCGCTGATCATCGCCGGGCTGGCCGTCATCGATGCCGGGTTATCGCTGGCCCAGCGGTGGTACTCGGCCCGGATCGGCGAGGGGCTGATCTATGACCTGCGTACCGCGGTGTTCGACCACGTGCAGCGGATGCCGCTGGCCTTCTTCACCCGGACCCAGACCGGCGCCCTGGTCAGCCGGCTGAACTCGGACGTGCTCGGCGCCCAGCAGGCGTTCACCTCGACCCTGTCCGGCTTGGTCAGCAACGTGGTGAGCCTGGCCTTCACCGCCACCGTGATGTTCACGCTGTCCTGGCAGATCACCGCGCTGGCGCTGGTGTTGCTGCCAGTCTTCGTGTTGCCGGCCCGGCGAATCGGGACCCAGC